>VBEY01000238.1 GCA_005889295.1 Chloroflexota bacterium | reverse complement strand
GCGAGCGCAGCGAAGTCGACGCCCACACCGGGGACCGCGTTCGTCGCGGCGAGCATGTCCGCGAGCTGGCCTTGGCCTCGAGCCCGGAGCGACTCGATCACCTGCTCCTTCGGTACGCCCGCCGGAAGAGTCCGGCCGAGAACACCGTCGAAAATGATGTTCATCGCGTTTCCCGTGATCTTCGGGCCGATGACGCTGAAGACGACGCCGAGCGATCCAAACACGACGGCAACCGCGAGCACAGGCCGCTCGGAGCGAAGGCGCGATAGCAGCTTTCCGAGTGTCCCGCGGAAATCCTTTGATCGCTCGACCGGCGCGCTGAGGCCCATGAAAGGACCGCCACGGCCCGGCTGCGGGCGACCCCCCGAACCGCCACCCTGCGGCCTGCCCATCATCATGCCGCGGCCGTCCCGAGCTGCGATTCGACGATCTCGCGGTACTCGGCGCTGGTTTGCATGAGCTCGTCGTGCGTGCCGCTTCCCACGACGCGTCCCTCATCGAGCACGACGATGTGATCGGCGTGGAGGATCGTGCTGACGCGCTGGGCGACGATGATCACGGTGGCGTCGCCGGTCTCGGCCTTGAGGGCGGTGCGCAGACGCGCGTCTGTCCCGGCGTCGAGGGCAGAGAAGCAGTCATCGAAGAGGTAAATGGCCGGCCGTTTCACGATCGCGCGCGCGATCGCGAGACGCTGGCGCTGCCCGCCCGAGACGTTGGTACCGCCCTGGTCGATCGGCGCCTCGAGCTGGCCGGCCATGGCCGCGACGAAATCGCGCGCCTGCGCGACTTCGAGAGCGCGCCAGAGCTCTGCGTCGGTCGCGTTCTCATTGCCGAAGCGGAGGTTCTGCGCGACCGTTCCCTTGAACAGGTACGCGGTCTGCGGCACGAGCCCGATGCGCGACCAGAGCCCATCGAGCGACTGCTCGCGGACGTCGAGACCGTCGACCAGAACGACCCCGGAGGTGACGTCGAAGCTCCGCGTCACGAGGCTCACGACCGTGCTTTTTCCGGAGCCGGTCCCGCCGATGATCGCCGTGGTGCGACCGGGTCGCGCCGCGAAAGTCAGGTCGTGCAGCACCGGACGCTCGCCGTGCGGGTACGCGAATGTGACATCCGCGAACGCGACGAGCCCGGAGAGCTGCTGCGGCGCGACCGGGCGCAGCGGCTCGGCGACGGATGACGTCGTCCCGAGCACGTCAACGATCCGCTGCGCGCTTGCCTCCGCGCGCGGGATGAGGATGACCATGAACACGGCGGTCATCACAGCGAAGAGGATCTGCATGATGTACTGCAGGAACGCGGTGAGGTTGCCGATGGGCATGTCGCCGCGGTCGACGAGCCCGGCGCCGAACCACAGGATCGCGACGGTCGACAGGTTCATGATCCCGAGAAGGGCCGGGAACGCCAGGGCGAAGATCCGGTTCACCCGAAGCGATGTCGCGGTGAGATCCGCGTTCACGACCTCGAAGCGCGCCCGCTCCGATCGAACGCGGATGAACGCGCGAACGACGCGCACGCCCGTGATCTGCTCGCGGAGCACCTGCGTGATCCGGTCGATCTTCACCTGGACCTGGCGGAAGAGCGGCACCGCCTTCCAGAGCAACACACCGATCACCGCGCCCATGAGCGGGACGATCACGACAATGAGCCAGGACAGCGTCGCGTCTTCGCGAAGAGCCATGATGATTCCGCCGATCGCCAGGATCGGAGCGCTCACGAGGATGGTGAGCGCGATCTGCAGGAAGAGCTGCACCTGCTGGACGTCGTTCGTGTTGCGGGTGATGAGCGATGCCGTCCCGAAGCGATTCATCTCGCGCGCTGAGAAGCTCTGCACGCGATCGAAGACCGCGCCGCGGACGTCGCGGCCGACGCCCATCGACGTCTGTGAGGCGAAGTACACCGCTACGACGGCGAAGAGGCCGAGCAGCAGCGTGATCCCGAGCATGACCGCGCCGGTACGCCAGATGTAGTCGGTATCGCCTACGGCGACACCGTTATTGATGATGTCCGCGTTGAGATTGGGCAGGTAGAGGTTCCCGACCGACTGGAGAAGCAGGAGCGCGGTGACGATCGCGACCTGCCGCCTATACCGGGCGAGGTACCTCCGAAGCAGGCGAATCAGCACCGGCAGCTACCTCGCAGGACGGCCGAGAAGATGTCCGCGCCTAGTCGCCGAACGCCGGCACGGTCTCACCCTCAGGCTGGCGCGCAGGCGCGGTGCGGCCGCGGATCGGGACCTCCTGAAGGAATACCGAGAGGACGACGGCGAGCGCGGCGACGCCCGCGGCGATAAGGAAGAGGTCGTGCAGCGACGAGGCGAGCGCACTCCGGATCGCGGCGAGCACGGGCGGCGGGATCCGCTGCATGACGGCGGGATCGAAGATCGCCTGCGCGTTGCCGTTGGTCGGAATCGCGCCCGCGAACTGGGGCGGGATCGAGGCGACGATCCTCTGGGTGAGCTCGTGCGAGAGGACCGCGCCGAGAACGGCGACCCCGACGGTGCTTCCGATGTTCCGCCAGAACTGGATCTGGCTCGAGACGACGCCGAGGTAGCGCGGCTCGACCGCGCTCTGGGTCGCGTTCAGATAGAGCGGCATACCGACGCCAACGCCGAGCCCGACGAGCACGAGGTCGCGTACGACCTCGATCTCGGGCGTACCGACCGTGACCTGCGAGAGCAGGTACAGACCGACCACCAGGAGCACGGCGCCGACCGTCCCGAGGTACCGGTAGCGACGCATGCGGACCATCAGCTGGCCGGTGAGGAGGCTCGCGACGATAAGACCGACCATGAGCGGCGTGATGAGGAGACCCGAGTTGGTCGCGGGGATGCCGAGGACCCCCTGGTAGACGAGTCCGACGAAGAGGATCGCACCGAACATCGAGAACCCCAGAAGGAAGCCGATCGCGGTGGATACCGCGAACGTCGGGTTCTTCCACAGGTCGAAGGGAACGACCGGATGCGGGTCGCGCCGCTCGATAACGAAGAAGATCACGCTCATCACGGCCGCGACGAGGAGCAGCCCGATCACCTCAGGTGAGGTGAACTCGTGGTCACGCGTGATCGAGAGTGCGATGAGAAGCGGCACCAACGTCGCGGCGAGCGTGAACGCGCCGGCGAAATCGATGTCGCGCCAGGACGCCGAGTGGCGTACCGACGGGAGCGTGAGGAACACGACGACGATGGCGAGGACCCCGACCGGGACGTTCACGTAGAACACCCAGCGCCAGCTGAGGTTGTCGGTGAGATAACCGCCAACGACGGGTCCCACGACCGAGGCGATGCCAAAGATCCCGGCGAAGACGCCCTGCAGCCTCGCGCGCTGGGCCGGCGAGTAGAGGTCGGCGATGGTGGCGAACACGCTCGCGAAGAGAACCCCGCCGAAGACTCCCTGAAGCGCACGGAACGCCACGAGCTCCGCCATGTTCTGCGCTTGACCGCAGAGAGCCGAAGCGATGACGAAGCCGATCATTCCGACGAGCAGGAAGGGCTTCCGGCCGAAGAGGTCGCCGAGCTTTCCGGCGATCGGCGTGAGGATGGTCGAGGTCACGAGATACGCCGTGGCCACCCACGCGAAGTAGTCGAGCCCATTCAGGTCCGACACGATCCTGGGAAGAGCCGTGCCGACGATGGTCTGGTCGAGCGCGGCGAGGAAGAGCGCGAGCGCCACCCCGACCGTCGCCAGGATACGGGCGTTCCGTGTCATCTCAGCGGGCATTGGCGGTCTCCTTGGCCATGGCATCGATCGACTCATTGAGATCCGACAGCGCGGCGCGCAGACGTACTCGCTTGTCAGCGGGGACGCGTGCGAGCAGGGCGGCCACGCCCCGCTTCATGATCTCGCGGTGCTTGTCGAGCTCGCGGCGTCCCTGAGCGGTCAGCTCGACGAGCACGACCCGCCGATCAGCCGGATCCTCGAGACGCCGGACGAAACCCTCGCGCGTGAGCGAGTCGACGAGCTCGGTGAGCGCGGGCGCCGTCATCGCGCAGCGCTGTGCGAGATCACCGCTCCGCATCGCGCGCTCGCGAAGCTGCCACATCACCCCGGCGCGGTTCGCCGACACGTGGCTGTGCTCGCGGCTTGCGGCCGTGGCCATCTTGACCAGGCGCAGGGTGTCCAGGAGAAGTCCCGCGAGCTCGAGGTCTTCGGTCTTCGCGGGGGCATGACGCTCGATCAGGGTGGTCACTGCGGTTCGGACTCCAAATAGTTAAGTCGCCGAAATATAAGGACTCCGCAGCAAGAGGACAAGGGGCGCGAGTGCATCGTCGGTCACAGAAACAACCGAGCGGACGGTCTACCCGGCGCCCGACTCCACGAAGGGTTGCTCAATATCCGCGGCGAAGAACTTGCGCCCGCCACAGGTGGGGCAGCGCTCGGGCTCGGCTTCGCCATGCGAAATCGTCCCGCAGGCTTCGCAGCGGAAATGCTTCTGACCGCCCCTGGCGCGGACGACCGCCGGTGCCTCGGCGAGGAGCTGCCGGATCTGGCCGAGCTCGCTCGCGATGGGTAGGGGATCGATCCCGGACCCAGACTGGTCCGCCTCGATCAAGCGATTCATCAGCGCGTCGAGCCGCACGAGCGCTTCTTTCACGGACGGCATCCCCGCACGAAAGGATAGACGGGTCTTGCGGAGCGCGAGGCTCAGGCCGCGCGCTTGACCGCCCCTTGCGCACCCATGGTTCTCGACCCGACGAGGTAAGCGAGCACGCCCAGGACGAGCACGCCCGCGTAGACGCCGACGCCCATCGCCGGCAGCCCGAGCGCCCGATCGAGGGAGTACGCGCCCGGATCGGCGACGCCGTTGATCGCGGCGATCGCGCCGAGCGTGAATGGGAACTCGATCCCACCTTTCGTGTTCCAGAAACCCTTGCCCCAGTGGGCGCGCGCGATGGCCACACCCATCTGGATCGTCAGGGCCGCCGCGACCACCGGCAAGAGGAACCCGAGCGCGAAAGCGATCCCGCCGGCAAGCTCCGCGAACGCCGAGACCCATGCCCAGAAGACCGGCGGCCGAAGTCCCATCCGGGTGATGCCCTGAGTCCATCCTTCAAGGCCCGGCCCGCCCCAGACTCCGAGGACTTTTTGCGCTCCGTGCGCCGCGATGACAAGACCGACAACCGCGCGGACCAGCGCGATTGCCAGATCGGTGCTGATGACAGATGTGACGATCATGAAGATCCCTCCATTCGTCCGTGTGGCATAGCGCGTTCCGGACCGCGGTTATTCCCAGTGTCGATTCGGACACTCGCCTCTATCGTGCGGGCGTGCGGCTGGATCACGTCGTCATCGCGGTCAGCGATTTCGAACGCTCGAACGCCTTCTACCGCGACGTCTTCGGCGCAGAGGTCGTCGCGATCGACGGGCGAGTCGCCTACCGAGTTGGCGAGCAGCAGCTCAACGTACACGGTCCCGGAACGCGGCCGGCGATGCTCGCGCGGATTCCGGTCGCTCCCGGTAACAGCGACCTCTGCTTTGAATGGCCCGGCGCCATCGAGGAAGCGGTCGAGCATCTGCGCGCGCGCGGCATCCGCGTTGAGGCCGGGCCTATGACCCGCGGCGGAGCGAAGGGGCCTGGCACGAGCGTGTACTTCCGCGACCCAGACGGGACGTTGCTCGAGCTCATCTCCTATGCGAGCTAGTCCGAGGCGCCTCGGCTGATCCGGCGCGCGAACTCCGGCACTGCCTTGGCGAACGCGGCAATGTCTTTTGGCTCGAGACTCGGCGCGCGGCAGAGCACCTGGTCGCGTTGGATCTCCCATGTGAGCGGAAGTGGCGGCGCCTCGTCGACGAGCCAGGCCATAAGCCTGAGGTCGCACAGCGCGGCCGCGAATCCACGATCCGGTGAGATGACACGGTACCGCGCGTTGAAGTCACCCCATTCGAGACGCACCGGCTCACCGTCGGCACGGACGGGCAAGGGAGCCAACGCGGGTTCGATGACGACGTGTGGACGTGAACCGGCTACGGTCGCGAGCGCGCAGCTGAACCGAATCGGCTCGGAGCGAACATCGTTGTCGGGATCGCCGTCGGAGTCGACCCGCTGCCGGTAGAGAAAATCGAACGCGACGAGGTCGACCGAGCCGATCGTCCCAACCATGAAGTTCTCGCAGGTCTGCTCGACACCTCGCGAGAAGAGCTCGAACGGATAGCGGTAGGCGGTCGATCCCAGGTACGCAGGGTCCATCCGCGAGAACCGCAGCCCGAGCCCGATCGCGACCTTCTCGATCTCATGGGCGCGCGAAAGCTCGCGGCGGAAGAGATCGAGGTAGACGGGCGCGACGATCGCGGCGATGGCCGCGCCCACCGCGACGAACACCAGATAGATGAGCGACATGAATCGCATTCTGTGGCCGTCAGCCGCGTCGCGGCCGGTCCCAGATTGAAGCTGAAACCGAAGTAACAGGCCGCAACGGATCTAGCGGCCGCGTTCGTACCAGTCCAGCACGCGCATGGCGCGCAGGGTGTTCCAGTAGCTGGGCCGGCCTGCGCGCTCCTCCATGCCGAACTCGAGATCGCGGACGCGAGCGTTGACCATTTCGCTCTCGTGTTGATTCTCGAGCGGCAATCGGCCTTCGGCATCACGCTTGGAGCGGACCAGGTCGATGGCCTCGGCGACTCGCGCATCAGGCGTCACGCCCGCTGCGCGCAGGTAGTCGAGCCCGCGCAGCGCGTCGTAGTGCCAGCCGGTCGGGAACGAGAAGAGGGAGAAGGCTGGATCGATCAGCTCCCCAGTCGACAGCCGGCGCAGCATCCGGCGTTCGAGCAGGTATTCATGTCCTCGCTCACGCGCCGTTGTCACCTCGGCCGAGCCGCCGGTCGCACGCTCGTGCTCCAGAAGGCCCTCGAGGACGTTGATCGTCGTGTGGAACGATCCGCGGGTCGAGCCGTTCTCCTGCTCGCAATTCCACCCGCCATCCGCCATCTGCTCGCCGAGCAGCCTCTCGACGATGCCGCTCACGTCGAGGCCGAAGTACGAGCCGACCGCAACGACGCGCCCGTTGATGCACGGCTCGACCTCGCCTGCGAATACCGGTGTCCCATGCCATGGGCCGCGCGAGTGCCACGTCGCGTTATCGCGGACGAGACCGATCGCGTTCCGCGCCTGCTCGTTCGAAGCGTCGAGGCCCATGTCGCGGAGCATTCCCAGGGCGAGCAGCGATGGCCACTCCGAATCCGACTTGTCGGTGTGCCACAGTCCATCCTCCTGCCGGATCGACAGCAGCCGCGCTCCCCAACCTTCCGTGGCAACGCGGGCACGCTCCGTGGCGATCTGGTTGGCCGGCGCATCGGTCAGGTCGCGCATCGCCTGCCAGCGGATGGCCGGATCCGCATCGAGCAGCCAGTCGAGCGCGTTCATCGGGCAGGTCCCCCTTCGCTGCGATCGGCGCACCGTAGAGGATGACGGGGCGATGCCGACACACGTTGGAAGCCCGACCGTGGTCGTCCGCAACGAGAAGAGGACCGGGCATGGCCATCCTCTCGTTGGACCGACAGGAGCGAGCTCCCGTCGGCCGACGATTCTGTGGAGATGGGGGAGGGTCGAACTCCCCGTCCAGGGCTTGCGCGCGGATCGCGTCTACGAGCGTAGTCGGCGAACTTTGGTCTCGCGGAACGAGGCGCGCACCGACACGCTCCCCGTTCTCGCCAGGTCGGTTCACTTGAGCCCGCCTACCGGCCGATTGGCGGGCCGCAGCTCCGCTTATATCGCCCTTCCCGGCCCGCGGAGCGGAGACCGGGAGGACGTCTCACTGACTAGGCAGCGAGAGCGTACGAAGTGTTGGCAGTTGTCTGCCTGCCGTTCGGATTAACGAGGAGGAACGGCGTTCCTCGGCTCGCGGCGGTCCGTCTGCCTGCCCTGTCGAAACCACGCATCCCCGTGGCCCCTTGAGGCAAGACAATTGTACCGATCAGATGATGAGTGAGCGAGGAGCGATTCGCTACGCGCTCAGGGGCCCCCGTTCGCGACGAGCGAGGGGGCAGGGCCCCCAGTTAGCCGAGCACAGCGAGGCGTGGTCAGCCCTGAGCTCGTGGCGTGCGCTATCGCGCTCCGCTTCGCGTCCGGGGACCCCAACCCCCTGGGCCCCTGCCTCGGCGGAGGCGAAGCCGACGGGACGAGCTGCGTGATGGGGAAAGGTGAAATCGCCGTCCTCATGGTGATCTCCGCTGCTTTCGTGACCGCGTGCTCCGGCGCACCCGCAGCCCAGCCTTCGCCAACACAGCTGGCGACGAGCTCCCCGAGCAGCGCACCAGTCAGCGTGACCGCGAGCCCCACGGCGGGCTCGGGCATCCGCTACGTGGCCATCGGTGCGTCGGACAGTGTCGGCGTGGGCGCGACCGATCCCACAAACGGGTCGTGGCCCGCGCTGGTGGCCGCGCGCCTCCCGACAGGATCGCCTCCCTACATCAACCTCGGCGTTTCGGGCTCGCTCGCTCTCCAGGCGGTCACCCAACAGCTGCCGGGCGCGATCGCGCAGAAGCCCAGCCTCGTCTCGGTCTGGCTCGCTGTGAATGACCTGAATGCGACGATCGAGCCCGCGTCGTTCGCGGACGCGCTCGGGCAGATCGTCGACGACCTCGTCCAGAAGACGGGCGCGACGATCTTCGTCGGGAACGTGCCCGATCTCCGGGCGGTACCGGTCTACGCGGGTGTCGACAAAGCTCGCCTACTCGCGGGGATACAGGCCTACAACGACGTCATCGCGGGGATCGCGGCTCGGAACCCAGGCCGCGTCAGGGTGGTCGATCTCTTCACGGGCAGCGCCGCGCTCGTCTCATCGGGGACGGTGTCGCCGGACGGCTTCCATCCGTCCGACGAGGGGTACCGGCTGATCGCGGACCGCTTCGTGAGCGCCATGCGCGCGAGCGGGGTCGCCCTCCGGGCTTAGTCGGCGGGGCTCTCGACGACCACGCGCGCGCTCGGCACGATTGTCGGCGCGATGAGACGGACCGCGCCGGCCATGATTGCGCATCCCGCGGTCATGAAGATGATGCCGATGAGGAGAACGACCCGCGGGTCGGTGACCCCGAGAAGCGCCGCCGCGACGAACGGCGCGGCGGTGCCACGGAGTCCCATGAGGAGCGACTGCGCGGTCGCGTACTCGGCGATCCTGTCCCGAGGCGCGATCTGGACGATGTTCGTGAAGAACGTGATCTCGCCGCCCGCATTCACGATCCCGGCGACGATCGCGACGGGTATGAGGAGCCACACATCGGCCGCCGCGATGTACCCGATCGGGATGAGCAGTGTCACGACGGTGATGAGAAGCGTGAGCCGGATCGACGATCCCCGGTCGATCATCCGGCCCCACACGAAATACGCCACGATCATCGTGGCCGACGAGACCGCCATCATCGCGCCGACGAAGGCGTTCGACGCGTTGAAGTGATCGACCAGCAGGATCGGGTAGACCGCGACGTTCATCAGGTTGCCGATCCCGAAAACCGTGAACGAGAGTAGAAGCCGCCGGTACTTGTGATCGGCCCAGACGTCGCGCGCAATCGTCGGGAGAGACTTGCGCACCGCGACCTTCGCCGAGCCTTCGTAGCGGACCCAGAAGAACGCGATCGCCCCCGGTAGACCGACGAGAGCCGCCGCGGCGAAGACCCACGACGCCGGGATGACGTCGATGAACGTGCCAGCCACGGCGGCGGCAGCGATGCCGGCGATCGCTCCGCCGATGCGGACGTTGGCCATCGCCTGGGCGCGCTCGCGATCGGGATAGATCCCATGCATGAGCGCGGTGTAAGCGCTGATGTTGGCGACGCTGATGACAAAGGTGACGACCGTCGTCATGGCGAGCATGAGGGGAGTCGCCGCAACCAGGACGCCGGCCAGGAACGTCGCGCGCGCGACGGTCACGGTGCCCGCAACGACTCTGACAAGAGGAAAGCCCATGAGGAGGTACGTCGAGATCGGCGACAACAGATGCCCGACAAACGGAGCCGCAATGACAATGGCCACATCGGTCGTGGATCCACCGAGCCGGCGGACGACGATGGGCATGAACGTGATGAGGACCGCGATGTACACGCCGCCGCAGATGGCGCTGAATGTGTCGATCCGGAAGTTACGGCGAACGCGCGCGGGCGCCCAGTTGCCATCCATGCGAGGAATCGAACGCTACCGCCCCAAGCCGCACTTCCGGAAGGCCCCCGCGGGGGCTATTTAGGGTCGATCTCGCGGATCAAAGTTCGATCCCGGTCGGTATCCGCCTGGTCTCGGCCCGAAGCCGCGGCGCGGACCGTAGCGGCCCTGCCCACCTCCGCTGCCGCGGAATCCGCCGGGAGCTCGCGGGCGGTATTCGGACGGGCCGCGCGCGCCCGGAGCGGTCGAGCTGATGACGACGCGGCGGTTTGGATCAACGCCCACCGACTCAGTCTTCACACCGGGCGTGTCCTGCACCGCCAGGTGCACGATCCGGCGCTCGTACGCCAGCATCGGCTCGAGCGTCACGGCCTGGCCGCTCGTACGTACGCGCGACGCGACACGGCGAGCGATCTCGCGAAGCTGCTCCTCGCGGCGGTGCCGATAGCCCTCGATGTCGAGCGGGACGTGGACTGTCCGCCCGACTCGGCGCGAGGTGATCGCCGACGTGATCTGCTGCAACGCGACGAGGTTCTCGCCGCCGCGCCCGATGAGCGCGCCCAGATCCGGGCCGAGGACCTCGACCCCCTCGCGGCCCGAGCCATCGCCCAGGGCGACTTCCGCCTCGACGCCCATGAGCGCGAGCAGGTCGCGCAGCACCTCGGCGCCCGCCGCGAGCTCCTCGGCGAGCGCCGGGGCCGACTCCTCGGCCTCGGTGTCCTCGCGCCGCTCCCGCTCGCGCAACGCGTCGGGTCGGCGCGGGACCTCGGCCTCGTCGATCACGGGCAGAGGCTCGGACGGCGCTTCCTCCTCGACGAAGGTGATGAGCACGCGGGCGTCCTCGCCGCCTATACCGAGGACATTTGCCGGCTTGCCCTTTTCCAAGACTTCGTACTCGACGTCCGTGCGTTTCTTGCCAAGTGCCCGCAGTCCGCGCTCGATCGCTTCTTCCACGGAACGGCCCGTGAACTCCTCCCCACGGAGCGGACTCATCGCTTTCTCCTCCTCCTCCCGCGGCGGCGTCCGCCGCCGTTGCCGCTTTGGCCTGACACCGCCACGGCTTCAGGTTCCTCCATGTCGTGCTCAGCCTCTTCGATCGCCGCCAGTTCGCGTGCCCGCATCGTCCGATCCGCGGGCGTCGGGATCTTCGCGAGCGGCGGAATCCAGCGAGGCAGTTGACCCCATCCCATGACGAAGTACTGCTGGATTATCTGGAAGATCGTCGTCGTGATGTAGTAAATGAAGACTCCTGCCGCCAGATCCTTGAAGAAGACGATCGTGATCAGGGGCAGGTAGTAGGTCATCGACTGCATCGTCCGCTGGGTCGGGTCGTCGGTTTGCGGCGGGTTCCGTGGCAGTGCCTGGATCGACGCGACCAGCTGCAGGAGCGCCGAGATGACGGGCAGCGGCCCAATGAAGTTGAAGAACAGGTGGTCCGGCTGCGCCAGGCTCGTGACCCACGGCAGCCAGTGGGCGGTCAGATCGATAGCCGAATCCGCTGGTAGGTCGGAGACCGTGAAGCGGAGGAAGGGCCACAGCACCATGTCCCTGAGCTGCTCGACCGTCAGCGCATGCGCCCCGGAGAGGCCACCAACCTGCTGGAACGCTGCGTACATGGCGAAGAGAACCGGAAAGAAGACGAGCATCGGGAGGCAGCCGCCGACCGGGTTGATGCCCCGCTCCTGGTAGAGCTTCATCTGCTCCTGCTGAAGCTTCTGGCGATCGTTCCCGTACTTCTTCTTGATGTCGTTCATCGCGGGAGCGAGCTCCTGCATCGCGCGCGACGAGCGGACCTGCGCGCGGAAGACCGGGAAAAGCGCGAGACGGATCGCCACCGTGACGATCACGACCGCGAGTCCGAAGTCGTGGACGAAGTAATCCGCGAGGACGAGCAGGTTGATGAGCGGATAGACGAGCAGCGCGTTCCACAGCTCGGTGACGATCGGTGGCATCAGCCCGACCGCCGGTCCGGCACCGGATCGTAGCCACCGCGGCTCCAGGGGTGGCAGGAGAAGAGGCGCTTCGTCGCCAGCCAGCCGCCGCGCAGGACGCCGTATCGCTCGACGGCCTCCATCGCGTACTCCGAACACGTCGGGGTGTAACGGCAGGCAGGCGGCAGCATCGGGCTCACCGCGGACTTGTAGAAACGCAGGGCGGCGAGAACGACGGTTTTCATGTTGCAGACACGCGCCTGCTGAGCGCTGCCAGTGCTCCGGACGCGGCCTCGCGAATGTCGCCGAACGCGGCGGACGCGATCTGCGGACGTGCCACGATCACCAGGTCGCAGCCGGGCCCGCGCGCGAGGTCACGGATCGCTCCGCGGAAGGCCTCGCGGAGCCGCCGGCGCGAGCGATTGCGCGCGACCGCGCGGCCAAGCGAACGCGGTGCCGCGACCGCGACGCGAATCACGCCGAGTCCATTCGGACGACCGCGCAGGGCGAACATCGAATGCTGAATCTTCATTCCATCGCTCCACACCGCGGCGATATCCGCATCCCGCCGCAGACGCGCGGCGTCCACGAATGACGCGGCTCTAGACGACGGTGAGGCGCTTGCGGCCACGCGCGCGGCGCGCGGCGAGCACTCGACGACCGCCGGTGGTCCTCATGCGCGAGCGAAATCCATGTACGCGCGCACGTCGGCGGGTCTTCGGCTGGTAGGTGCGCTTCACGGTCGAGTCCCTTCTCCCGCTGAAACAAAACGATCAAAAAACAACGATGTGTGCACATGAGCATAGCAGTAGACGCGGCGTCTTCTCCTTGGGGTATAGTTCGCGGGCTTCCGAAAGCGGGCGTTGGATCCCTCGGTCTTTCCCTTCGGTGTGGCGCAGGGCGGCGGTCATCGCGCGATGGTTTGTGGGGAGCTTTTGTTGCACGAGCGAAGAGAAGGGGAGCCGTTGAACCTCAAACAGCTTTGGACGGCCGCCCTCGGTGAGTTGCAGGTCGGGCTTTCGCGTGCGCAGTACGACACCTGGTTCAAGGACACACAGGTCGTCTCCGAAGAGGACGACGTCTTCCTCATCGGCGTGCCTAATGCGTTCGCGCGCGAGTGGCTCGAGAGCAAATTCCGACCCCAGGTACGTGCCGCGCTGCAGCACCTCCTCGGACGCACCGTCGACGTCCGGTTCGTAACGTCTTCCGGCACTTCCTCGGCGGGCGCACGCACGAGCGCCGCCCCGGGGATGGCGGCGCCGGCCTCTGGGCCGGGCCAGCAGGCAGGCGGGCAAGAGCGGCGCGAGGCCGGCGCCCTGCTGAACGCGCGCTACACCTTCTCGACCTTCGTGGTGGGCTCGAACAACCGTCTCGCTCACGCTGCCGCCTTGTCCGTGGCCGAGCGGCCGGGCCACAGCTACAACCCGCTCTTCGTCTACGGCGGCTCGGGACTCGGCAAGACGCATCTGATGCACGCGATCGGACACGCGGTGATCGCGCGCCACCCGAAGAAGCGCGTCGCGTACGCGACCAGCGAAAAGTTCACGAACGAGTTCATCAACTCGATCCGTGCGCAAAAGGGCGAGGAGTTCCGCGAACGCTACCGCCGTATCGATGTCCTCCTCATCGACGACATCCAGTTCATCGCCGGCAAGGAGGGCACGCAAGAGGAGTTCTTCCACACGTTCAACGCGATCCACGAAGAGGGCAAGCAGATCGTCATGTCGAGCGACCGACCGCCAAAGGCCATCACCCAGCTCGAAGACCGGCTGCGCTCGCGTTTCGAATGGGGCCTCATCGCGGACATCTCGGCTCCCGATCTCGAGACGCGTATCGCGATCCTCCGCGCGAAAGCGGAGGCGCAAAACGTTGCAGTGCCCCCACCCGTGATCGACTTTCTGGCCCAGCGGATCGTCTCGAACATCCGCGAGCTCGAGGGTGCACTCACCCGCATCGTCGCGTTCGCCACCCTGCAGGCGGTTCCGGTGACGACCCAGCTCGCGCAGGAGATGCTTCAGAACCTTCTGTACAACCCGCACCGCAAGAGCCTCTCGCCCGAGCGCATCGTCGAGACGGTCGCGCGCTACTACGGCGTCCCACTCGACCAGATCAAAGGCAAGGCGCGCGACAAGCAGGTCGTCCTGCCACGCCAGATCGCGATGTACCTCATGCGCGAGGAGACCGAAGCCCCGCTCCTTCGAATCGGCGAGGCCCTCGGGGGGCGCGACCACTCCACGGTGTTACACGGCTGCGAGAAGATCGAGCGCGAGATGGCCGAGAACGACGACTTCCGACGGGATGTCGGGGCGGTTCGGGAGCTGCTGTACGCCGATTGACCTCCGCGGCTGAGGCCTCCTGCGGCCGCCTTCGGAAGGCTGGGCAGTGTGGATAAGAGGCACTGCCGTGTGGATAAGGACCCCGCTTTGTGGACAGGCCTGCCGCTCATCTGTTCGGTTGTGCCACCGGTGTCGCTTAGAGAGACGTCCTCCCCCGCACCGTCCACAGACCTCCCCAGCGCCTCCACAGCCTGTCCCAAAGCATCCCGAGCACAAACCATGAGGGAAGCCCCATAGTCCACACCACTACTAGCACTACTACTGGTTGTATCTATTGTTCCGGGGTACGAGCGGGGAGGGCCGCGTGAAGGTCGTTTGTCTCCAAGAGAACCTGGCGCACGGGCTCGGAATCGCGGGAAGGGGAGTCTCGACGCGGGGCAGCTTGCCGATACTCGGCAATGTTCTGCTCCGAACCGACGCGGGGCGCCTTCGACTGACTGCCACAAACCTCGAGGTGGGCATCAATTGCTGGGTCCCAGCGAAGGTCGAGGACGAAGGCGCCATCACCGTACCGGCGAAGCTCTTCATCGACTTCGTGAACTCACTTCCACCCGGTAACGTCGAGCTCTCCCTCAATGTGAGAACGAAGACCCTGCACCTGAAATCAGGTCCGTACGAAGCAAACATCAAAGGGATGGACGCTGAGGAGTTCCCGATCATCCCCCAGATCCCGGACAAGCCGACCACGCGCATGTCCCAGGCGACCCTGCGGCGAATGATCGGGGAGGTTGCTTTCGTCGCGGCGACTGACGACAGCCGTCCGGTGCTCACGGGCGTCCTCACTACGTTCTCCGGTGATCTCGTCACCATGGCGGCCGCTGACCCATATCGCCTTTCGGTGCGTCATGCACGTCTGCTCGACCGTGTCGACCCCGCGATCGAAGTGATCATCCCCGCAAAGAGTCTCTTCGAGGTAGCGCGGATTCTCGAGGACACCGACGAGGCCACCGTCGATATCCTGGTGACTCCGAACAAGAGTCAGATCATCTTTCACACCGACGAAGCCGATCTCGTCTCGCGGATCATCGAGGGTCAATTCCCCAATTACCGGCAAGTCATCCCGACGAGCCACTCGACCCGTGTGCTGGCGCAACGCGAAGAGCTGCTCAAGGCCACCCGGCTGGCGTCGTACTTCGCGCGCGACGCGGCGAACATGTTGCGTTTCCAGGTGGATCCCTCCAATGAACCGCCGCTCGTGATCACGGCAAACGCTGCCGAAGTCGGCGACAACACGGGACGAATCGACGCCACCGTGGAAGGCCAGGCCACGACCATCGCGTTCAACTCGCGTTTCGTATCCGACGCGCTCTCGAGCCTCACGGCGCCGGAGGTCGCGCTCGAGCTCGGCGGCCCCCTCGCCCCCGGAGTCGTCAAGATCGTCGGCGACGACAGTTATCTTCATGTGGTGATGCCGCTTCGCATCCCGGCCTGATCGAAGGTCGCCGGGCTTGCGCGTCGCCGCGATCGGACTAGAGAACTTCCGCAGCTACGAAGACCGACGGGTCGATTTCGGCCCGGGGGTTACCGCATTTGTGGGTCCGAACGGTGCCGGGAAGACGAACATCCTCGAGGCCGTGCACGTCATCGCGCGCGGGGAATCCTCGCGTGCCGGCGAGGACACCGAGATGATCCGCTGGGGCGCTCCGCTCGCGCGAGTGACGGTCGAGGCATGCCGGGCCGCTCCGGGGTCTGGGGCCCCCGCCCCTCTGGACCGGCACCGACTCGAGGTCACGCTCTTCGGACCGGCCGCCGCCGATGCCCGCCGTCGTCCACGTCGCTACACCGCGGATGGGGCGCCACGGCGGGCGGATGATGTCATCGGCACGATCGCGGTCGTCGCGTTCTTTCCCGAGGACACCGATCTCCTCGCATCGGCCCCGTCGGCGCGCCGGCGGTACATGGATGCGATGATCGCGCAGGTCGATCGCTCGCATCGTGCCGACACGCGCGCCTACGCGAACGTCCTGACGCAACGGAACGCCCTGCTTCGCGCGGGACGCGATGAGGAGCCGGTCTCCGAGAGCGAGATCGCCTTCTGGGACACCGAGCTTGTGCGGCTCGCGACCGCGATCTCCCTTCGTCGGGAGGCCGCGGTGCGCGACCTCCGTCCCGCGTTCCGGGCCGCGGCTGCCGCGCTCGGCGCCGATCCGGCGCCCGACATCGCGTACGCCGGGCAGGTCCAGGGCTCGACCGCGGCGGAACGAGCCGAGGGCTATCGCGGCTTGATCGCCCTGAAGCGGGATCGCGAGCGTTGGCAAGCGACGACACTTGTCGGCCCACACCGCGAGGATCTCGCCGTCGCGGTGGCCGAGCGCCCTCTGCCAACCTTCGCCTCACGCGGAGAGCAGCGCTCGGCCGTCCTGGCGCTGAAGCTCGCCGAGGCTGAGTGGATCCGTGCGCACGTCGGGGAGCCTCCGATCTTTCTGTTCGACGACGTGCTCTCGGAGCTGGATACGGCGCACCGCGAGGCGCTCTGCCAGGCTCTTCCCGATGGCGCGCAGGCGCTCCTCACGGCTGCCGTCCTGACGAGCATTCCTGAAGCGCTTCGGCGGGTGGCTACGGTCACGGAGATCGTCAGACCCCGATGAGGCCACTCGCCGCCGCGATCGCTCGCGCGCTCCGGACCCTTCGCCTGGATAGCGACGTCGCCAAAGCGGATGCGATGCGCGCCTGGACCGCGGTCGCGTGCGCGGTCATCGGCCCGGACGCGACACGCACGACCGCCCTCCGCATGGACGGCGGCACCCTCGTCGTGGCGGTCCCGACCGCGCAATGGGCGGCCGAGATCCGGCTTCGCCAAGAACAGCTCGTCGCTGAGCTTGCCTCTCGCGCGCCACGGAGCGGGATAGCGAAGATCCGCTCCGTGCCGGCTTCCCGGCCCGGTCGCTCCGCTCCGTAAACTCGGCACCGATGCGACAAGCGAGTCTCGCGACGAAGATCGGGACGACGGTCGAGCTCCGACCGGGCACCGCTGACGTCATCGTCGCCAGCGAACCCACTCTCGGCGCCACGCTACGAACGAAGGGGCGCTTCTACTTCCTGTGCGAGGTCGCGCGGCAGCACGGGAACGCCGGCGGCGACATCGCGAAGGAGGTCGCCGATCTCGCGCGTCAGGAGTACTACTACGACCTCTCGGCCGGGATCGAGGTCTCGCTCCGAAAAGCGTTGCGGCAAGCGAATCGCCGGGCCGCGCAGCGCCTTCGCGATCAACACGGGCGTGTTGCTCTCCACTGCGCTTGCGCCGTCGTGGTGAATAACGAGCTCTACGCGGCCCGCATCGGTGCCGCGCAGGTCTTCTTGGTGCGGCGAGCCCGGCTCTTCCTCCCGGGAGACGAACCTGGCGAGCTTGCCGACTTCGTCCATCGCACCACGACTCGTGAGGCCGAATCGCTCGGCGGAGTGGCCGACCTTCTGCCGGACGTGTGGCGGCAGAGCATCGAGCCCGGCGACACGCTCATCCTCGCATCGGGCGCGCTCGTGGATGGCCTCGGCGCAGAGGCGCTGAAGAACGCGGCGGTCACGCTGCACCCGCGCGCGGCGGCCGAACACATCAACAACCGGGCGGTCGCAGACGGGGTCGTCGGCAGCACGGCCGCGATCTTCATCGAGGTGACCGCGGCGACCGCGGCGGCGGGCCGGGTCCTCCCAGAGCCGCCGGCGGCGGAGCCGACGGAGGTGGTGATCGCGGAGGGCATCCGCACACGGTTCGAATCGATCTGGCGCCGCCGTCCGAAGGTCACGCAGGCGATCGGCGCCGCCACGGCCCCCGCCGCGAAGGCGATGGGGAAGACCGTGGCCGTGGGCTTCGAGCTCATGCCGCGGCGCGCGGCCCCCCTTCCACGCCGACCCGACACGGCACGCGACCGCTCGCGCCGTCAGCGGCGCGCCGCCTCTTTGCTCGCGGTCCTGCTCCTGCTCGTGGCCGGTGGTATCGGCACCCTCGCCTATCGGGACTACCAGCAGAACCGCGTCATCGGGGACTACGCGCTCGCCATCCTCGGCATCGAGAGCGACATCTCCGCGGCGCAGCGGGCCGCGGACCGCAAGCCGCCCGACAGCGAGCTGGCACGGCAGAAGATCGATCACGCCCGCATTGCCCTCGAGGATGCCGCGCGCTCGCCCACCGCGGATCCGGCACGGATCGCGACGCTCCGCGAACAGGTCGCCGCCCTGGACGACCGCATCACCGGAGTGGTCGTCGACCTCGCACGTGTTACTGGCCCCGACGGTCGTTCCATCGCGCCTGGCGCGAAGCCGACGGCGCTCGTGGGCAACGTGAGCGGGCTCTACGCGGCCGATCCGGGCGCGGGACGGCTCTGGAAGATCTTCGGCGACCCGACGCAGGTCGCCCCCGCGCTCACACGGGGGGCGCTGGGTGTCGGCGCGCCGAGCCTCGTCGGGAACCTCGGCGAAGTGATCTATGCGCTCGACGACCAGAGACACGTCTGGCGTGTCGAAGGCACCGGCGTGGCCGACGTGACGCCCGAGGATTCGTCGACGTGGAAGTCGGCCGACGCGTTTGCGGTGTTCGTCACGAATCTCTACGTCCTCGACGCCACGAGCGGCCAGGTCTGGAAACACGAGTCCTTCCCGGGCACCGGTTTCCAGCGGGCGCAGGCGTACCTGACCGATCCGATCCCGACCGGGACGGGTCGGTCGATCGCCGTCGACCAGGACATCTGGATCGTGACGACGCAAGGCGACATCCTCCGCTTCCGCCGGCTCACGACGTCCTTCACGGCCACGCGGGTCGACTTCGTCCCGCGATGGAGGGGAGCCCCGATAAGGCCGACGGCCGTGCAGGCCATCGACGTACAACGTGCGATCTATTTCCTCGACACCCCGAACAAAGTGGTCGTCCAGATGAACCGCGACGGCGGCGAGATCGCGCGTTTCGCGCTTCCGCCCAACCTTCCTGAGCCGAGCGCGTTCTACGTGTCCGAGGGACTCAGGACGATTTTCACGGTCCACGGATCGAAGGTGGTGGCGACGGAGCTCCGCGCGTGATCCCGCTCCGCGACCAGAACCCGACGACGAAGACACCGATCGTCAACCGACTCCTTGTCGCCGCGAACATCCTCGTGTGGATCTACGTTCTCACTCTGGTGCGCCAGCCGGGCGCGGTCGCGGCGTTCTACGACCGCTACTCGTTCGATTGGACGCCGTTCGCGACCCAGATCACGCAGGGGCAGGTCACGCTCGCCACTTTCGCGCCGCTCGTCACGCACCTGTTCGTGCACGGCGGTTGGCTACACGTGATCGGCAACATGGTCTATCTCTGGATATTTGGCGACAACATCGAGGATCGTCTGGGAAGCGGGCCGTACCTCGTCTTCTACGTGCTCTGCGGGATCGTCGCCGCGATCGGACAGGGGCTCGTGCAACCCGAGCCGATGGTCGGTGCCTCGGGAGCGATCGCCGGGGTGCTCGGCGCGTACGTCGTGCTGTTCCCCGCGGCGCGGGTCTCGACGCTCGTGTTCCTAGGGATCTTCATCACGATCGTGCAGCTGCCCGCCCTCGTGGTCATCGGCTTCTTCATCGTGCTTCAAGTGATCGACGCTCTTGCCGAGCTCCGCCTCACGGCGCATCAGGCGACCGCGAACATCGCGTACTTCGCCCACATCTTCGGCTTTGTCGCGGGGATACTGCTGCTCCTGCTCATCAGGCAGCGGCGCGAAGAGGGTCGATTCCGTTTCGGCTAGCACACGTACGCTCGGTGCGAGGCTTGCGCGGCGGTTCGACCGGGTAGGCTTGTGACGATGCTCGTGCCGTGTTCGGTCGAGTCGGTGCGCGTCCACGTACTCACCAATCAACACGTCGTCCTTCTGCAGGCCGAGGGCGTGCGCCGACTGCTGCCGATCTGGATCGGACCAGATCAGGCGTACAGCATCGCGACGCGCATCGCCGGCATCACCAGTGAGCGTCCCCTGACGCACGACCTCATCCTCGACATGCTGACAAAACTCGGCGCCGAGATCACCCGGGTCGTGGTGAAGGATCTCGTCGCCGACGAGTCTGGGGGTGGGGTCTTCCACGGAAGCGTCTTCGTCCAGATCGCCGATCGCGAGATCGAGGTCGATTGCCGGCCGTCCGACGCCATCGCGCTCGCCGTCCGCTGCTCCGCGCGCATCCTCGTGAGCGAGACGGTCCTGGATCGCTCGGCGATCACCGCTGAGTCGAGCGATGACAACGAGCTCTCGGTGTTCAAAGAGTTCATCGAATCGTTGCCGGACGATCCCCAACAGAACTCCTGACAGCGTGATCGAACGCGCGATCTGGCCCCTCCGGACGGCCGTCGGCCGCGACGGCCGCGTCCGCATTGGGACGAGCGACCTCTCAGAACTCGCCGAGGAGTACGGCACACCGCTGTACGTTTATGACGCCGAAACGATCCGCGCGAGCTTGCGCGAGTACGTGGACGCGTTCTTCCGTTACCGGCCGGTGCGAGTGGCGTACTCGGTGAAGGCGTGCGCCCTCATTGGTGTCGGTGCGGTCATCGCGCGTGAGGGTGTCGACGCGAGCGTGGCGTCGTGGGGCGAGCTCGAGGCCGCACGACGCGCGGGGTTCCCCGTCTCGCGCATGGAGCTGCACGGCAACGCGAAGCCCGACGACGAGGTCGATGCGGCGCTACGTGCGCGAGTCGGGCGCTTCGTCGTTGATGGCGCCCACGACATCGAGCGGCTCGCCCGGCTCACGCACGGCCGGCGCCGCCCGCAGGCGGTGTGGCTCCGCGTCGCGCCAGGCATCCAGGTGGAGACACACCCGCACCTGGCTACAGGAACGATCGATAGCAAGTTCGGCGCGCCGATCAGCACGGGCGAAGCGCTCGCGCAGGCGCGGGAGATCGCGCGAGCGAAGGGCCTCGTGCTCGTCGGCATCCACGCCCACCTCGGCGCCCAGGTACGAGACGCGCGCCCATACGGTGAGCTCGCGCGTGCTCTCGTTGCTTTCGCGAACGAGGTCCGTGCCTCGACCAGTGCTCTGATCTCGGAGCTCGGCATGGGCGGCGGCGTCGCGGTGCGCCTCCGTTCGACGGAGGAGGCGCCTGAGTTGGACGACTACGCGCGCGCTGTGACCGGGCCCGTGCGGAAGGACCGCACGCTCCGGGGTGCGACCGTGTACGTCGAGCCCGGGCGCGGGCTCGTGGGCCGAGCCGGAGTTGCCCTGTATCGCGTGGTCGGGACCAAGCGCGTGCCGGACGTCCGCACGTTCGTCGCAGTCGATGGCGGGATGGGCGACAACATCCGTCCGGCGCTCTACGGCGCCGAGTACAGCGCGGTCCTGGCGGCACGCGCGAACGACCCCGCGACCGACGAGGTCACCGTGGCCGGACGCTATTGCGAATCCGGCGACGTGCTGATCCGCTCGGTGCGTTTGCCGACGGCACATGCGGGCGATGTCCTCGCAGTCCCGGCGGCTGGCGCCTACAGCGTCGCGATGTCATCGAACTACAACGAGACCCCGCGCCCCGCGGTGGTCCTTCTCGATGCCGGCCGCGCGCGGGTCATCCGTGAGCGCGAGAGTATCGCGGACATCTGGCGGCTCGAGCGCCGCTAGTCGTTCGGGCGGAGCCAGAGACGAGCGCGTAACCGTAGGAGATCCCGGATGGCGCGAACGATCACGCGAGGCGAAGCCCCTTTCGGCTCGTGCGCCGTCCGGGGAAAGTGCCGCACGCCGACCTGGCGGACGCGCAGGCCCGCACGCCGCAGCGTGATGAGAAGCTCCGGTGAGAAGAACGCGCCGTTCGAGCGAACGCGCTCGAGCGGCACGCGCGCGAACACATCCCGGCGGAAGAGCTTGAACGCGCAGTCGACATCCCGCCAGCCGCCACCGAACAGGAGACGGATGAGGCGGTTGTAGACCCACGCCACGAACAGGCGCCGCGCCGGATCGGCGCGCTTTATTCGGTAGCCCACGACCGCGTCCGCGCCGTCCGCCGCTTCCACCAGACGGCCGAGGTCCTCGAGCGCGAACTGGCGATCCCCGTCCGTGAAGAAGACCCAGGGCTTTGTCGCGGCGACGAGACCCGACCGGACCGCGCCGCCGTAGCCACGGCGGCTCCCGTGATGGATGACCCGGACGCGCGAGTCTTTCAGGGCCAGCTCGTCGGCGATCGCGCCAGTGCGGTCGGTGCTCCCGTCGTCGACGACGGTTATCTCGAGATCGTCCGCGAACCGCGGTAGCACCGTGAGCGCCTCTTCGACGATCGGCGCCACGTTCTCCTCTTCGTTCAGGGCGGGGAAGAAGAAGGAGAGGCCGTCGAGCCGAGCGGGCACAGGCGGGCAAGGTTAGCGTGTTCGTGTCGCATGACCGTGTCCGACCGAGCAGCGGCGATCTGGATCGGGGCGATCGCGGCCGCGATCTACGTCGCCGCCGGCATTGGGCTCTCGACCGACTACGACTACCACGGCCGATTGGCGGAAGCGTTGCTCCACGGGCGATGGTGGCTCACCGAGGCGCCGCCGTGGCTGAACGAGCTTCTCCCCTGCGGCGACGGCCGCTTCTGTGTCGTGTATCCGCCTCTCCCCGCGATCCTCTCGCTTCCGCTCGTGCCGTTCTTTTCGACGGCTGTGGCGCAGGTCGTGGCGTCACGGATCGCAGGCGGAGCGTCAGCCGGTGTCCTCTATTACGGGCTCCGTGCGTTCGGGGCGCCGCGTACGTTCGCGCTTGCGGGTGCGCTCCTCTCGGCCTTCGGAACGACGCTCTTCTTTTCGAGCGTCGACGGTCGCGCATGGTACGCGGCACACGCGGCGTCGATGCTTTTTCTGTCCGGTGCCTTCGCGATCGCAGCGCGCGGCGGCAACGCGGTCGCGATCGGAGCGCTGATCGGTGTCTCCGCCCTCGCCCGTTTGCCTGTCGCGCTCGCCGCCCCGGCGCTCGCGCTGCTCTGCGCTCGGCGCGCCGGGACGGCGTACGGAAAGTCTCTTGGCGGCGTGATCGCGGGCGGCGTGCCGTTCGCCGTGGTGTACTTCGGTTACAACCTGTTGCGTTGGGGCACCCCTCTCGATGAGGGCTACGCGCGCCTCACGCAAGGCGACGTGTTCTTCAACCACGGGCTCTTCTCACCGCTCTACCTGCCGCGACAGCTCTACGCGATCTTCCTGCAGGCGCCCGAGATCGTTCCGGGAACGCCGTTCTTTCTGCGTCCCCACTTCATCGGGATGAGCCTCTTTCTCACGACGCCGGCCTTCCTCTGGATCTTCATCGCGCTGCGCCAGGTCCGCCGCGACGTCGTCGTGGCCGCGGCCGCGGCGGCCGCGCTCTTTGCGCTGCTACCGGATCTGTTCCACGGCACCGTGGGCTTCCAGCAGTTTGGCTACCGCTTCAGCATCGACGCGCAGCCCTTCCTCGTGGCCCTCGCGCTCACCGGCGACGGTCTCTTCCGTGGGGTCTGGAGACGTCGGCCGACGATCGTCTTCATCGTCGCGATCGTCCTGTCGCTCGCGGTCAACATCTATGCCACGATCGCGATCACGCGCTTCGAGTACTGGCAATGAACGACGACGTCGTCGGCCGCGACCGCCGCGCGCGACTGCTCGTCGTGGGCGTCATCGCGATCGGCGTGATCGTCCGTCTCCTCGCGGTACGTGCGCAGGGCTTTCCGACCGACGTCGGCACGTTCGAGGCGTGGGCCGAGCGACTCGCCGAAATCGGCCCGGGGCGCTTCTACGAACCGGGCTATTTCAGCGACTACCCACCCGCGTTCCTGTACGTCCTGTGGCTTCTCGGCGCGCTCTTCGACGGCGAGCTTCTTCGGCTCGCCGTCAAAGCGATCAGCATCCCAGCAGACGTCGGCATCGCGCTGCTCGGGGCGCGCCTCTTGTGGCGGAGCGCCGGGCGCACCGCCGCCATCGCCGCCGCTGCGCTCTGGTCGCTCCAGCCCGGACCGATCTTCGCCGGACCGTACTGGGGGCAGGTCGACGCGGTCGGGACGCTGCCACTCTTCGGCTCCCTCGTCGCCGCCGGATCCCGACGCTGGCTGCTCGCGGGGGCGCTCGGCGCGCTCGCGGCCCTGGTGAAGCCGCAGTTCGGCATCGGTCTGCTGGTGATCGGGGCGGCCGCGGCGTTCGAGTTCATCCGCGAGGCGCACCCGCGGCCGGTGGCTCTCGTGATCGGAGGCGCCGCAGCGACCGCATACGCCTTGAGCGTTCCGTTCTGGGGTGTCGACCCGACGCGCATCGCGGCCGAGCTCGTCGGCCTTGTGCGCAGCGCGTCCGAGACCTACCCCTTCACCTCGCTCTACGCGTTCAACGCGTGGTCCGTCTTCTTCGACTTCTGGAAGTCGGATACCGATCTCGTCTACTGGGGCGGTGTCCTGCTCGTCGTCGGCCTGGTTTTGTCGGTCGTTCCGCTCTGGTGGCGTCGGGACACCGCGACGCTGCTCGCCTGCGCGGTCCTGGCCGGTCTCGCGTTCTACTTCCTGCCGACACGCGCGCACGAGCGGTATCTCTTCCCGGTGTTCGCGCTCGCCCTTCCGTTCGCCGCCGCGCGCAAGCGCGTGCTGCCGCCGTATGTGGTGCTCGCTCTCGCCTTCGCGCTGTCGCTCTATTACGCCTTCACGCGCTACGAGCAGTACGTCGACCTGCGCGTCCCGCAGATCCTCGAGGCGACGCTCTTCAGCCGGGCCGGACAGATCGGCATCGCGCTCGTGTTGCTGGGCGCGGCCGCGTACTTGGTCTGGCGGCTCCTGCGGGGAGACGCCCGGCTCGAGAATGACACGCGCTGGAGCATCCCGGTCGACGGTCCCGCGCGGGAGGGGCGGTGGATCCTACCCGCCGGGCTCGGGACCGGCCGGGCCCCGACCCGCCGCGACGTGACCGTCGCGGCGCTCGTCGCGCTCGCGGTGCTCGGGACCCGCGGCTACCGCCTGGACTGGCCGCGCGACATGTACTTCGACGAGGTCTACCACGCGCGTACCGCGTTCGAGCTCCTCGCGCAGCGTGAGCCCTACGAGTGGACGCACCCGCATCTCGCGAAGGAGATCATGGCGCTCGGGATCCTCGCCTTCGGCGACGATCGAGTCTCCCGACACGAGAGTGCGCCCGCGACCACGGTCATGTCGGCGGTCGCGAACGACGGGTTGCGGGTGTACGCGCTCGCGGATGGCACGATCCAGATCGCCGAACGCGGAGCGAGCCCGCAGACGCTCACGCAGCTGCTCGGGCCGCCCCAGGGACTCGCGATCGACGACGATCGAATCTTCGCGGTGATCGACCAGGAGATCGATGAGATCGATCTGACCCCGTCGATCCGCGCAACCCCGTCGGGCCACCTGAGCTTCAGCAGGGTACGGGCGCGCGTAGGAGAGCCGGCGGTGACGTCGTTCACCGTGAGCGTCGGTCGGGTCCTCGTCGGGACTTCGCGATCCCTCGCCGTGTACTCAACGCTTGATGCGGACCCCACGATCGTCCCGATCGCGACGGTCGCGGTCACCGCCAAGACCGACGGCAGCGAGTTTTACGCACTCGATCCGCAGGGGATCGTGCACGTCATCTCCGCGGAGACTGCGAAGGAGACGCGCGCGCTCACCGGCGGCCGCCCAGGGACGGCCATCGCGTACGCGCTCGGGCCGAATCGTGTTTTCGTTGCGCGTGCCGACTCCGCGACCCTCGATGTGTACGAGCTCGAGACGGGATCACACGACGCGGTCCCGCTCGCGAACCCGCGCACCGGCACGTTCTCGAGCGGGGCGAGCGCGCTCGCGGTCGTGCCGCGCACCGATTTCCTCTATGCCCTCGACGAAGGACGCGTCGTGGTCGTCGAGACGCACGGGACCTCGCCGTACGCGTCGATCCCCGTCGGCGGCTCGATGCTCGGCGTGGACGGGGAGGGCGACACGCTCGTTGTCGCGGGCCCGGGCGGAGCCGATCTCATCGAGACCGGCCGCCACGCCCTCGCCTGGCGGCTACCGGGCGTCCTGTTCGCGGCGCTCCTCGCCTTCCTGCTTGTGCTCCTCGCCCGCCGCCTGTTCGCGTCGGCGGTGCTGCCCGCGCTCGTCGGTCTCGCGGTCGTCCTCGATGGCTCGATGTTCGCGCAGGCGCGGATCGGCATGAACGACATCTACGTGGCGACGCTCATCGTGGCCGGCTGGTACTTCGTCGTCGCCGCGTACAGACCCAGGCGCTCCGCGCTCGTCGACGTGCTGATCGCCGGCGTGCTGTTCGGCCTGGCGCTCGCCTCGAAATGGGCGGGCGCGTACACGCTGGTCGGCTTGCTCATCGCGTCGATCGCTGTCACCGCCCGAGCGTACGAGCGCGGTCGGCCCGGGACGGGCGGGCCGCTCGACCTCCTGGCGCGCCGCGGGCTCAATGCGGTCATCCTCTTTGTCTCGTTCGCCGTAGTTCCGGCCGCGATCTACCTCGCGAGCTATCTGCGCTGGTTCGGCGGTCCGACGATTCCGTATGGCTGGAACCTCGTCGAGCTGACGCAGCAGATGTACTGGTACCACTCCAGCCTGACCGCCCCGCATCCCGCCGGATCGCCCTGGTGGAGCTGGCCACTGGTGCTCAAACCGGTCTACTGGTATTTCGGCGCGTCGAGTGGCGGCGACAACGCGTACATCTACGACGCGGGCAACGTCGTTCTGTTCTGGGCCGGGCTGGTCGCGTTCTGCTGGTGCGCCGTCGCCGCGATCCGGGCGCGATCGGTGCCGCTCGCGTTCGTGGTATTCGCGGGCCTCGCGCAGTACGTCGCGTGGATCCCGATCGGACGCGTGCTCTTCTTCTATCACTTCTTCACGGTGCTGCCGTTCTACCTGCTCGCTCTCGCGGCGGGGCTCGCATTCCTGTGGGAGACCGGCCGGGCCCGTTTGGTGGTCGGCTACCTCGCAGCCGCCGCCGCGGCTTTCGCGTACTTCTACCCGTTCATCTCGGCGCAACCCTTCCCAGGCGCACAAGCGGGGATGTTCTTCATCCTTCCGACGTGGACCTACGAGTGCCAGTTCTATCCAACGTTCGTCTGCAATCCGACCATCGGCTCGTCCTTCTCGGTGGTCGCGCTCTTCGGCCGGCTCGCGCTCTCGGTGGCGGTCGCCGCGACAGTCGCGATGCTCATCATGTGGAGCGGCTCGCCGGGGTTCTCCCGCCTGCTCGCTACGGTGCGGTCGGGTACGCGCCGCTAGCGAAGACGAGAGCGGCGATCGTGCCGGCTACGACGACCAACGCGAGCAAGGCGAGCACGAGGTTGACGAGGTTCCGGCGCACGTCGGCGAAGCCAAACGTGCGGCGAACCGCGTAGAGCACGACCGTGATGTTGTCCTCGCCGCCACGCGACTTGGCCAGGTCGATGAGGGCCGCTGCCGCCATCTCGAGATTGGCACGCCGCACGGTCGAAGCGATCTCCCCGTCCGGCACATGTCGCGTGAGGCCATCCGAGCAGAGCAGGAGCCGGTCGCCAGGGCGGAGAGTCTCGACGAACACGTCGGGCTGCACACCGCGGGGATCGCCCACGAATCTCGTGATCGAGCTCTGGAACTCGCCGGAGTGATCGGCGGTGACGAGGCGGATATCGCCGTCGCGCAGGAGATAGGCGCGGCTGTCGCCGAGGTTGCCGATCACCGCGCTTGTGCCTGCGATCGCCGCCGCCACCAGTGTCGACGCCGCACCCTGCTGACCGCTCTTGCCGGCCGCGCTGAGCACCGCGTCGTTCGCGCCGCGGATCGCGGCCGCCAGCGCTTCCGCGGGCGCGCGTTCGGAGCCCGAGCCGAAGAAGCTCGCGGCGAGCCCGTCGATCGCTGCGGCGCTCGCCATCTCCCCGCCGGCTTCGCCGCCGACCCCGTCGGCCACCGCGAGGAGCGTCGTGTTCCCTCCATCGCGCACGAGGTAGCGATCTTCGTTGTTCTCGCGCACGCGTCCGGTATCGGTGCGTGCCGCGGTTCGCGCTCCCAGCCCTAGTCCCCTTTCTTCGTGCAGTCGTTTCCCGGGACGTACGAGAGGGTCGTTTTCGCGCCGCGCGCCAGCGCTGTGCCTGCCGGCGGGTCCTGCCGGAGAACGGCACACTGACTCCCCTGACCCTGCCCGGGAGCCCACTCGACGACCGGGTAGCCGGCGGACTGGAGCGCGCTGATCGCGTCCGAGAGTCTCTTGCCTACGACGTTCGGCGTGCCGGCCGCAGGCGCGCTCGATGCCGCGGTCGGGTTCGGACCGGGCCCCGCCACTCTCGGAAACGACGAGAAAAACAGGAAGAGCGCGAGCAGGATCGCGAGCACCGCGAGGATCGCGACCGCGGTGTCGAAGCGCGGCAACGACCAGCTGATGGATCTCGAGCGCGCCCGGCCCAGCGAACGCAACGCCGAGGTAGGCTCCCCGTCCTCGTCCGCCACGTTGGAGAACGCTCGAGCGAACGCACCGGCGCTGGCGTAGCGACGGTCCGGCACTGGCGCGAGCGCGCGTCCGACGATCGCGTCGAGCCGGTCGTCGATGCCGACACGCGCGAGTCGGAGCGACGGAGGTGGCCCGAGAAGCCGCTCGCGCACGAGCTCCTCGCTGGTCGCGCCATCGAACGCGGGCCGGCCCGTCAGGAGCTCGTAGGCGACAAGGCCAAGGCCGTACACGTCGGTGCGCGCCGTGACCTGTCCACCTTCGACTCGCTCGGGCGCGATGTAGCGCGCCGTGCCGAGCAGCTCCTGCTCGTCACGGTCGCGCGCCGCGCGGGCGATCCCGAAATCGGTGAGCTTCGCGACGCCCTCCCGATCGACGATCACGTTCGCCGGCTTCACATCGCAATGCACGACGCCGGCGGCGTGAGCGGCGTCGAGTGCGCCGGCGACCTGCCTGATGAGACGGGCCACCTCGTGCGCAGGCAACGGACCGCGCTCGGCCACGATCTCACGGAGCGTCTTTCCGGGCACGAGCTCCATGACCATGAACGCGTCCGCACCGTCGCGGCCCTCGTCGAATACCGTGACGACGTTGGGGTGGACGACGGCCGCCGCGCGGCGTGCCTCGTCCGCGAAACGCGCTCGGAATGCGTCGTCCGCATCGGGGCCGAGGAGCTTGATCGCGACGTCGCGGTCGAGCTTCTCGTCGCGCGCGCGCCACACCTCGCCGGCCCCGCCCTCATCGATGCGCTCAATCAGGCGATACCGCTTCGCAAGCTGTCGCGCCGGTTCGGCTACGCCGCGCCGCACCCTCTTCTCGCTGGCCATACCGTCGTTGGTCCGCACCTCGGGTGCTACCGGACTAGGCGAGCTCGACGAGGGCGGCGAGGGCCGCCTCGTAGGTTCGGTCGCTCCCGAGGATCGAGAGCTCCTCACCGATGAGCTCGACGATCGCGGGTGACGGGAGCGGCATCGTGCGCTCCCAGCGCGGCTGGCCGTTCAGGAGGACGGTGGCGGTTTGGTGGCGTGGCGAGGGCTGGCGTTTCACGACGAACTCCGCCAGCTCGCTCGTGCTGGTGGCTTGGATGCGGATTCCGGAGATGTCGCCTTCCTCGAGCCCGCGTTCGAAGCGTGGCCGCACCCGGACCATGATGCGCGCGCCGTCGGGGCGCGCGATCGCGAACAGGAGTCCGCCGGCCTCTGAGGGGGCGAGTGTCTCGAGCGGTCGCCAGCCGAGACGCGACGCGAGCCATCCCACGAACAGCAACGCCTGCGACGGATGGATGTCACGTCCATCCATGTCGACGGCAAAACCGACACGGAGGCCGGTGATACCGTCCAGAAAGAGCCGCCACGAGGGGACGTCGAAGAACGCTGTCGCGATCTCGCGCCAGGGCGTGAGACGCGTCCAATTGAGGTCGGTGAGCCCGAACCGTCCTCGCGCCGCCTCGGAGATGCGCGCGATGATCGGCAGCGTGAGCTCGGGCCGCGCGAAGTCCGCGGAGTCGACGACAAGCCGGTCGGTCAGACGCAGCAAGTCGCCGAACGACCGCGAACCGAGAGGCGGCGTTCCGGTCCACCAGAGAAACACCGGAAGGTCCGGCACGAGCAGCGGGATCACCGCGGACGCGAGGCGATCCTCGACGTCGCCGTGCGCGCGGACGAGGATCTGCTCGTAGCAAACGAGGCGGGCGCCGTCCGCGATCGGCAGCCGGCAATGCATCTCGATGCGCTTGTCCACGCCCTCGCGCGCGCCGCGGTCGACGAGAACGACGATCGCGCGAGATGGATGGCGGAGCGCCAGGTCCGCGATGCTTCGGGCCGCGCGACGCGCGTGCTCCTCGCGGTCGGCGTACACAATGAGGTTGAGCACCGACGCGCGCGCGAGCGGACGCCCCAGCTCACGGGCGTGCGCGCTCTGCGCCCGGCGCAGGCGGGTCAGCTCGCGCTCGAGCGCGGCGACGCCCCCCTGACGGGCGCCCCAGAACATCGTGTCGACGACTACGCCTTGCGCCACTCTCGTCCGTCCCGTTCGATGAGGTTGTCCGCCTCGACCGGACCCCAGGTGCCGGCCTCGTACAGCGCTGGCCCGCCTGGCGCCTCGCCCCAGCCTTTGATGATCGGATCGACGAAAGCCCACTGCTCGTCGACCTCGTCGTGTCGTGTGAACAGGGTCGCGTCGCCGCGGAGCGCGTCGAGGATGAGCGTCTCGTACGCGTCCGGAGCATCGACCATGAAGGACGCGCCGTAGTCGAAGTCCATGTTCACGGCGCGAATGCGGATGCCCTGTACAGGGACCTTCGCGCCGAACTTCAGCGAAATCCCTTCGTCCGGCTGGATGCGGAGGACGAGCGCGTTCGGCTCGAGGCCCGCCAACGCTTCGCGGGAGAAGAGCTGGTGCGGCGCGACGCGGAACTGGATCGCGATCTCGGTCGAGTGCTTCGGGAGCCGTTTGCCGGTTCGGAGGTAGAAGGGTGTGCCCTCCCAGCGCCAGTTATCGACCCACGACTTCAGCGCGACGTAGGTCTCCGTCCGCGAGTCGGGTGCGACGCCCGGTTCTTCGCGATATCCGGGCACGGGCACGCCCTCGATGAAGCCGCGGGTGTACTGCCCCCGCACCGCGTTCGTCGAAAGGTCCTCCCCAGCGATCGGGCGAAGCGCGCGCATCACCTTCACCTTCTCGTCGCGGACCGCCTTGTCGTCGAACGCGGCCGGCGGCTCCATCGAGACGAGCGCCAGGAGCTGAAGGAGATGGTTCTGGACGATGTCGCGCATCGCCCCGGCCTGCTCGTAATAGCCGGCCCGCTCCTCGACCCCGATCGTCTCGGCCACCGTGATCTGCACGTGGTCGACGTACTGGCGGTTCCAGATCGGTTCGAAGATCCCGTTGGCGAAACGCAGGACGAGGATGTTCTGAACGGTCTCCTTGCCCAGGTAATGATCGATTCGGAACACCTCGTCCTCGCGGAAGACGGTGTGGACCACCTCGTTGAGCGCCCGCGCCGACTCGCGGTCGTGGCCAAACGGCTTCTCGACGACGATGCGCGCCCAGCCGGTCTGACCTCGCAGACGGTGCTCGGCTATCGCCTTGACGATCGGCTCGTAAGCGGGGGGCGGCGTCGCGAGGTAGAAGAGACGGTTCGCGTGTGTGCCCAGCGCGAAGTCGAGCTGATCCAGCGTGCGTCGGAGCGTCTCGTATCCGGCGTCGTCAGGGGTCGCGACGAAATGCAGATGCTCGGCGAAGCTGCGCCAGACCTCCTCGTTCAGTGGCCTCGTCCGGCTGTGCTGCGCGACGGCGGCGTGGAGCTCCTCGCGATACTCCTCGTGGCTCATCGGCTTGCGCGCGGTGCCGACGACGGAAAACGTCGCCGGCAGGAGGCGCTGCAACGCGAGGTTGTAGAGCGCGGGGATGAGCTTGCGCTGAGCGAGGTCGCCCGAGCCGCCGAAGATGACGATCGTCGAGGGCTCGGGGATGCGTGAGAGCCGCAGCCCCTCGCGCAGCGGGTTGAGGGTGGTGGTCGCCAGCTTCTCTTATTCCTTCTCAATCTCGGCGCTGCGCGCCGGAGACTCGCTCAAGGCTGGTCGACTCGCGCGTCGTGGCGGAGCCACTCCTCGCTCGGCCTCAATCTTTCTTCAGGGAGTGACCGCCGAACTGATTCCGGAGCGCGGCCGCCACCTTCATCGCGTAACTGTCTTCCTGTCGCGACACGAAGCGCGCGAAGAGCGAGTGAGCGATGGCGGTCATGGGCACGCCGTGGGTCACGGCCTCGAGGACGGTCCAGCGGCCTTCACCGGAATCCTCCACCCAGCCCTTGATGTTCTTCAGGTCGCTGCCCTCCTGCTCAAAGGCGCGTTCGGCAAGCTCGAGCAGCCACGAGCGCACGACGCTCCCCTGAAGCCAGACCGTGGAGACCTTGCGGAGGTCGAGCGCGAACTCGCTCGCATGCAGGAGCTCGAACCCCTCACCGTACGCCTGCATCATTCCGTACTCGATCCCGTTGTGGACCATCTTCACGAAGTGGCCGGCGCCGTTCTTTCCGAAGTGGGCCCAACCATTCGGAGGCGCGAGCGTGTCGAGCGCGGGCTTGGCGATCGCGACCGCGTCCGCGGGTCCGCCGACCATCATGCAGTAGCCGTTCTCGAGCCCCCAGATTCCCCCGGACACGCCGACGTCCATGAACCGGAACCCCATCGCGGAGTATTTGTCCGCGCGCCGCATCGAATCGCGGAAGTAGCTGTTGCCGCCATCGACGAGCACATCGCCCCGCGAAGCGAAACGGGCGAACTCATCGAGCGTGTGGTCGGTGACATCGCCTGCTGGGACCATGGCCCAGAGCACGCGAGGCGGCTTCATCTTCTTGACCATGTCCTCGACCGAGGTCGACGGTACCGCGCCGTGTTTCGACGCTTCCTGTACCGGCTCGGGGCTACGGTTCCCGGCGATCACGCGATGCCCGCCGCGCGCGAGTCGCGTGACCATGTTTCCGCCCATGCGCCCGAGTCCATAAAGGCCGATCTCCACTCGCTTCGCGCCTCTTCTATCGCCCTTCGGGCGGATTTTGGTCCGCGTTCATGGCACGCGTCGACGTGAGCATTGTGCGTTAGGGTTATCGCGTGGCCACCGTGGCCGAAACCGGCACCAAACTCGACCTGTACCGCGAGTTAGCCCGACAGCTTCGCATCGACAGCATTCGCTGCTCCACCGCGGCGGCATCCGGGCACCCGACCTCCTCGCTCTCGGCCGCGGACCTCATCGCGGTCCTCCTGGCGGGACATCTCCGGTACGACTTTGGGCAGCCGGACAACCCAGCCAACGATCACTTGATCTTTTCGAAAGGCCACGCGTCGCCGCTTGTCTACGCGATGTTCAAAGCGGCGGGCGCGATCAACGACGACGAGCTGATGACGTTCCGGAAGCTCGGAAGCCGCCTCGAGGGACACCCCACGCCGATCCTCCCGTGGGTGGACGTAGCCACGGGGTCGCTCGGTCAAGGCCTCCCCATCGGCGTCGGCATCGCACTCGCTGGAAAGCGCCCCCTCGACGCGCCCTACCACGTGTGGGTTCTCGTCGGCGACAGCGAGACTGCTGAGGGCTCGGTCTGGGAGGCCTTCGATCACGCCGGTCACGAAGGGCTTTCGAATCTCACGGCGATCGTCGACGTGAATCGGCTGGGTCAGCGCGGCCCCACCGAGCTCGAATGGGACATGGGCGCCTATGCCGCGCGGGTCCGCGCCTTTGGCATCGACCCGATCGTCATCGACGGCCATGATCTCGCCGAAATCGACGACGCCTACGCGCGCGCTCGCGCGGCCGAACGGCCGACCGCGGTGCTTGCCCGCACCGTGAAGGGGAAGGGCGTCTCGTTCATCGAGAACAAGGAAGGCTGGCATGGCAAAGCCCTCGATCCCGACCAGGCGAAGCAGGCCATCGCCGAGCTCGGCGGCGAGACGCGCTCGCGCACGTTCCCTGTCGCGAAGCCCGAGCGGTGGGAGCGGCCCTCGATGCAGCGCACCGGATCGCTCGCCCTACGGACCTACACCGAGCCGATCGCGACCCGAAAGGCGTACGGCGAGGCGCTGGCCGCGCTCGGTGCCGCGCGCAAGGACGTGGTCGTGCTGGATGCCGAGGTCTCGAACTCGACGCACGCCGAGGACTTCAAGAAGACGGCGCCCGAACGGTTCTTCGAGATGTACATCGCCGAACAGCAGATGGTCGCGGCCGCGGTCGGCATGCAGGTCGTGGATCTGGTCCCGTTCGCCTCGACCTTTGCAGCCTTCTTCACGCGCGCCTACGACTTCATCCGCATGGCCGCGATCTCGCGCGCGCAGATCCGCCTCGCTGGCTCGCACGCGGGTGTCTCGATCGGCGAGGACGGCCCCTCGCAGATGGGCCTCGAGGACCTCGCGATGATGCGCGCGGTCCACGGAAGCACCGTGCTCTACCCATCCGACGGGAATCAGACCGCGAAGCTCGTCGCGCAGATGGCCGATCGCGACGGGATCACCTATCTCCGGACGACGCGAGAGAAGACGCCGATCATCTACGACAAGGGCGAGAGCTTTCCGATTGGCGGCAGCAAGGTCGTGCGCGGTGGCTCGAACAAGGATCGTGCGACGATCGTCGCCGCCGGCATCACCCTTCACGAAGCCCTGAAAGCGGTCGACGTGCTCGCCCATGAGGACATCCCGGTGCGGGTCATCGACCTCTACACGGTGAAACCCATCGACGGCGACACGCTTGCCGATGCGGCGCGCGCGACGGGCGGCCGTGTCGTCGTGGTGGAGGATCACTGGGCCGAGGGAGGGATCGGAGACGCCGTTCTCGCCGCGCTCGCCGAGCGCGGGTTCCGCGACCTGCGCTACAAGCACCTCGCGGTACGCAAGATGCCGGGCTCCGGGAAACCGGCCGAGATGCTGGACGACGCCGGCCTCAGCACGGTCCACATCGTCCGCGCGGTGAAGGCACTCCTCGGCTAGCGATCCCCATCGCGGCGCCCGACGCGCCGCCTTCTGCTAGCCTCGGCGCAGGGCAGGGGTCCCAGGGGAGGGTTCGTGGAGATCGTCGTCGTTCTCGTTATCGTCGCCGCGCTCGCCCTCTTCTTCATCGGCACCTACAACCGCCTCATCACGCTGCGACAGCGCGTGAAGGAGGCCTGGGCAGACATCGATGTCCAGCTGAAGCGGCGTCACGACCTCATCCCGAACCTCGTCGAGACCGTCAAGGGCTACGCCACGCACGAGTCCACGGTTTTTCAGAAGGTGACCGAGGCTCGCGCCGCGGCGGTCGCGGCCGGCGCGTCGGCGTCTCCTGCGGAGCGCGCTCAGGCCGAGAACATGCTGACCACCGCGCTGCGCTCGGTCTTCGCGGTCGCGGAGAACTACCCACAGCTGCAGGCCGTGCAGGAGTTCAAGGATCTCTCCGAGAACCTGACCGCGACCGAGGACAAGATCGCGTTCGCGCGCCGCTTCTACAACGGCAACGTGCGCGACTACAACACCTCGCTGCAGACCTTCCCGACGAACGTCTTCGCCGGCATGTTCGGCTTCAAGCCGGAGCAATACTTCGAGCTCGCCGATGCGGCCGAGCGCGAGACGCCGCAGGTGAAGTTCTAGCGAAGCTCTAGCCTTTTGAGTTGGTGACCGCAGACCCGACACCAGCGCGACTCTCGATCTATGAAGCGGCCGCGGCGAACCGCTGGCGCACGCTGCTGCTGATCGCTGTCTTCACCGGCCTGGTCGCGGTGCTCGCCTACTTCGTCGGCGAGTACTTCGCACCGGGAGGCGGTATCGCGGCGCTGCCGTTCGCGTTCGCCCTCTCGATCGGTGGCGCGCTCGCGTCCTACTTCGCCGGCGACAAGCTGATCCTCGCGCAGAGTCAGGCCCGCGAGCTCGGTCCGAGCGAGGAGCCGCAGCTTCGCAACATCGTGGAGACGCTGGCCATCGGGCTCGGGATCCCAGCACCGAAGATCTATGTGATCGACGATTCGGCCCCGAACGCGTTCGCGACCGGGCGCGATCCGCAGCACGCGTCGATCGCGGTGACGCGCGGCCTCCTCGACAAGCTCGATCGAACGGAGCTCGAGGGGGTGATCGCGCACGAGCTGTCGCACGTCGGCAACCGCGATATCCGGGTGATGGTCCTCGTCGTCGTTCTCGTCGGCACGGTCGCGCTCCTCGCCGACTGGATGTGGCGGTCGATGTTCTGGGGCCGCGGACGCGATCGTGATCGTGGGGGCGGGGGCGCGATCATCGCGGTCATCGCGATAGCGCTCGCTGTACTGACGCCGATCATCGCGACGCTCATCCAGCTCGCCGTGTCGCGGCAGCGCGAGTACCTCGCCGACGCGTCCGGCGCGCTCCTCACCCGTTACCCGCCGGGCCTCGCGTCCGCGCTCCGCAAGATCGCGGCAGACAAGGAGCCGCTCGAGGTGGCGAACAAGGCGACCGCAGCCCTTTACATCGCCAATCCTTTGAAGGACGCCCCAGCGTTCTTTGACCACCTCTTCGACACCCATCCGCCTATCGAGGAGCGCATAAAGAGACTCGAGGCCATGGACTGATTCCAATCGGAGCGCTCCGCACGAGCACGGCCCTCGCGGCTGCCGTGGTCATGCTCGTCGTCGCGGTCGGCGCGGGCGCGGCTGTCGGCATTGTCACGCGACCGACGCCGGTCCTCCCATCGCCCTCGGCGACGCCACGCCGGACGGCGACGCCGGAGCCGGACACCGGACCGGCCGTCTTTCAACAGCCGCTCTCCTCGGGCTGTGCGACGCTCGACGACGTCTTCGTGGTCTCGAACGGTGGCGGCATCGGCCGCTTCGATGGGCAGCGCTGGCAGCTCGTCGACACCACGCTCCGGTCGCTTGTCTATGCGGCGTGCACCCGTGACACCGTCCTCGCGGTCGGCGGGGCGGGTCGCGTCCTCATCATCGATGCGGTGGCGAAGACAATTCGCGCCGAGGACCTCGGCATCGCCGATCTCAACGGCATTTCGCTCCTTCCGGACGGCGCGTTGGTCGTTGGTGAGAAGGGGACCGTGCAGCGCGAGAGCGCGGCGGGATGGGATGTTTACGCGCAGGGCATCACAGAAGATCTTTTCGGGGTCGCGGCGTTCACCGGAACCTCGGCCTGGGCCGTCGGATCGGGAGGCGTCGCGTACAGCCTCGAGCCAGCGGGCTGGCGTCAGATCGAAACCGGCACGACCGCCACACTGCGTACGGTGGCAGGCGCGTCTCCGACCGACGCGATCGCGGCTGGCGACGACGGCGTCCTGCTTCGCTTCGACGGCGCATGGCGCGCGCTCGAGAGCGGAGTGAAGACCCCGTTGCGCGCGTCGGTCCGCGCCGCCGGTGCCACCTACATCACCGGAGACAACGGTGTCGTCCTGAAGGTGACCGGAGGCGATGTGACCCGCGTCGACCTCGAAACGTCGTGCACGGTCACGGGGGTGTTCTCGCGCGGCGTCGAGGTGTGGTTCGTCGGATCGGAGGGTCTGCACGCCGGCGTCTGGCGGCGGAGCGGCGACCGGGTGCTCGACCGCTGGGGCACGTGCTAGGCGCCCCGCCACTTTTGGGCATCCGCGTCCTCGAGATCGGCAACTACATGGCGGGTCCGTTCTGCGGGATGCAGCTTGCCGACCTGGGCGCGGACGTCGTGAAAGTCGAGCACCCGCGGGCGGGCGACTTCGCTCGCCTCCTCGAGCCGCTCGCCTCGGGCGAGAGCGGCAACTTCGCGCGCCTCAACCGGAACAAACGCGGCCTCGCCATCGACCTGAAGCGCGAAGAGGGCCGGGCGGTGTTCCGGCGGCTCGCAAAGGAGGCCGACGTGATCGTCGAGAACCTCCGTCCGGGAACAATGGAGGACCTGGGCCTGGAGCCCCGTTCGCTCCTCGACAGCAATCCCCGGCTCATCTACGTGGCGGTCACCGGTTGGGGCCTCGACGGTCCGTACGCCGCGCGGCCGGCCCTCGACATCATCGTCCAGGGGCAGAGCGGGCTCATGAGCATCACCGGCGAGGAGGGCGGCGCGCCGGTGAAGGTTGGCGTGTCCATCGCGGACCTCACCGCCGCGCTGTACGCGACCATCGCCACACTCGCGACGCTCCGCGCCCGCGACCGCGACGGTCGCGGGCAGTTCGTGGACATTTCGATGTTCGAGTCCGCGGTGTCGCTCGCCGTCTGGGAGGCCGGCATGTACTTCGGAAGCGGCGAGGTCCCACGGGCCGCCGGGTCCGCGCACAAACTCGTCGCGCCGTACCAGGCGGTCGCCGCGTCCGACCGGCACTTCATCGTCGGCGCGACGACACCCCCGAACTGGACGGCCTTCTGTCGCGTTCTCGGGCTCGGCGCCCTCGAGTCCGACTCGCGCTACGGGGACGCGAACGCGCGGCGCCATCACCGCGCGGAGCTCGTCGCGGCGATCGAGCAGGTGACTCGCACCAGGCCCGCCGCGCACTGGCTGGCGCTCCTGCGAGACGCCGGCGTTCCCTGTGGCGAGATCGCGGATTACGGCAATGTCTTCGAGGACCCGCACCTCCTCGCGCGGAAGTTCTTCATCGACCTCGAGCACCCGGTCCTCGGCGCGCTGCGTGGTCTCGGCTCGCCCCTTCGTCTGGAACGGACCCCGGTGCGGCACCGACGCGCGGGTCCGCTCCTCGGCGAGCACAGCGCGGAGGTGCTGCGCGAGATCGGGTGCAGCGACGACGACATCGATCGGCTCGCCAGCGAAGGCATCATCGCGCGGGCATGAGCGAGGAGATCCGCACCGAACGCCGTGGGGCCGCTCTCTGGATCCACGTCGATCGCCCCGCCGCGCGGAACGCGTTGACCTTCGCGATGTACGACCGGATCGCCGCGGTCTGCCGGGACGCGAACGGCGACGCCACGGTAAAGGCGGTCGTGCTGGCGGGCTCGAGCGAGGCGTTCGTGGCCGGCACGGACATCGCGCAGTTCGTGGATTTTAAAGAAGCCTCCCAGGCCCTGGACTACGAGCGCCGCATGGACGCGTGGCTCGGCGCGATCGAAGCCGTTCGCGTCCCGACGATCGCGGCGCTGCGCGGCCCGGTTGTGGGCGGCGGCCTCGCGATCGCCGCGGCCTGCGACCTTCGTGTTGCGGCCCCCTCCGCGCGATTCGGAGTCCCGGTCGCCCGCACGCTTGGAAACTGCTTCTCCGCGGCGAACCTCGTGCGGCTGGCGGCGCTCGTGGGCCTCGGACGGGTGAAGGAGCTCGTGCTCACGGCGCGGCTCATCGACGCGCAGGAGGCGCGCGCGATCGGGCTCGTCTCGGAGGTCGTGGCCGGCGAGGAAGCCCTCGAACCCCGCGTCGGCGAGCTCGTCGCCGAGCTCACGTCGTACGCACCACTCACCCTCCACGCGACGAAAGAGATGGTCCGCCGAATCCGCTCGCGCATGATGCCGGACGAGGCCTCGGACCTGGTCGCGCTCTGCTACACGAGCGCCGATTTCCGCGAGGGAGTCGCCGCATTCCTCGAACGGCGCAAGCCGGTGTGGAAGGGGCGGTGAGCCCGTACCACGAGGAGCAGCACTTTCACGGTGGGATCCTCGGGGTGCTCGTCGCGGCCATCGTCGTCGTCGCGGTCGTTACGGTTGTCGAGGTGGTCGCGGGGCGGCCCGCCGAGGTTTGGCTGGTGGTCGTTGGGCCGCTCGTCGTCCTGGTCGTGGCGGTGCTCTTGTCGCTCTCGCACCTCGACGTCGATGTCACGGACGTAGGCGTGATGATCGCGTTCAGGTACGTGTGGCCGGCTCGCCGGATCGCGTTCGACGACATCGTCGGCCTCGAGGTCCGTCGCTACAACCCGCTCCTGGAGTACGGCGGTTGGGGCGTTCGCCTCGGCCCGAAGGGCTGGGCCTACGTGACAAGCGGCAACGAGGGCGTGCAGCTGCGGCTACGCAAAGGGCTGCCGGTCCTCATCGGGTCGGCCCATCCCCACAAGCTCGAGGAGGCGATCCGCGCGGGCGTCGAGGCGCA
>VBEY01000327.1 GCA_005889295.1 Chloroflexota bacterium | reverse complement strand
CCGAGCGGACCGTTTGACCCGAGGAGCTCCTCAAGCGTCGTGAAGCCGAATGCGGTCGAGTGCTTGAGCCGTTCGCGGAAGAGCTGCGCCTCGAGGACCGTCTCGGTTACTCGCCGGAGGATCCTCGCCCTGGCTTGGGTTGGCGCGATAGTGAGAATTCTCGGCCAGACCCGTACATGTTTGATCCAGCTGCCGCCACGGTAGAGGTCGAGGTAGCGGCGAATCTTCCAAGCGAAGACCCGCGAGCCTTCGGTCGCGAGGTCGACCTCGATGAAGGCCTCAAGGGTCCGGTCATGAGTCGCGTAGACAAGATGCGCGTCCGGCACGACGAGCCTCGCCCGAGCCGTTCGGCGGCCTGCCAGTCGCACTCCCAGTCGAGGAGCTCGTGCCCCGGGTTGGCGCGGGCTGCGCGGCGAAAGGCGAGCGCCACCTCGGCGCACATGAGTCCGTGGCTCATAAGCGAGGTGCCCCGCAGGTTCGGCTGGCGTGAGGGCAGGCCTGGGTTTAGCGAGCGGGCCAGGTTGTAGCCCCTGGCGGTCAGGAAGTAAACGAGCCGCGCAGTGCCTCCTGTTGGACCGACTAACCGCGGGGTCTCGAGGATCAGGCCTTTCCGCTTGAGGCGGCCGAGCACTCTTCGCGTGATGACCTGTCGCGAGCGCGCTGTGATGGCCGATCCGCCGAAGAGGAACTCCTCGATCATCGGTTCGGTTAGATAGCGGAAGCCGGAGAGTTGCAACACGACTTCTTCCTCGCGATGCGATGAAAGTCTCATTCGAGAGAAAGTCAGAGGCGACTCCGCGGCTTTCATTGGTCAATTCGGCAGGTTGACGTTCTGCTCAAGAACGGAAAGAGAACAACCGATCACAACACTTCCGTCGTCTGGACGGCGGGTCCGATTGCATCTGACGGTTGGCGAAACCCATGGCCGACGGTGATAACGGGCAGCGCCGGAGGGCTCGCATGACCCGGGTCACAATTGCGATGTGTCTCGCGACACCTCTGTGGAGACTGGACGGAGGACCTGACGAGCGATGGATGGTCGCGCTAGAGTCATCGTCAGAGCCATGGCTGTCAGAAGTCCACGTACGACCTCACGTGAAGCGGCGGCTGCCGCCCTGCGCGGCCGCCCTACCCAGGAGAAGCGACGCGCGGTAGAGGAGGGCGTCTCTCGTTCCGTGAAGGCGCATCGTCTATCTCGACGAGAAGGACATCGCTTACGCGATCTATTCGCTGGCAGAGAGCGCTTTCCCGGCCGCCGAATACGGCGAGGACATGCCCCGCTTCCAACTCCGAGGCGAGGATGGCCTCGCTCTCTTTGAGGCGGCGATAAACCTCCCGCGGCAGCCGTATCTCCGGACGAAGCACGAGAAGGCTGCGGCCCTTTTCCGCGGGTTGATCAAGAATCATCCGCTCGTAGACGGAAACAAACGTCTAGCCGTCGTCGGCCTGAGCTCATTTCTGCTGGCCAACCGTGTCGACTTCAAAGTGCCAAAAGCCCAGATCGTCGAGGCGGCACTAGGGGTTGCCGCGTATCCGGGAAACTTCCCGCTGAGAACACTGACCGCGTGGATTCGGTCAGGGTGCGTCGGTCGACCAAAGAGCATCGTTTCTCAGATGGCGGATGACTGGCCTGGCGTCCGACGCCTTCTAACGGCGGTCGCGAGAACGAAAGACTTGCGCGAGGGGCATGGCCCGCGGGTGCCGGGCAGGCGCGTTCGGGTGACTCGGGACTTCTGGGAACAGGCACGGTTAATCGTCGAGGGCGAACCGCCATCGCCAGTCCAAGGTCGTCTCGTCGAATGAGAACGGACGGCTTGCGAACGATCGAGTTCGGTCGGCCCGAGGGAAACCCCGCTGCTCCGCGACCTAGCGTGGTTTCCCGACCAACGGATACGTCTTGATCAATTTCTCCAGTTCCGTCGCGAGCGGTGCCAGCTGTATCTGGTCGAAAGAAAACTCAAAGGTAAGTTCGTTTCCGACCCCCGCTGCGTCTTGAGCGACGCATTCGGCGGTGAATCGTCCGATGCCGTTGCCCTTCGCGACAATCGAGAGCTGTTCTTCCATGGTTTCGAACACGAAGGTTCCATCAAGTGCCGTCATGCACACGCGCACGCCATTCCACATCCGAATGAATTCCTCAACGCGGAGCGAAGCGTCGAAGGCGCCGCGGAAAGCACCGGCCCTGACAGACACTCGAGTCTGCAACCAGTTGCCATCCCAGTAGTCTTCGCCGCCATGCTCCCGACCACGTACGTCGATTGACACTTCGCTGCCGCCCTCGTCGGCTCGCACGTTGACTTGCACGGATCGAGCCTAAAGTCTCGGCCGCGTCGCGTGGGGCGGCGTAGCATCGCCTTCGAAGAAATGACGCCCGACAAGCGCACGGCGCTGCACGAACTGCTCAATCGCTACTCCGCGTCAGCGCTCCCTTTCTCGAATGGAGCTGTTCCGACCGGGGCTGCCCTTGGTCGGGACGCTGCGCTGCTCTTCGATGAGCTTGAACGGATCGAGCCTGGGCTGCGTGATGTCAGCAAGAGGTATTCGCCCGACTACGAGGTAGCAGACGTCGCAACAGTCGGAAGACCGAAATTCGACCCCGACCGTTTCTTCGTGGGCCTATATGCCTGGCGTTCCGACCGCCGCGTACTGACCCAAGACCTGATCATCGGCTCGACAAAAGACGGCAGCGTGCAGTACCACTCCGGTCGGTGGACCGGCATGCCGGACTCGACGACATGGCGAAGTATCCTTGAGCTCGGCGAGGATGCCCGCGAGTCGGGCGACTTCGGCGCGTTTCCTGCCGGCAACCAAACGTACCTAGCAGACCACCGCAACATCTCGCCCTCTTCATCCCAATACGAATCGCGCATATGGGATGAACTTGAGAAGGCGCGGACGCGACCAACGACTCCTCTTTCAACCGATACGATCGAGTAAGGCCCGGGGCGACAAATCTGTGCGTGTTGTGGTGGCGGCCTGCTGCCCGCCTCGCTTTGATCTAGGCCGCTTCTCTGACGCGCGTTTTCGCTCGAAGCCGGTTTCAATTCGTGCGCGAAGAATTTGCTGGGCCGCTTCTCTCGGCCTCATCGCTTTCAAGGAAGAGGTCAGGGGTTCGAATCCCCTCCGGGCTACTCGATCAGTCGATCGAGTGATGGAACCCATCGAACGGTCGCCCCTCCGCCACGACCACGTCGTGGAGTGAGAGGTCGTAGAACTTCACGTTCGTGTGGTCCTCGAAGGCGATGTACC
>VBEY01000171.1 GCA_005889295.1 Chloroflexota bacterium | reverse complement strand
CGCGCCGTGACCGACGGACCAGATGTCCATGAAGATTCAGTGTGAAAGACTCGTCGGATGAGCGAAGTTGCGATCCGGCCCGTCTCGCCCGACCAGCACGACTCGGTCATGCACTACTTCGACCTGGTCGCGTACGCCGACAACCCCAACTGGTCGAGGTGCTTCTGCATGGAACGGCTCGTCGACGATTACCCATCGCGGACCAAGGAGCAGAATCGCGCGTCGCGCAGCGAGCTCCTGCGCTCCGCCAAGGCGAACGGCCTGGTTGCCTACCGCCTTGGGCGTGTCGTCGGCTGGTGCCACGCCGCGCCGAAATCGGAGCTCAAAAGCGTCCCGGGCGATCTCGGGGCGGACATCGGCGCAATCGTGTGCTTCGTTGTCGCTCCGGACCAGCGCCGCCAGGGCATCGCGACCCAGCTCCTGGACGCGGCGGTGGACCATCTGCGGTCGCGCGGCATGAAGATCGCGGAAGCGTATCCACGGCTGGGTGAGATCGACCCAGCAAGATGGGTCTGGTCTCAGTATGTCGGTCCGCTGTCGATGTACGAAAAGGCGGGCTTCGAGATCGCGGAGACCCGAGACAAATTCGCTATCGTTCGCAAAGAGTTATGAGCAGCGGCCGCGTCATCTCGCTTCATATCCGCGGCGTGAAGCACGCTGCCCCGACGCTTGTCGGCGAAGCGGTCGGACGCGTCGGGGGCGGCATCGAAGGCGACGTTCACGCGGAACGCACTTCACGCGCCGTGCTCGTGGTCGACCGGGCAACGCTGGACGCGCTGCGCTTAACTCCAGGCGACCTGCGCGAGGAGATCACGATCGAAGGCCTCCCCGACGTGACCAACCTACCGATCGACACCGAGCTCCGCATCGGCGGGGTAACGCTGCGCGTGAACGGGCCCTGCGAGCCGTGCACGCACATCGGCGAGCTGCTCGGTGTTCCCGATCCCGAGGAATTCAGGCAGTCGCTCCTCGGACGGCGCGGTGCGCTCTGCACTGTCGCTGCCGCTTCCGCTCCGATCCGCGTCGGTGACCCCGTCGAGGTGCTCGTCCGCGCGTGACCGGCGGCACCAAAACACCACCATCCAAGCGCTGTTCCGCAACCTTCGCCTCTCGTAGCCTCGTTCACGTGAGCGATCGCGTCACCTCGTCCGCAGCAGCAGCAACGTCGGAGGACGAGGCCTAGTCGCGACCGCTCACGTCGCGAAGCGACAAAGGCCTCCCGAGACCGGGGGGCTTCTTTATTAATCCGGGAGGAAACGTGGCGAGCGAGCACGATGCCTGTGCCCTGGTCGCCGTCGCGCGCAAGGACGCGCGGCCGGCGCGCGAGGTCCTCGAGCTCGTGCTCGGCGGCATGGCCTCGCTTGCGCATCGCTCGGGGCTGGTCGACGGCGAAGGCGACGGCGCTGGGGTTCTGACCGACATCCCGCGCGCCCTCTGGGCGCACGAGCTCGAACGCGCTGGATGCGACGAGACGGCAGTAGAGCTCGAGCGCTTCGCGGTCGGTCACTTCTTTCACGCCGACCGCGAGGACGTGGCGACGATCGTTTCGATCCTCGCAAGCCGTGGTGTCGAGACGCTTCTCGTTCGCGACGAGACGACGGATGAGTCGGCGCTCGGCCCGCGCGGACGCACCGAGGCTCCGCGCTTCCTGCAGCTCGCCCTTCTCGCGCCTCGTGGTGCCATCCTCGGATCGCGCGCGCTCTATGAAGCGGGCGTCGACATCGAGAGGGCCACCTCCGCGACGGTCGTGAGCCTCTCGCGCCATACCGCCGTGTACAAGCTTCGCGGGGCGGGGAATCAGCTCACGTCGTACTTCGCCGATCTCGCCGATCGGCGCTTCGCCACGTCGGTCGCGTTCGGCCACAACCGCTACGCGACGAACACGTCGACGAGTTTCACCCGCGTGCAGCCCTTCCCGGTGTTCGCGCACAACGGCGAGATCAACACGATCAGCCGGCTTCGCGAGGAGGCTCGCGCGCTCGGCCTGCCGCTCTCGCGCGACGGGAGCGACTCGCAGGATGTCGATGCGGTCGTCCGGGCGCTCGTGATCCGTCACGGCCTGACCGCGATGGAAGCGATCGAAATGCTGTTCCCACCGATCGTCAACGAGATGAAACGGATGGGGCCGGAATTACAGGACGCGTACGTGCAGGCGCGCGCCGCGATCGGGCCGCTCGCGCAGGGTCCCGCGGGGATCCTGGTCCGCGTCGGCGACACGTGCATCTTCGGGGTCGACGCGCTCGGTTTGCGGCCCCTCTGGCACGTGGAGACCGAGGACGAGCATGTGTTCGCGAGCGAGCGGGGGTTCGTCCCGCTGGAGCGATACGTCAGCGACCCCGTGCCGCTCGCGCCGGGCGAGCGGGTCGCGCTGCGCCGCGATATGGGATGGCGACTCCTCGATCAGCGGGCCGTCCGCGAGCGTTTCCTCGCGGCTCGTCGTTTGCGCGGCGTCTCGATGCACGGACTGCGCTCGCACCTGACCTGCGGTGGGCCCACCGAGTCGCCTCTGCCCCATCAGGGGCTCGTCGCCCTCGGCCCAGCCAAGCGCTGGGAGGTCGGCAATCCGCCTGACGAGATGGACGACGTCTCCGTCCGCCGCGAGCGCCAGTTCGCGGCGCTCGGTTTCGAGCCCGACGACCTCCGGATGGCGACCTTCATGATCGAGACCGGAAACGAGCCGATCGGATCGCTCGGTTACGACGGGCCCCTCGCCGCCCTCGCGCCGCGCGCCAATCTCGCGGACCACCTCCACGAAACCGTGGCGGTCGTGACGAATCCGGCGATCGACCGCGAGCGCGAGATCGAGCACTTCTCGACACGGGTGCTCCTCGGCCCGCGGCCCGCGCCGCAGGCGCACGACTCGCGGCGTTGGATCGAGCTCGCGGCGCCACTCTTGCTCGGCGGCCATCCCGCCGCGACGGGCCTTCGGAGCGACGACTTCCGCGCCCTCGCGCGCCAGAAGGGGACGTGGCTCTTCGAGGACGTCGTCGCCCGGTTCACCGCCGACGCGAAGGTCGCGCCGGTCTTGCTCGAAGCCGATCGTGATTGGGAAGAGCACCCGCGTGACGCACTCGTGCGCCTCGGAGCGAAGGCGGCGCGCGGTGTGCGGGCCGGAGCCCAGCTCGTCGTGGTCCACGACCACGGCGTCCTGAGGGAGGGCCGCGCGTGGCTCGATCCGCATCTCGTGATCGCGGCGGCGCATCGCGCGCTCGTGGCCCAGCCTTCGCTGCGGCGGGACTGTGCCGTCGTCGTCTCGGCCGGAAGCATCCGCAACCTCCACGACGTCATGGTCGCGCTGGCGCTCGGCGCTGACGCGGTGAACCCCTACCTGCTGCTCGAATACGCGATCGCCACGGCCGACCCCGACGCGCTCGGTAATCTGGTCGAGGCGCTCCGGAAAGGCATCGAGAAGGTCATGTCGACCCTCGGGGTCCACGAGCTCCGCGGCTACGGCCGGCAGCTCGCGGCGGTCGGCCTCGCGCCCGAGGTCGCGCGCTTCGTGGGTCTCGAAACGTTCTGCGCGAGCGACGAGATCGGCCTCGGTTGGGACCGGATCGCCGACGAGGGATTCACACGCGCGTCGATGCTCCGCGAGCGGCGCGATGCCCGGCTCGAGCCGGCCTTCCGGATCTGGCCGCGCGCTTGGAAGGCGGCGCTCGCGGTCGCGAATGGCGAGGCGCCGTACGCGACCTACGCGGAAAAGCTGCGCGAGCTCGAGACGTTGCACCCGGTCTCGCTGCGACATCTTTTCGACTTCAACCGGCCGTTCGATGATGCCGACGGTGCCGCCGAAACAACCGCCGGCGAGCACGCCGCCCCCTTCTACATCTCCTCCATGTCCTTCGGGTCGCAGGGCGAGACCGCCTACCGCGCCTACGCCGAGGCGATGGCGCGGCTCGACCTCCTGTGCATCAACGGTGAGGGCGGCGAGCTTCCCGACCTGATCGGCCGCTACCCGCGAAATCGTGGCCAGCAGATCGCGTCGGGCCGGTTCGGCGTGTCCGCGCTCCTCGCGAACTCTTCGAACTACCTCGAGATCAAGATCGGGCAGGGCGCGAAGCCCGGCGAGGGCGGTCACCTGCCCGCGCGCAAGGTTTCCAAGAAGGTGGCGCTCGCACGTAACGCGCAACCGGGCATCGACCTCATCTCGCCGTCGAACAACCACGACATCTACTCGATCGAGGATCTCGCGCAGGTGGTTCATGAGCTCAAGACCGTGAACCCGCGCGCACGTGTGTCCGTGAAGGTCCCGGTCGTGCCGGATATCGGCGTGATCGCGGTCGGCATCGCTAAGGCGGGAGCCGACATCGTCACGTTGTCGGGCTACGACGGCGGAACCGGCGCGGCGCGCCAGCACGCGCTCCGTCGGGCGGGCCTGCCGGTCGAGATCGGCGTCGCCCAAGCGCATCGCGCGCTTGTCGCGTCGGGACTGCGCGACGTCGTCGAGATCTGGTGCGACGGCGGGATGAAGAGCGCGCTCGACGTGGCCAAGATGCTCTGCCTGGGCGCCGACCGCGTTGGGTTCGGCACGCTCGCGATGGTCGCGATCGGTTGCACGATCTGCCGCGGCTGTCAGCTCGACACCTGCCACGTCGGCATCGCGACGCAGCTCGAGTCGGTCGCGGAAGCGACTGAGCGTGGCGTCAAGCGGTTCGAGCCGCGGGAGTTCGAGCGCGCTGTCGACAACCTGGCGCGATTCTTCACGGCGCTCCGTGAGGAGCTCGCGCACATCGCGGCCATGCTCGGTGTCGGCGCCACGACGGATCTGGTCGGACGCACCGATCTTCTCGCGCAGGCGCGCGGCCTCGATCGCGTAGATCTCCGCGAGCTTCTCGAGCCGGTCACGTGGACGCCGCCGGGCCGGCGTGTCGTGCGCGTCGTCGCGGGGGTCGCCGCGGGCGAAGCGGAGGAGGGGCGGACGCTCCGCGCGGCCGACCGCTTCGTCGCGACCGACGCGTCCGGGGAGCTCGCACGACTGCGGATCGCGGGCGCCGCGGTGGCCGATATCGCCTCCACATTCCGCGAAGGATCGGTGGCCGGCAACGGCTTCGCGGCGTACGCCACGGATGGCGTCGCGCTCACGCTGCGCGGCGGAGCGCAGGACGGCGCCGCCAAGACCGCCCTCGGCGGGACGGTCGCGATCCTCAAGGCGCGCAATGCCGCCGGCCGGTTCGTCGATGGGTCAGTCGGGAAATGTTTCGCCTACGGCGCGCAGCGCGGCAGGTTCCTGGTGCAGGGCGGCGCCGACGCACGGGCGGCGATCCGCCTTTCGGGCGCGCAGGTGGTGTTCGGCGGTGACCTCCGCGGCTTCGCCTTCGAGTACATGACCGGCGGCACAGCCGTCGTGCTCGGCGACCCCGGGCGGTGGATCTGCTCGGGAATGAGCGGCGGGGTGGTGTATCTCCGTCACGATCCGACGCACGGTCTCGACGACGTCGCGCTCCGCGATCGGTTCGCGAAGGGCGCGAAGGTGCATATGCGTCCGCCGCGCGACGAGGATCTTCCCGCGCTGCGGGAGCTCATGGACGCGTACGCCGACGCGCTCTTGGGAAGCGACCAGCCCGACGCGGCCGAACACGTGCGCGCACTCCTCCAGGATGCGGCCGCCAACTTCCGCGCGATTCGACCCGGCGCGGACATCACGGACCAAACAATCTCGACCGAATAGCCCCGTCCCCGCCATAGTCTCGGGTGCGTGAGCAGTTTCGCGCTCGGGCTCGTCCTCATGTCGGCGGTGTTTCACGCGACGTGGAATCTGCTCGCGAAGCGCGCCGGCGCCGACACGCCGTTTCTGTGGCTCGCGTACGTCGTCGGCGCGATCGTGTTCGCTCCGTTCGCGCTCGGCATCCTCGTGATCGTGCAACCGGCGCTGGGCTGGCCGGCGCTTGTGTTCGTCGTCGTCGCGGTCAGCCTGCAGACGCTGTACTTCGCGACTCTTACGGCGGGCTATCGCGCCGGAGATCTCTCCCTCGTCTACCCGATCGCCCGCGCGAGCGGCCCGCTCCTCGCGACGGCCGGCGCGATCGCGATCTTCGGCGAGCACCCGACGGCCATCGCCATCAGCGGCGCCCTCGCGATCGTCGCCGGTGCGTTTGTGTTGACCGGCGATCCTCGCGCGCTCCGCCGCGACGGTGCGGGCCGCGCCGTTGGCTTCGCCCTCGCGACCGGTGCCGTCATCGCCCTGTACACGCTGTGGGACAAGACGGCCGTCGCGGTACTTCTCATTCCGCCGCTCCTCTATGACTGGGCGACCGTCGTCGGTCAGGCCATCGTGGTCACGCCGGTCGCGCTTCGCCGCCGCGACGCGGTGCGAGAAACCTGGCGGCGCCATCGCGGCGAGGTGATCGGCGTCGGTGTGCTCAGCCGGCTTGCGTACATCCTCGTTCTCACCGCGCTCGTCGTAAGTCCGGTTTCATACGTGGCGCCGGCACGCGAGATCGGCATTCTCATCGGAGCCATCCTCGGTGCTCGTGTGCTCGCGGAGGGTCACCTCATGCGTCGCGGCATCGGGGCAGCCGCGATGGTGGTTGGCGTGCTCGCGCTGGCACTTGGTTAGACTCCCGGCGTGCGTCCCCTCCGCCTCCTCTCTCTCGTTGTCTTGATCCTTGCGCTCACGCCGAGCGTCGCCGCAGCCGCGGACATCCGCCAGGGTCAGGACATCACGATCGCCACGACCGAAACGATCGAGGATGACCTCTATGCCTTCGGGACGAACGTCGCGATCAACGGAACGATCCACGGCGACCTGATCGCGGCCGGCAACTACATCACGGTCGATGGCAGCGTGACGGGCGATGTGATCGCCGCCGGTCAAAGCGTCACGATCCGCGGGCAGGTCGGGGGCAGCGTGCGCGCAGCGGGCAACATGATCGTGGTCGACGGAAAAGTGGCGAACGACCTCCTTGCCGCGGGGAACGAGGTGACCATCCTGAGCAACGGTCGCGTTGGGCGGGACGGCGTCATCGCCGCGACGAACACGACGGTGACCGGTCAGATCGGCCGCGACCTTCAAGTGGGCGGCTCAAACCTAAAGATCGATGGGGCCGTGGGCGGCAGGGTGGTGGCCTCGATCGACAAGCTTCAGCTCACCGATCGCGCGACCGTCGGAGGATCGCTCAAGTACACGAGCAAGAACGAAGCTCAGATCGCGAACGCGTCTTCGGTGAAAGGCTCCATCGAACGGCAGACCCCCGAGACCGGACGGGCGCCGCTCGTCACGGGGCCCGCGGCCCTGGTGGTCGAATGGCTCAAGGGTCTCATTGGCCTGCTCATTCTCGGGATCCTCGTGGTGTTCTTCTTCCCGGGCTTCTCTCGTCGCGCTCGTACCGATCGTCGGCGGGCTTGTGATCTTCTGCGCCCTCCTCTTCGGGATGGGCGCCACGACGATCGCGGTCGTCGGGAACCGGCGCGCGGAGGCGGCTCCGGCGGCCTAACCGGGAACCGCAGAGCGGACGCGGTTGTATCGCGGATGATGAAGATGCGGCCGAAACGCGTCGTCGTGCTGGCGTTCGCTTTCCTGCTCGCCGCATGCAGCACCCAGGTCGCGGCACCGCGGCCGAGCGAGAGTCCTGTTTCGACGACAACTCCCACCACCACACCCCGCCCGACGAATGCCGTGAACGACGTCATCTACCTCCGATCGGTCGGCTCGGGCGGGGTCGCCAACATCCTCGCGATCGACGCACGGACCGGCGCGACATTGCGGACCTTTCCGGACGGCTCGCCGTCCTTCGATCGCTCGACGCTCTACGCGGCCGAGGAGAAGAAGGGCGCGACACAGACCGTGGTCCGCCGCATGGACTTCGCGTCCGCGCGCGAGCTCAGCTCGTTCACGATCGATGGCACCTACCACGCGGTCTGGACCGACAGCGGCCGGACCGCGCTTTCGCGTGACGGGCGGCACCTGGCACTTTCGATCTACCCGTACAAGCTCGACGGCGACTGGGTCACCGGCTTCAAGGTCATCGACGCCGGCTCCGGCGCGATCGAGGCAACCCTGGACCTTAAGGGACAGTCGACGTACAGCTTCGTCGCCATCTCCCCCGATGGCCGGTCGCTATTCCTCAATCAATTCGGCGAGGCCACCACCGGCATGCGCGTGTTCGACGTTCCCTCGAGCACGCTCCTGCCCGCGACCGCGATCGCCGGTGCGGTGGCGCAAGGCGGCTTCCGGAGCCCGGGCGTCTTTTCGCCGGATGGCCGCTGGATGTTCAGCTTCGATGCCGGAAGCCAGACGACCAACTGCACGTCCACCGATGGACCCAAGTGCATTCCGAACGGGACGCCGCCGTATCTCTTCGGGCTGGACCTCGTCTCAAGGCGCGCCGTCACCGTCACGGTGCCGGTCGAGCAGCGATCAGCGGACTTCGAGAAATACCTGCTGTGGTC
>VBEY01000170.1 GCA_005889295.1 Chloroflexota bacterium | reverse complement strand
GCTCGTCGGCGATTGGGCCGAACGCCTGGGAATGGAGACGCGGTTCGTGCGCGGCCTGCGCGTGACTGACGCGGAGACGCGCGATGTCGCGCTCGCCGTGCTCGGCGGGCTCGCGAACGGGCGCGTCGTCGCCACGCTCATCGCACGCGGCGTTCCCGCCGTCGGTCTGACCGGGATCGACGGCGGGATGCTGCGAGCCGAGCGCGAGGATGCCGAGCTCGGTTTCGTAGGCCGCGTGACGCTCGTCGATAGCGCGCTCATCGAAGAGCTCGTGGACGCCGGTCGCGTGCCAATCGTCGCGCCGGCCGCGCTCGACCGCGTCACCGGCGAGGTGCTCAACGTGAACGGCGATGCCGCGGCAGGCGCGATCGCGGCGAGCCTCGGGGCGCGGCTCCTCGTGTTCGTCACCGACGTTCCCGGCGTGCGGGGCAAGGACGGTCGCGTGATCGCGCGGCTCGACGCCGACAAGGCTCAGGCTCTCGTCGACGACGGCACGATCGAAGGGGGCATGCTCCCCAAGGTCGAGGCGTGTCTCATCGCAGCCGCGGCCGGATGCCGCGCGGCCATCGTGGCGACGCGCGGCGTCGATTCCGTCGAGCGGCTCCTGGCCGGCGAGCAGGTTGGCACGGTCTTCGAGGCGGCGGCGTGAGGGATGCGCTCGCGCGAAAACATCATCGGCAGCAGGCGCTGCTCCGCGTCGTGTCCCGGCAGCGGCTTTCGACCCAGGCCGACGTGGTCAGGGCCCTGCGCGGTGCGGGCTTCGCCGCCACGCAGGCGACCGTCTCGCGGGACATCGTCGAGCTCGGGCTCGTGAAGGTGGCGCGCGACGGGACGCATACCTACGCTCCGCCATCCGCAGCCGCTCCGGGCGGTGGCCTGGAGCGTCTGCGGCGGTTCTGCGAGGACTACCCGGTCGAGGGCGCCCTGGCCACAAATCTCGTGGTGCTGCGATCGCTTCCGGGGACGGCCAACGCGCTTGCCGCGGCGCTCGATGCCTCACGCTTCGACGAGGTCGTCGGCACCCTCGCCGGCGACGACACTGTCTTCATCGCCGCGACGACCGAGCGTCACGCGCGCTCGCTGCTGGGGCGGCTCGCGTCGTTCGGCATCGCGCGAAGGGAGACGAAGTGACGAAGCAGTACGCGGGCGAGACATGCGTCCTGGCGTACTCGGGCGGCCTCGATACGAGCGTCGCGGTCGCATGGCTCCGTGAAACGCTCGGCTTCGAGGTGATCACATGCACCGGCGACCTCGGCGCGACCGGCGATCTCGAGGGGGTTCAGCGCAAAGCGATCGCGAGCGGGGCGCGCAAGGCGATCGTCCAGGACGCCCGCGAGATCTTTCTTCGGTATTTCGTGTGGCCGGCGTTGCAGGCCGGCGCGCTTTACGAGGGCCGTTACCCGCTGGCGACGGCGCTCGGCCGACCGCTCTTGGCAAAGCTCCTCGTCGACGCCGCGCGAGCCGAGAACGCGCGCTTCGTCGCGCACGGCTGCACCGGCAAGGGAAACGACCAGGTGCGCTTCGACCTGTCGGTGGGGGCGCTCGCCCCTGATCTCACCGTGATCGCGCCGATGCGCGGCGGCATGAACATGACGCGCGACGAGGAGATCGACTACGCCAGGCGACACGGTATCCCCGTGGAAGCCACCAAGAAAAGTCCCTACAGCGTGGACATGAACCTCTGGGGTCGCTCGATCGAGGCCGGCGTCCTCGAGGACCCCTGGGGCGCCCCGCCGAGCGACGTCTTTCAGTGGACGGCCGACGTGGACGAGGCCCCCGCGAGACCGCTGGAGATCTCGATCGGCTTCGAGGAGGGCACCCCGGTCACGATCGACGGCGCGAAGGTCGAGAGCGTGGATCTCGTGCAGCGCCTGAACGAGCTGGCGGGAAAGCACGGCGTGGGACGGATCGACATGGTCGAAGACCGGCTCGTCGGGATCAAGTCGCGGGAGATCTACGAGGCGCCGGCCGCGGTCCTCCTGCACCAGGCCCATCGGGCCCTCGAGTCGCTCGTGCTCACGAAGGAGGCGCTGCGCTTCAAGGCGCTGGTCGGCCGCGAGTACGCAGAGCTTGTATACAACGGTCTCTGGTTCTCGGCGCATCACCAGGACCTCGCCGCGTACGTCCGCAGCACGCAGCGCTTCGTGACGGGCGAGGTCCGCGTCCGGCTCGAGCGGGGGACCGCGACCGTCGTCGGGCGCCGGTCGCCGCATTCGCTCTACTCCACGTCGCTCGCGACCTACGGGAAGGGCGATTCCTTCGACCATCGCGCGTCGGAAGGATTCATCCGGGTCTTCGGGTTGCCGCTGCGCACGCAGGCGCGAACGCAGGCGCTCTGGGGTGAAGGGAGCGAAGCGTCGCTCGACATACCGAGGAAGGCACTCTCCGCGCCGAAGAAAAGCGGACGATCCACACGAAAAAAGTGAACGAAGGAAAGAAGCCTCTCTGGTCTGGGCGTTTCGTGACAGGGCTCGACCGCTCCATGCTCTGGTTCACGAGCTCTCTGGAGCTCGACCATCGCATCCTCCGTTACGACGTTCGCGGCAGTCTCGCGCACGCGCGAATGCTCGGCCGACAGGGGATCCTCCCGGCATCCGAGGTAAAGCGAATAGTCGAAGGGCTCGAGCGGATCCTCGAAGAGGTGGATCAGAAGCGCTTCCCCTGGCCGAGCGACTTCGAGGATGTGCACACGGTCGTCGAGCATCGCCTCCGGGATCTGGTGGGCGAGGTCGCCGGGAAGCTGCATACGGGCCGGAGCCGGAACGATCAGATCGCCCTGGACCTCCGGCTTTTTGTGATCGACGCGCTGATGCAGCTCGATGGAGCGATCCTCGATCTCGCGCGAGCCCTCGTCGAGCGCGCGGCCGACGAGGTCGAGACTCTCATGCCGGGCTACACGCACCTTCAGCGCGCACAACCCGTCTCTCTCGCGCATCACCTCCTCGCGCATGTCGAGGCGTTCCGGCGGGATCGGGCGAGAGTCGCGGAGGCGCGCGAGCGCACCGCAACATCGCCTCTCGGTGCGGGGGCGCTCGCGGGAGCACCGTATCCGCTCGATCCGGCATCGGTCGCGAAAGAGCTCGGGCTCGATCGAGTCTTCCGCAACAGCATCGACGCCGTGGCCGATCGTGATTTCGTCGCGGACTTCGTCTTTGTGTCGGCGCTGACGGCGATCCACGCTTCGCGTCTCGCCGAGGAGCTTGTCCTGTGGACGTCCTCCGAATTCGCTTTTGCCGAGTTCGCCGATCGTCACGCGACCGGGTCCAGCATCATGCCGCAGAAGAAGAACCCAGATGTCGCCGAGCTCGTTCGCGGTCGCTCGGGACGCTTGCTTGGCGATCTCGTCGCGGTTCTCACGGCGATCAAGGGCCTGCCGCTCGCGTACAACTCGGATCTCCAGGAACAGCGTGTGCCTCTCTATGACGCGACCAGGCTGCAGCCGGCGCTTGGGGCGCTGGCCACGGTCATTCGGGGGATCCGATTCGATCGCGAAGAGATGCGGCGCGCCACAGAACGCGGAATGCTCACCGCGACAGATCTCGCCGACCATCTCGCGAAGCGCGGGGTGCCGTTCCGGGAGGCTCATGAGGTGGTCGGGGGCATCGTTCGCGACCGCATTGCCCAGGGACGCGATCTGGGCGACCTCAGCCTTGAGGAGTTGCACCGCTATCACCTGAGTTTCGAGGCAAGCGCGCTCGACGAGGCTCGACCAGAGCGGTCGCTCGCGTCACGCTCCTCTCCAGGCGGCACCGCGCCCGCGCGTGTCCGCGAGGCGCTCGCCGAAGCGACCGAGGCACTTCAGCAATGAGCGTCGCCATCCGTCCGGCGCGGGTCGAGGACGTCGACGAGATGCGCGCCCTCATCAACGCGTACGCGGCGCAGGACCGCATGCTCGAGCGGTCGCGCGACTTCCTTCTCGAGCACCTGCGCGATTTTGTCGTCGCCGAGGACCTGTCCGGGTTCCTGGGATGCTGCTCGCTTGCCGTGCTCACGCCCGATCTCGCCGAGGTGCGTGCGCTCGCCGTGAGCCCTCAGGCGTCCGGCCGCGGCATCGGTCGTCAGCTCGTGCTCGCGTGTGTCGCCGAGGCGCGGCGCCTCGGCCTGCGGCGAGTATTCGCGCTCACGCTCGTCCCGGACTTCTTCCAGCAGTGCGGTTTCGTTCTGACGAGCCTCGGGCGGCTCCCCGAAAAGAGCGCCTCGGAATGTCCGGTCTGTCCGAAGCGCTTCGCGTGCGACGAGCACGCCATGCTGCTCCACCTGGACGGGACCATCCCCGAGCCGCTCGGGTCGAGCGAGCCCGTCGGCTACACCCGCCTCTTCCTGGGCGTCGAGCCCGGAGGAACCTCACCGCGTTGAGCCGAATGGGGAAGGCGGCGCGGTTCCTCGCCGCGGGGTTCGATACCGCCGCGATCGGGGTGCTCGCCTGGAGCGAGACCGGTGGACGGTTCGCGGCCACGTTCTCGGAGTACGTGCTCTGGGGGTCAGTTCTGGCCGCGGCGATCTGCGCCATTGTCATCCTCGTCGAGACGGGTGCGCCGCTCGCGTGGATCGGTATCGGCTACGTCCTTTTCGGCGGGCTCCTCACCCAGGGAAGCCCGCACTTCGGTTTCGTCCTGCTCGCTCTCGCGCTCGCGCCGATGGTGCCCCGGCCGCGCGGCTCGCTGAGCCTCGGGATCGCTATCGCGGCGGTATCTGCTTTCGTGTCGCGCGTCGCAATCGCATTCGCCCCTTGAGTACCATCCAGGCGAGGTGACGACTCGCCCGACGGTCCGAGCCGCGAACGGTCTGGTCGCGAGCGGACATCACCTTGCGACCTCCGCCGGCCTCGCCGCGCTGCGCGAAGGCGGTAACGCCGCCGATGCGGCCGTCGCCGCGGCCGCCGTGTGCGCGGTGGTGATGCCGCATCGCACTTCGATCGGCGGCGACATGTTCGCGCTCACCTACGATGCCCGGTCGCGCGACGTGACCGCATACAACGGTTCCGGCGCCGCCCCGCATGCGCTGGAGCCCGAGAGCCTGGGCGCCGCGTTCCCCCCGCACGGTGCGTCGGTGGCGACCGTACCTGGCCTCATCGCGGGTCTCGCCGATCTCATCGCCGATCATGGCCTTCTCAGCCTGGACCGCGCGCTCGCACCGGCGATCGGTTACGCCGAGAACGGCTTCCCCGTGAGCGACGTCCTTGCCGCGGCGATCGCCGGGGAAGGTGACCGCCTCGCGCGCGATGAGGAGGCCATGCGGGTCTTTTGCCCGCGCGGCTGGCCTCATGCCGGACAGATGCTTCAGCAGCCCGATCTCGCGGCCGCGCTGCGCGCCATCGCACGCGACGGGGCCGACGCCTTCTACCGCGGCGACCTCGGGGAGCGCTTCGCGACCGCCATCGCGGCGATCGGCGGCGCGATCGACCGCGCCGACCTCGCCGCGCACCGAACCGACCGCCCCCAGCCCCTCGCGCTCAACTACCGCGGTCTCCGTCTCTTCGGCCAACCGCCGGTCTCGCAGGGTCACATCCTTCTCGAGGAGCTCGCCATCGTCGAAGGTCTCGACGTGCGATCGCTCGAGTGGGGAAGCCCCGAGCTCATCCACCTGATGGTGGAGACAAAGAAGCTCGCGTTCGCGGATCGCGACGCCCACGCCGGAGATCCCGCGCGGGTCGACTTCGACGCGCGTCGCCTGCTGGACGCCGAGTTTGTCGCAAGCCGCCGCCGCGCCGTGAGCGCGAAGGCGAGCGAACGCACCGAGGCGGGGTCGCTGATGACGCCGGCCAACACGACGTACCTCGCGGTGGTCGATCGCGACGGCAATGCGGTCTCGCTGATCGAGAGCGTGTTCAGCGCGTTCGGCGCCGCGACCGTCGTGCCCGGCACCGGAATCCTGCTCAACAACCGTCTCTCCGGGTTCTCGCTCGACCCGCGGTCGCCAAATGCGCTCTCGCCAGGCAAACGGCCGGTGCACACCCTCAACACCGTTCTCGCGCTCGAGGGCTCGATGCCGCGGTTCGTCTTCGGCACGCCGGGGCGCCACGCGCAGGTGCAGACGAACTTCCAGCTCGCGGTGGGACTCATCGACTTCGGCATGGATGTGCAGCAGGCGATCGAGGAGCCCCGTTGGTATCACGACTCGGGGCGCACACTGAAGATGGAGCGCCGGTATCCCGAGGCGGTCCGCCGCGCACTGGCGGCGAAGGGTCACGAGGTGGCGGTGCTTGGAGATTGGGACGAGATCACCGGAGGCGCGCAAGCGATCGCGATCGAGCCGAACGGATCGTTCGCAGGTGGCGCGGATCCGCGCCGCGAGGGTCAGGCCGCTGGGTATTAGCCGCGGCCTCTTCGCCGCGGTCACGATCCTCTGCGCGACGGTGCTCAGCGCGTGCGAGCCGGGGCCGCCACCGGCCGAGCCGATCGCCCGCCAGTACGCCGCCGCCTGGCAGAAGTCCGATTTCCAGTCGATGTGGGACCTCCTGACCGACGACGCGAAAGCGCAGGTCACGCCGGCCGGTTTCATCGACCGGCTGCCCCGCATCACCGAGGAGATGACGCTCCGGTCGCTGGAAGCGAAGCCCGGCACGGCGACGCACCCCGCGCTTCCAAACGGCTCGCCCGATCCGCGAAAGGCGAGCGTGCCGCTCGACGTGACCTTCCATACACGGCGCGTCGGTGACATCGCTCGCACAACCGCGCTCCAGCTCGTCATGGTCGGCGAGAAGGAGAAGGCGGTCTGGCGGATCGCGTGGACGTCGGAGGCGATCCTTCCGCGTCTCACCCCGGGTCGGCTCGTGCGCATGACGCGCCTGCCCACGTCGCGAGGCCGGATCGTCGCTCGCGACGGCACCGAGCTCGCCACCTTCGTCGAGGCGGGTGTCGTCGGCGTGATCACCGGACAAATGCGCTCCGAAGCCGGACTCCTGTCCTCGCTCTCATCGGCGCTCGCGATGACGCCGGACCAGATAAAAGCGAAGTACACGCAGTCGTGGGTGAAGCCCGACCTCTTTGTCCCGATCAAGACCGTACCCGCGTCGCAGCTCGACGCGCTCCGAGCTCGCCTCGCGGTGATCGAGGGCGTGCAGGTGCAGGCGACGCGCGTGCGGAGCTATCCGAGCGGCCTGGCAGCTCAGACGCTCGGCTACCTCGCGGAAGCGACCGACGACCAAGCCAAAGCCAAGACCGATCGAGGGGTCGAAGCCGGTGACCTCATCGGCAGGAACGACAGTGGACTCGAGGCGACCCTCGATGACGAGCTCGGCGGCAGCTACGGGTTCCGTCTCGGCATCGTCGAGCCGGACGAGCGCCCGGTCGAAACCCTGAGCGAGGTCGCGCCCGTTCCGGGGCGCGACGTCGTGCTCGCGCTCGACCCCAAGCTCCAACGCGCCGCCGAGAACGCGCTTGGCGACAAGAAGGGCGCGATCGTCGCGGAGGATCCGTGGTCGGGTGAGATCCTCGCCATCGCGAGCCGTCCGACCTTTGACCTGAACGCGCTTGTCTCCGGTGACGCCGCGGCGATCGC
>VBEY01000326.1 GCA_005889295.1 Chloroflexota bacterium | reverse complement strand
GAGACCTTCTCAGTGAAGCCAGAGATGATGTCCGCGAGCGCCGCGGCGGCGAAGAACGAGAGCGAAAGAGCTAAGGCCGCGCCGAGGGTTGCGAGCGAACGACGCATTTTTTCCGCGCCTCCCATCCGAGATGAAGCTGTGCGGTCGCCGAGTACCGTTTCCTCGCTGTTACGTCCGCGAGGCGGCGGGCGTTGCCGCATGCGCCATGCCGCGAGAGGTCAAGATTTGGGAAACGAGACGCTTCCCTAAAGAGAAACGCGCCGGCGAAACGCCGGCGCGCTCTCTTGAGTCATCGCTGACCGCTATCGCACGTGAACCCAGGCGAACATGCCTGCACCGTCATGAATCGCGCAGATGTATTTGAAGTCACCCGCCTTCGTGAACGTCAGACGGTACTTCGTGAGCGCGACCGGCAGCGGCGGAGCCAGCGGGGCCAGTTGGTAGTAGTCGAACTGCTTGCGTGTGACCATGAGGCCCGAGCTCACTTGCTCGTCCTTACCGCCGGCATAGGTCGAGCCGCCGCGCGCGACGAGCTGTTGGAGCATGTCACTCGGTTCGGGGCCGAACGTGACCGTGTGCGGCTCCGTCGGGTCCTGAGTCTTTAGGAAGGTGATGCTCTGCCCGACGCGAATGGTCACCGAAGCCGGGTAGAAGCGAATGTTCGAGACGCGTTTGTTGCCCGCGCCGACGAGAACCGTCGGGCTGCCGTCCTCGTCCTCGACGTTCTCGGTGGCCTCGGTGTTGATTCGATCGAGCGCCGCGAGGTCACGCGTGATCTGGGCCTGCGCGATGGCGAGGTAGTCGGCATCCGTCTTCGGCAACGTCGCGCCGTCGGGTTGGACGTCGACCGTCTCGCTCATCCCGACGTGCAAGCCGCAGATGAATTTGTAGCGCCCCGGCGCCAATGTCGAGGCGAACGTGACCGTGAATGTCGCCGGCGGTCCTTCGATGAACCCCGAGTTCAATGGCTTGCCGGGATCCGCGAGCGTCGTCCCACCGAATGGCGCGAACAAAGCGAAGAGCGGACCTGGCGGCCGGTTGTACGTGACCGTGTGTGGACCAAACGGCGCGAATTTGATGCTGTCCCCCTGGTGGATCGTGATGGCCGCGGGATAGAAGCGGTTGCCGGCGCCGCGCGGACCGGCCAAGTCGAATATCGGCGGCCCGCCGGCTTGAACTTGCCATTCGTGTCCAGGCGGCGGATTTGTCGTGGCGAGCGCGGGTGCTGCGAAGAGACCGGTGATGCTGAGAGCTGCCGCTATTGCGGCTACGACGATGCGATGCATCGTTCACCTCCCCTTCCCACCGCGCGGGAGCATGCGCGCGACCACAGGGTGGGTCAAGTAAATTCCGAGGAATGCGGAGGTTCAGTTCGTGGTTCGTCGCAGCGCTCGCTGCTCTTGCGCTCGGCTGTACACCGACCAAGCTTGTCGGTGAAGCGTTACCGGGAGCCATCGCGCCCGATTTCACACTCACCGACGGGCCGACCGGTCAGGTCGTGTCGCTTTCGGCGCTCCGTGGAAACGTGGTGCTGCTCACATTCCTGTACACGTCCTGCTTGGACGTTTGTCCACTGACGGCCGAGGTCATCCGAGCGGCCCGCGACCGTATGGGCACGTCCGCCAACGACGTGGGCTTCATCGCGGTCAGCGTCGATCCCGTAGGCGACACGCCCGCGACCACGCGACGGTTCGTCCAGGAGCACGGCGTCGAGTCGACCCTCCGCTACCTGATCGGCTCGCAGGCCGCGCTTTCGCGGGTCTGGCAGGAATACGGGATCGCCCAGGCCGTGGGCACGAAGGATGTTCTGCACTCGGACGCGATCTACCTCATCGACCGGAGCGAGCGCGGAAGGGTGCTGCTGCATAGCGACGTCTCACCGGAGACGCTCGCGACTGATCTCGGAATCCTGGTGCGGGAGCGCGGACCCTAGACCCTTAGGTCCCGACGCTCGACCACGAGGCATCGAACCGCTGCACCACCGGACGGATGCTCACGATCGCGCGGTCGTCCGAGACACCCCCGCTCGCTCCGGGCGTCCCGTCGCTCGGCGGGGACCCCGCGGGCAGCGTCCCGTCGCTCGGTGGCGGAGAACCGCCCGGCGGGCTTCCATCGGCGGGCGGACCGGAGCCAGCGGGAGAGCTCGAGTCGATCGGCGCGAGCGACGAGTCGATTCCGGAACGGTCTGCCACCGCAGAGAGCACGTCGGCCATCAGCGGATCGGTTTTCCCGTTCCAGTATTGGAATTCGTACCCATCGGCATAGAAGCCCACGAAATAGTTCCCGGGTGGCACGGTAAAGGAGTAGGCGCCGTCGGCTGTCGTTCCGTGGCCGACCCCGAAGACACAACATGGCGTGTTGCCATCGGCGAGGAACGCCGCGCCGGCGAGAGTCGCACCCGTGGCGGACCTGATATGTCCACTGATAACGACCCCGCGCGCCAGCACCGCGTTGATGCCACTTACCGAACTCGTCACGTCGATCGGATCCGCGGCGGCAAAGCTCGGTTTGTCGTTCCACCACTCTTCAATGAACGGAAGCCCATTACTCGGGAATAGGACCTTGTACGAACCTGCCGGGACGAGGACCGAATAGCGCCCGTCCGCATCAGTCGGAGCACCCCCGACAAACATGGCCGTCGTTGAGTTGTCGACATTCACAAAGAGCCCCGGGATGGGGCTCCCCGTTTCGTCAGTGACGCGGCCGCTTAGCAGGATGCCGCGAGCGAGCCCGGCATCGAGGCCGCTCATGGGTCCAGTCACGTGGACCACATCGGCGGACAGCTGGTCCCTTTTGTCGTTCCAGTATTCGCCAAGGTAATCGCTCAAGTAGGGTGGACCGAAGAAGACGACGTAGTTCCCAGTTGGAAGGTATAGCGAGTAACTGCCGTCAGACCCCGCGACGCCACTCGCGATGTACTGGAAGCCAACTGCGGTGTACGCACTGACGAAGGCATTGGGGAGTGGGAGCGTCGGGTCAGACGAATCTGTGATCCGTCCCGTGAGCCGGAATACGTGCGCGAGGACCGCATTGATGTTCGGTGTGTTCGCGACATCGACCACCAGGAGGTCCGCGGAGGCAAGGTCTGGCTTGCCGTTCCAGTACTGGCTCACGAAGTCGGTTCCGTAGGGTGGGTTGAAGCCGATCTTGTAGGTGCCGGGTCGAACGGTCACCGAATAGGTGCCGTCGGGGTCTGTCTGGACGACGGTGAACGCCTGACAGCAGGTCTGCGGATTAATCGTGACCACCGAGCCCTGAACCGCCCCGCCCCCGACCGCATCCGTCACCCGCCCGGTGATGTGGAAACCTCGCTCAAGGACCGCATCGATGCTCGAGGTCGGCACACTTACATCGAGCAACGTCGCGGTCGCGTAGTCAGGCTTGTCGTTCCAGTACTCGATCACGAAATCGCTCGTACTCGGGGGCTGGAAGTTGATCCGATACCTGCCGGCCCGCACATAAAGCGTGTAATGGCCGGCCGAGTCCGTCTGTGCCGAGTAATTGACGCAGCACGGCACCGCCGGGTCGTCCAGCGTCGCGACCACGCCGACCTGCGCGACCGGA
>VBEY01000169.1 GCA_005889295.1 Chloroflexota bacterium | reverse complement strand
AGTCAGAGGTCCGTCTCGGGACCTCAGGCTGGTCCACCTTCCGGAAGGAGGCGGACTGTCGCGACGGGGGAAACCCCGACGCGAAGCGCTGCCGTGTGACCAAGCCCTAGGGAGAGGCTCGGTGGCACGTCGCGCACCGAGCCTTTGTGTGCTCGGTGGCCGGACCGTGTCGTTTGGAGGTCCGCGTGCCGGTCGAGCGCTTCGCGATCATCGACTCCACGCTCCGCGAGGGGGAGCAGTTCTCGAACGCCCACTTCACGACGGCGGACAAGATCGGCATCGCGAAGCTGCTCGACGACTTCGGCGTCGAGTACATCGAGCTCACCTCGCCGGTAGCTTCTCCCCAGTCGTTCGAGGACTGCCGCACGATCGCCGCCTTGCCGCTCCGGGCGAAGGTGCTGACGCACGTGCGCTGCCACATGGACGACGCGCGGGTCGCCGTGCAGACGTGCGTCGACGGCATCGACATCCTCTTCGGAACGTCCTCGATCCTGCGCGAGTTCAGCCACGGCAAGAGCGTCGACGAGATCATCGAAGATGCCGGCGAGGTGATCGCCTTCATCCGGGACCACGGCAAGGAGGTCCGCTTCTCGAGCGAGGACAGCTTCCGTTCCACCGAAGGCGACCTCCTCAAGGTCTACACCGCTGTCGACCGGATGGGCGTGAACCGCGTCGGCATCGCGGATACGGTCGGCATCGCCACACCGCGTCAGTGCTACGCGCTGGCAGTCGAGCTGCGCCACCATGTTGGGTGCGACATCGAGTTCCACGGACACAACGACACCGGTTGCGCGATCGCCAACAGCTACGCAATCCTCGAAGGAGGAGCCACCCACATCGACACGAGCGTCCTCGGTATCGGCGAGCGCAATGGCATCACACCGCTCGGCGGTTTCGTCGCGCGCATGTACGCCGATGACCCGGCCGCGATTCGGAAGAAGTATGACCTGCCGAAGCTGCGAGACCTCGACGAGCTCGTCGCCTCGCTCGTCGGGATCGACATCCCGTACAACAACTTCGTGACCGGTAAGTACGCGTTCCATCACAAGGCGGGCATGCACACGAAGGCGATCTACCTGAACCCCAACAGCTATGAGATCCTCGATCCTGCGGACTTTGGACTCGAGCGCACCATCAATGTCGCGCATCGGCTCACCGGGAAGCACGCGATCGATCATCGCGCGAAGGAGCTCGGGCTCGAGTTCGGCGAGGACGAGCTTCGCGAGATCACCCGCCGGATCAAGACACTCGCCGACTCCGGCCCGCTGTCCATGGATCAGCTCGACTCGCTGCTTCGGGAGTGGGTCGTTGCCTAAGACCGTCGCCGAAAAGATCCTCTCGCGCGTCGCGGCGCGCGACGCGACCGCCGGCGACCTTGTCATCGCACCCGTCTCCCGCGTCATGGTGCACGACTCGGTCATCGACGCGGTCATCGCCGGGCTCCGCGATCTGGGGAAGGAGCGCGTCTGGGACACGACGAAGGTCGCCGTCTTCGTCGACCACGCCGCGCCCGCGCCGACGCCGGTCGTCGCCGACTCGCACCGCGTCCTTCGCGAGTGGGTGAGGGCTCAGGGGATCGCGACGTTCTACGACGCGGGCGAGGGCGTATGCCACCAGATCATGGTGGAAGAGGGTTACTGCGAGCCCGGCACCGTCATCGTCGGCAGCGATTCCCACTCGAACTCGTACGGTGCGGTTGGCGCATTCGGTGCCGGCATGGGTGCGACGGACGTCGCTGTCGCGCTCGCTCTCGGGCGCACCTGGCTGCGCGTTCCCGAATCGATCAAGGTCACGTTCACCGGACGTCCCCGCAAGGGCGTCACGATGAAGGACGCGATCATGCGCGTCGTCCGGGAGGTCGGCACCGACGGCGCGCGCTATAAGTGCGTCGAGTTCCACGGCGCGGGAACCCTTCCGCAGGGCGATCGCATCACGCTCGCCGGCATGACCACCGAGATGGGAGCGAAGGCCGGGATCGTCGTCGGGACCCCGGAGGCGCCGGACTGGCTCTTCCCGGATCGCGGCGCCGCGTACGTGAACGAGGTCACGGTCGATCTTTCGACGCTCGAGCCGCAGATCGCGGTGCCACCGCGCGTTGACCAGGTCGTCGATGTCTCGGAGGCAGTCGGCCAACCAGTCGACGTCGTCTTCCTCGGGTCCTGCACGAATGGTCGTCTGGTCGACATGCGCCAGGCGGCGGCGGTGCTGCGCGGGCGCCGCATCTCGCCGGAGGTCCGTCTCGAAGTGGTCCCGTCCTCGCGGCGGCAGTTCGAGGACGCGATGGCCGACGGCACGCTCCTCGCGCTCTCCGCGGCCGGCGCGGTCATCGGCAGCTCGGGGTGCGGGCCGTGCCTGGGACGCACCGGTGGCGTGCTCGCGGGCCAGGAGATCTGCCTCTCGACCGCGAACCGGAACTACCGCGGGCGGATGGGCTCGGCCGACGCTTCGATCTTCATCGGTTCGCCCTATGTCGCCGCCGTCGCCGCGCTGACCGGCGTGATCGACGATCCGCGCCCGTATCTCGAGGCCGGCGACGACGCGTTCGACGACCTCGTCGAGCGGCGACGCTCGGAGCGGGCCGGCCGCGGTGCCGCTTCGGTCCGGTCCGGCGATCGGTCGCGCGAGCTCATGGTCGCCGCCGCGCGCAGCGGCGTCGCTGCGGAGATCGACGATTGAACGAGCGAGGAGCGGCTTTGCCGCGACGAGTGAGTCGACCAGCCCTGAGCGTGTCTCGCGGCGTTGGCCGCGAGATTGAGAGAGACGATTGATGGCCAGAGCCTGGGTGTTCGGTGACGACCTCGACACGGACCAGATCGTCCCCGGCCGGTACGCGCCGTTCATGGTCGGCCAGGACAAGTTCCACACCTACGCGTTCTGCGATGCCCGGCCGGGATTCGCGAGCGACGTGCGGCAGGGCGACATCCTCGTGGGCGGAGAGAATTTCGGGTGCGGCAGCTCGCGCGAGTATGCGGTCGCCGCTCTCGCGAAGCACGGGATCGGGGGGATCGTCGCGAAGAGCTTCGCGCGGATCTTCTTCCGCAACTGCATCAACCTTGGCATTCCCGTGCTCGAATCCGCGGAGGCTGTCACTCTGGTACACGATGGTGACGCGGTGACCCTCGATCTCGGCGCCGGTCGACTGCGCGCCCCTGCCGGGGACGCGCGGCTGCGTCCGCTCGCGCCGTTCGCGCAGGAGATCCTCGCCGCCGGCGGAGTGGTCGCGTACCTGCGCGAACATGGAGACTTTCCTCCGGTGGCATGAGCAGCCAACCGATCGAGATCGTGGAGCTTGCCCCGCAGCGCGCCGTCACGATACGAAGGACGGTCCCGCAAGCGGGTCTCGGCGCCTTCTTCATGGAGATCTTCCCGAAGCTTCGGGGCGCGATCCGCGCGCAGGGCGCGACACCCGCCGGGCCGCGGTTCGCTCGCTACTACAACGGTGACCCCGCGGCGTTCGACACCGAGGCCGGCATTCCGTTTACGGGCTCATTCATGGTCACGGGCGATGAAATTCGCGTCACCAAGCTTCCCGCCGGGCGCGCCGCGAAGACCCTGCACATCGGTCCATATCAGACCCTCTCACAGGAATACCGGCGCCTCGAGAAGTGGCTGGCCGAGGAGGGACATCGGCCCGGGGAGGGCCCGTGGGAGTCGTACCTCGACGATGAGTCGAAGACCCCAGAGAAACACCTGCGGACCGAGGTCTACTGGCCGCTCCTCCGCTGATCTAGGAAAGCTCGATCGCGACGGGAAGCGCGCTCCTCGCCCAGCTCGAAAGCCGCTTTCCCTCGCGCCAGGCCTGGTACTTGCCGTCGAGAAGCTGACGCGCCAGCTCGTCCTCTTTTGTTCCGGTTCGAAGGATGCGCGCGGTGGCGCTCGCGGACTGCGTGCCGATTCGAACGCGAGTCTGCGGCGTCTTTCTCAAATTCTTCACCCAATCGGCGCGGTCGCCGCCGCCCGACAGCATGTAAATGCGGCCATCGTGAAGCGCAAACCAGATCTCGATCGTGTGCTGTTTGCCGCTGCGGCGGCCGATCGTCGTCAGGTACGCGAAGTCCTCGTCAGCGAGGCGCTCGAACATCTCCGATAACAACGACGGAGATTGGCGTCGGATTCCCCGGCGGGGCACACTGCCCGCCGTGAGCGTGCGAACTCCGCTCTGCGACCTGCTCGGGATCGACACCCCCATCCTGAACGTCGGCTTCGCGGCGTCGGCCGTGCCCGAGCTCGCCGCCGCAGTTTCGAACGCGGGTGGGCTTGGGGTCCTCGGTCTCGGCTTTCCGATCGAGGAGATCAAGAGACGTGTTGAGCGAACTCGCGAGCTCACGAAGCGCCCCTTTGGCGGGAATCTGATCATCGCGGCCTTCGCGAGCCCGCACTGGGGCGACGACGTTCGTGAACTTCGCCGGAAACAGATCGCGGCCGTCCTCGCCGAGCGGGTTCCCGTTCTTGTGCTCTTCTGGGGAGATCCGTCTCCGTTCATCGAGCCGGCGCACCGAGCGGGCACGAAGGTCCTGATCCAGGTCGGCAGTGTCGACGAGGCCGCGGCCGCGGCGAGCGCTGGTGTGGATGCCGTGATCATGCAGGGGAGCGAGGCGGGCGGTCACGTGAAGGCGACCCGGTCCCTCTGGGAGACTCTTTCGGCCGCCGTCGAAGCCACCAAGCCCGTGCCGGTCATCGCGTCTGGCGGCATCGGTGATGGCCGCGGGATCGCTCGGGCCCTTGGTATGGGTGCACAAGGGGTCTCGCTCGGGACTCGTTTCGTCGCAAGCGAAGAGGCGTGGGTGCACGACTACTACAAGCGGCGGGTCGTGGCCGCCTCCGCGGCCGACACCTTCTACTCGCCCGATCTCTACGACGTCGGTTGGAAGGACGCGCCACATCGCACCATCAAGAACAAGACCTACGCGCGGTGGGACGCGGCGGGCCGCCCACCCTCGGGCGAGCGACCGGGAGAGGGGGAGATCATCGGTAGACAGCGGCTCCCGTGGGGCGATGTCGACTGGCAGCGCTACGCGGTGGGCATGCCGGTGCCGACCTTCGACGGTGATCCGGAGGATGCGCCAATGTGGGCGGGGCTATCGATCGATCGCGTGAACGAGGTGCGTCCCGCAGGCGATATCGTCCGCGATCTCGTGCGTGAGACGGAGGAGGCGCTCGCGGACTAGCGAACGCGCCGCATGACGCACTCCGCGCACGCGCAGCGCGCGGGGGTCGGATGCGTATGACGAGGACGCCATACCGTCGAAACGATCGCCATCACGATGATGGCGCTCCACGCGAGCGCGAGCCAGAAGGCGGCTTCCGAGGACGAACCCACGACGCACTCACTTGCGCGGAGCGTGCCAACGAAGGCGTTCCCGCTTGGCCCCCTCTTAGGCGAGGGCTTCGCGAACCCAGTTGGCGACCGCCTCGGTCATCTTCGCGCGCGGACCGGCAGGCGCGAAATCGTGGTCGGCGCCGTCAATCGTGACGATCCTGTTCGGTACGCGTGCCTGGGAGAGCACCGCGGCGTAGCGCTCCGCATTTTCGAACGGCACCTCGCCGTCCCGGGAGCCCCAGATGAGGAGCACGCGCGCCCGCGTGCGCGAGAGTTCGGCGACGGGCTTCCATTTCTCGTCGTTCGACCACGCCGTGAACTGGGGCCCTGCGACCGCGGGCGCGGCGGCGAGAACGGCGGCGCGTATGCGCGAGTCGCGCCCGGCGACGAGCGCGGCGACCGTGCCGCCGAACGAAAATCCGACCACCGCGAGGCGCTCGGGGATATCGGGATGCGCCTTGAGCACGCGGATCGCGCCGGCCGCGTCCGCGAGGCCCGAGCCGAGCGTCATTCGCGGCGGCTGATGATCCCGGTACGCGAAGCGGAGCGCGGCCACGCCGGTGCGTGCGAGTGATTCGCACGTCGCGACGATGTGCGGCTGATCGGGATGGCCGCCGAAGCCGTGCAATACCGCGGCGCCGCCGACCGCGCGCATCTCCGGCAGATGGAGGACTCCGTCGATCTCGGTGTCCTCGACGCGGATTCCGACGCGCTGCTTTGGCATCAGAGCGACTTCCGGACGACCGCGAACCGCTCGAGCTGTCGATGCAGGGTGAAACCGGCCTTCCGGTACATCTCCAGCGGGCCGGTGTGGTTGTGGGCCGACCACGGGATCTGGTCGGCATACGGACCCGAGGGCGGCGCGGTGGTCGGGTAGGCCTCCGCGACGGCGAGGCCCTCGCGGCGGAACTTGGCGCAGGCCGCCTCGAGCATCACGCTCGCGATGCCTTTGCCGCGGAAGTCCTTGGCAACGATGAAGCAGACGATCGACCCGATCCGCGCCGCGTCGTCGGCCGGCGCTTTGTCGATGCGACGCGGCATGGTGTATCCGAGTCGTGCCTTGGCGTTGCACCAGCCGACCACCCTGCCGTCGTGGTAGGCGAGGAGCCCCTGTTGCGAGCCCTTCCGGATGAGGTCCGTAACGAGGGCTCGGTAGCGGTCGCGGTGCTGGGGGCTGGAGTCGCCTTCGGTGTCGGCGGGGTCGTCCCAGAACCGGCAGTAGCACGCCGACCACCAGGGAAAATCCGCAAAGGCATCGTTGTCGAAAAAGGCCAGGTAGTCATCGGTCAGGTCGGGCGCGAGCTCGCGAATCTCGAGGCTCACTCCTCGGTGGTCGCGGCCGCCTTGGTCGGAAGCTCGGGCACCGCGAGGAGCTCGAAGACCTTGCGCCGATCAACGACCGGGGTCCGCGAGCTGATGAGCTCGAGCACCTTCTTGCGGCCCTTCATCTTTCCGACGAGGATCGCGCCCACGAGCTTGTCGCCGAGGAAGAAGAGACGCTTGTAGTTGCGGCCCTCGTAGTCGACTTCCACAACGGCCTCGGCATCCGGCTCCTCCTCGGTGGTCACGCCCATGACCGAGATATTCGAGTTGAACATCCCTGAGGCGTACGTCGGCACTTCGACGTAGGGCTCCTTCGCGCCGAGCATGTTCTTGGCGACGTGGCGCCCGTGATTCAGCGAGTTGTCCCACGTGCCCATGCGGTGATGTCGCTGAGATACGACGTCGTAGAACTCCGCGACGTCTCCCGCCGCCCAGACGTCGGGCATGTTC
>VBEY01000168.1 GCA_005889295.1 Chloroflexota bacterium | reverse complement strand
TCATGAAGCTGTTCCCGACGGGAACCCTCGCGAACGACGCGATAGACCTCGCGCTCCGCCCGGGTGAGATCCACGCGCTCCTCGGGGAGAACGGTGCCGGCAAGTCGACGCTTATGAACATTCTCTACGGACTCGTCACACCGGACGCCGGCGAGATCCGCATCGACGGCCAGCCGGTCACGATCCATGACCCCGCGGATGCCATCGCGCGCGGCATCGGCATGGTCCACCAGCACTTCATGCTGGTGCCAGTCCTCTCCGTCGCGGAGAACGTCGTCCTGGGCGACGAGATCGTCCGCGCCGGCCAGATCCTGGACCTCGGCGAGGGAGCGCGGCGAATCAAGCTGCTCGCGCAGAAGCTCGGCTTCGAGATCGACCCTTCGACCCGCGTCGACCAGCTCTCCGTCGGTCAGCAGCAGCGTGTCGAGATCCTCAAGGCCATCTATCGCAACGCACGGATCCTCGTGCTGGACGAACCGACCGCGGTCCTGACGCCGCAGGAGACGCGCGAGATCTTCGAGGTCTTCCGGCGGCTGCGAGCGGAGGGCGGGAGCGTCATCTTCATCAGCCACAAACTCGACGAGGTCATCGAGATCGCGGACCGCATCACAGTCATCCGCCGCGGCAAGGTGGTCGGCAGCCGCAGGCCCGCCGAGACGAACGAGAACGAGCTGGCGGAGCTGATGGTCGGCCGCGCCGTGAACCTCCGCGTCGATCGAGGCCATTCGCATCCCGGGGAGGTCGCACTCGAGGTCGCGGGCTTGCGGGCGAAGGACGACCGCGGGCATGAGGCTCTCCGCGGCCTCGACCTCGTTGTTCGCGCGGGCGAGATCGTCGGCATCGCCGGGGTGGCCGGCAACGGGCAGGACGAGATCGTCGAAGCGCTCATCGGTCTTCGCCGCCCGACAGCGGGAACAATCCGTCTCGGGGGCGAGGACCTGACGCGAGCGACGGTGGACCGCCGCAGAGACCGGGGAATCTCGTTCGTCCCTGCGGACCGCCACCGCTTCGGCCTCGTCCTGACCTATCCCATCGACGACAACCTGGCTCTCACCCGCTATGGCGACCCTCCCTTCGCGGGTGGGTTCGCCGGCATCATCCGCAACTTTCGCGCAATCGCCGCGAACGCGGTGCGACTGATGAAGGAGTTCGACATCCGGGCGTCCGGGCCAAAGGCTCTGGCGGCGACGCTCTCCGGTGGGAACCAACAGAAGGTGGTTGTGGCGCGAGAGTTCGGACAGGAGGTGCGGCTCCTGGTGCTCGACCAGCCCACCCGCGGTCTGGACGTCGGCAGCATCGAGTTCATCCACAAACAGGTAATCGCGAGACGTGACCGCGGCGCAGCGGTCCTGCTCGTCTCGGCCGAGCTCGACGAGGTGCTCGAGCTTTCGGACCGGATCCTCGTCGCCTTCCGCGGAAACATCGTCGGGAACTTCGCCGCCGACGAAGCCCAGCGCGAGAGGATCGGACTTCTCATGGCCACCGGCGCGACGCGCGCATGAGCCGGTTAGGCGCGGTCGCGCGACAGATCTGGCAGGTCGCGTCGATTCCGCTCCTCGCGATCGTGCTCGCCTTCGTCGTCGCTGCCGTGGTCATCGTCGTGTCGAGCGTCTTCACGCCGACCGGCTTCGAGCCCCTTCTTCCGATCGCCGCGTACGGGAACCTTCTCGCTGGGGCCTTCGGCAGCGGGACCGCGATCGCAAACACGCTCGTCGCCGCGGCGCCGTTGATCCTCGGCGGCCTCGCCGTGGGCCTCGGTTTCAAGGCCGGTCTCTTCAATATCGGGGTCGCGGGGCAGTTCCTCGTCGGAGCGTTCGCCGCGGCCGTGGTCGGCGCGAAGCTGGCGGAGACGCCGGCGGCGGTCGGCGTCGTCCTCGCCACTGTGGCGGGCGCGCTCGGCGGTGCGGCGTTCGGTTTCATTCCCGGGTTCCTGAAAGCACGGACCGGTGCTCACGAAGTGGTCACGACGATCATGCTCAACAACGCCGCCGTCCTCCTGCTCACGTGGGCGGTGAACGACCTCGTGCGCGCGCCGGGATTCACGTTCCCTCGCACCGGGCCGATCGGGAACAGCGCGCTCCCGATCCTCCTCGGCCGGAACCTGCATCTCGGGATCCCGCTTGCGGTCCTGATGGTCCTCGCGGTCCGGTGGCTCCTCGACCGTACGACAATCGGCTTCGAGATCCGGACCGTCGGGCAGAACCCCAACGCGGCGCGCTACGCGGGCATACGCCCCGTCTTCATAACAGCGCTGACGATGACGCTCTCGGGCCTCCTTGCCGGTCTGGCCGGGACGATCCAGATGCTTGGGGTGATCGGCTTCTACGCGCCCGGCATCACCGCCTCGGTCGGTTTCGACTCCATCGCGGTTGCGCTTCTCGGCCGTTCGAACCCGATCGGGATCCTGTTCGCCGCGATCCTCTTTGGCGCATTCCGCGCGGGCGCGCCGCTGATGCAGATCGAAACGAGTGTGCCCGTCGAGGTCATCGACATCATCCAGGCACTCGTCATCCTGTTCCTCGCCGCCGACCTCATCGTGCGCCGGCTCTTTCGGATCCGCGCCCCGAAGGCTGAGATCGTCGAGCTCAAAACGGTCACGCAGAGCTGGGCGGGTGGCGCGGCCTCGGGTTCGCCACCGTCCTGATGGATGCGATCGGCACGTTCCTGCGCCTCATCTGGGAGCTCGCGGTCTACCTCGTCGTCGTTCTCCCGGACATGCTCCCGATCATCCTCGGCCTCGCGACGCCCCTCGCGCTCGGAGCGCTCTGCGGAGTCATCGGCGAGCGCTCCGGCGTGGTCAACATCGGCATCGAGGGCATCATGCTCATTGCCGCGTTCTTCGCGTACCTCACCGGGTTCGCCCTTCATAACGTTATCGGCAGCGGCCCATCGCTCGTGCTCGGCATCGCAGTCGCGATCCTCGTCGGCGCGCTGCTCGGCCTGGTGCATGCGTGGCTCACGGTGTCAGTGCGAGCCGATCAGATCATCGCGGGGACGATGATGAACATCGCGGCGTTCGGCGTAACCGGTTACCTCAACCGGCTGATCATCACGCCGTCCGGGTTGGGCGGGGCCGGTGTCATCGCGCCTTTTCACCTGCCCACTGCGCTCGCGAACCTGCCGTTCGTCGGGCCGATCCTCGTCATGTTCTTCAACCAGGGTCCGATCGCGATGAGCGTCGTCTTCATCGTCATCGGCCTGCAGATCGCACTCTTCCGGACCAAGTGGGGCCTCCGCACGCGGGCCGTCGGGGAGCATCCGAAAGCCGCGGATACGGTGGGCATCGATGTCTACCGCCAGCGCTACCAGAACGTGATCTTCGGCTGCGCACTCGCGGGCCTCGCCGGCGCGTTCCTGACGCTCGAGTCGACTGGCTCGTTCCAGAACGGGATGACCGGCGGCCGCGGCTTCATCGCGCTCGCCGCGATGATCTTCGGCCGCTACACACCGATCGGCGCATTCGGTGGGGCCCTGCTCTTCGGGACGGCCACGGCGCTCGGCGTCGTCGTCAACGTCCGCATTCCCGAAGGAGACCTCGGGACGATCCTGAAATCGATCCCCAGCTTCTGGTACGCGGCGCTGCCCTATCTCATGACGATCGTGATCCTGGCAGGCGTCGTGGGACGCTCCACGCCGCCCGCCGCGGACGGTGTGCCGTACGTAAAGGAGGGCAAGGGCTAGCGGGCGGGAGCCATCTCCTCGACCTGGGCTTCCGCGACCACCTCGTAACGCTCGACCGCGGTGATCCTCACGACGCTGGAAGCCCGCGACCGAAGCTGTGCCGCGTCGTCTTCGGTGGCGTGAAGCGCGGCCTCGCTCTCGAAGAGCGTGACGCTGAATCCCTTGCTGTTCGCGCGATCAAGGAGCCAGTAGCCGCCTTTGAAACCCTGGAGCCTCTTCGCGCCTGGAGCGATGGTCTCTTTGATCAGCTTGATGCCGGCCTCGATCTCGCTTGGCGACCCCTCGTACCTGGTGACACGAGCAAACATCTTGGTCCTCCCCTTTGGTGGGCTCGATACCCGCGGGCAAGCCTACGCCCGGTGTGTACCAGGCAGGCACACGCACGATCACACGATGCCGAGCTCGTCGAGCGAGCGGTGCAGGTCCGCGGGGTCGCGGTAGACCCGAAACGCGCCGGCTGACGTGAGCTCGTCCCAGCCGTACCCGCCCGAGAGCAGGCCGACGCTCAACATCCCTGCACGACGCGCGGCGAGGAGATCCCACACCGCGTCGCCGACGACATAGCAGTCGCGGATCTCGACGCCCAGCTGCTCCTGGCACTTGAGAAATAGGTCCGGCTCCGGTTTCGCGCGGAGGACGTCTCCGCGGTCGACCACCACGGTTTCCGGCGGTACGCCCAGTGCCTCGAGAGAGCGATCGATCTCCGGATGCCGCCCCGACGTCGCGATGCCGTGCGGGACCTTTTGCTCACGCAGCCAGCGCAGGAGGCCGATCGCGCCAGGCAAGGGCCGGCGCTCAGGCACGAGCTCGCGAAAAAGCTCGCCGTGTCGCGCTTGGATCCGGCCGGCCTCGTCGTCGCCCAGTGGCTTCCCGATCTCCCGCGCGACGGCTCGCGTGAAGAGACCGCCACTCATGCCAATGCGGCGGTGAATCTTCCACCCATCGATCGCGAGGCCGGCTTCAGAGAGAGCCCGCTGCCACGCGAACACGTGCGCGTAGACGGTATCGATGAGCGTCCCGTCGAGATCGAAGATGAGCGCTCTCATCCGAACTTAGTCCACGGTGGGCGCCGCGGCGTCTCGACGGCGCCCGCCGCGAACTTCATACCGGAGCGAGTTGTCCGATCAGCGAGCCGCCATCGCGGGCTCGGCGACAGCCTGCGCGTACACCTCGTAGCGCTCGACCCCCGCCATCGTCGTGCCCGTCTGCTTTGCCGCGTCGGAACGGATGCCCGCCGATGCGTCTTCGCTCGCGCGAAGCGCCGACTCGCTCTCGAAGAGCGTGAGCGCGAAACCCTTGCCGTTCTTGCGGTCGGCCAGCCAGTACCCGCCCTTGAAGCCCTGGAGCTTCTTCGCCGCGGGAATGACGGTCTCGTTGGCGTACTTGATGAGCTTCTCCAGTTGCTCAGGCGGCCCCTCGAACCGGGTGGCACGAGCTGCAGCGACCTGACCCTGCGTCGGGACCGACGCGACCACCTCGTACTGCTCGACGCCCGTGATCTTGACGTCGGACGGTGCCTGGGCCCGTATCTTGGCCGAAGCGGCTTCGGTCGCCCGGAGCGCGGCCTCGTCCGCGAAGAGCGTGAGGCCAAAGCCTTTGAGGCTCGTTCGATCGATGAGCCAGAAGCCGCCCTTGAATCCTTCGAGCTTCTTGACCTGCGGGATCACGACTTCCTTGATGCGCTTGACGCCTTCGTCGACCTTGTCCCGAGCTACTTCCGATCTGGTGACACGTGCGTGCATGGCATACCTCCCCTTTTGTCCGCGCCGACGGTGGCGCAGCGCGGCCACCTGGAGCCTAGCCCGCCACGCTCCAGTCGACGGCAGTTGTCCACCCTGCCCGCATCTCTCGCTTGGTCTGACCACCTGACCAGAACCGTAGATAGGCCCTGATCATCCTCGATGAGCGGTCCCGTCTCGGTCAAAGATCAGCGCGCGCATGTGGCCGTTCGGCGAGCGGGCGCGTGGCTAGTAGCCCTTCCCGAGAGAGGATCGCGAGACGCTTGCGAGTACCTGTTGCTGGTAGTACACGAGCCCGCCTTCGTCGGCGCTCACGTCCGAGGCATAGTGCGTCGACGCGAAGAGCGCGTAGACGTTCTTCGCGGAGACGACCAGCCCGAAGTAGTCGCCGATGAAGCCCCGTCCGCTCGGGCAGGGATCGCGCGCGCCGGCGCACGGGTATTGCGGAAGCCCGCCCACGTGCTGCCCCGGCTGCTCGGGATCCCACGTGTACCGCGTGAGTCGACGATTCGCGCCGACACTCACCGCGCCGAGGCCGGCGTCCTTGTAGGCCTGAAGCGTGACGTCGATACAGAAGTTCGTTCGTCCCACGTCGGCCGCAAGGACGCTCGCGTCGCTCGGACAGGTGGCCCGGCGGTCGTAGAACGCGATCGCGACCGCGCCACCCGGACCTGCGGCGATCGAAGGCTGAAACTGGTCCGTCGGCACGCCGGCGGGATCGACGTTGTCGTTGACGACGACCGGAGCGGACCACGTGAGGCCGCGGTCGGTCGACTGTGTGAACTTCACGTCCATCTGGCCGCGCACCGGATCCCAGTCCTCGTAGGTGAGGTAGAGGTGGCCCGCGTAGGTCGGACTCGCGGAGAAGCTTTCGGTTATCCCGTCGCGGAACCGCGTGTTCGGGAGCCCCGCGGTCGGGATGGCGCTCACGGGCGCGACCGGGACGAATGTTGAGAACGTCCGCCCGTCGTCGCTCGAGCGAGCGACATAGATCGTCGACGCGCTGCCGTTCGGCGGGAACGACACAACGGAGACGTATACGTCACCGGCGGCGTCGATCTGCGGAATGACGAACGTCGCGGCGGCGCCGACCTGGGACGGCGGCGTGATCGTCACGGCGTTATCGAAGGTCCGGCCGCGATCGCGCGAGACCGCCATCTTCACCTTCACGCCCTGGCCGTTCGATGAGCCGTTGAAGACGGCCCACGCGGCGTAGACGTGGTCCTGGAACGCGTGGCCGACGATGTGGTTCACCGCGACCCACTGCTTGTCCTCGACGTGTCCGGCCTGCCTCGCCGAGGCGTTGTTGCTTTGCTCGAGCGGCCGGCCGCCGTTGCCCTTCACCCATGTCAGGCCCATGTCATCGCTGTAGGAGATGTCGATCTCGCCGTCCGGATGAAGCCGCGATGCGTCCCAGAACGCGTTGAACGGCAGCATGACCTGGTAGACCCGGCCCCGCGTGTCGAAATCAAGGTTGGGGTCGGTCGTGTCGGTCCAGCTTGGCGGCATCGCCTGCGTTCCGGTGCTAATGCAGTCGTACCCCTGGATCTGGTTGTTGCCCGCGGGCGTGCCATGCGGAATCTGGTGCGCGCCCAGATAGAACATGTAGAAGGTGCTGTACTTATCGAAGAAGAACTTCGAGGAGCCCACGAGGTCCTCGGTCCCCGGCTTCACCGCGATCCAGGACTCGGAATGATTCGCATTGAAAGCGCCGGCCTGGCACGAGCCCGCGACCGGGACCCTCGAACCGGCCGGGATCGGGTAGCCCGCACCTGTCGTAGGCGAGCTCGCCACGACGTTCGTGAGGCCGACTGGCAATTGCCACGGCGTCGCCGCGTTGGTGTACGTGACGGTCGAGCCCACCACATACAGAGCCATGGCGAGAGACGAGAGAAGGCTGGATCTCGGCATGATCATTTCCCCTACCTGCGCGACGCCCCGGTATCGGGCGCGTGGAGTATGTGAGCCAGGTCGAAGCCTCGCAAATCCAGCCCAACCGGCGGCTTGACGCGGATTTC
>VBEY01000237.1 GCA_005889295.1 Chloroflexota bacterium | reverse complement strand
CGCATCCATATTCAAGAAAAGCGGTGTCCCGAGGGTGTCTGCAAGCCGATCCGGAGCCGTCGCTACGAAACAATGGTCCAGCCATGACGAACGCGGTCTCGGCAGCGGGTGGCGCCGGCGAGAGGGTTGTGCACGAGCCGCGGGTGCCCCGGGGACCCACCACGCGGAGTAAGCGAAGCGAACGACGCGAAAGGTGGGGAGGGTGCGGCGAGGGCACGGCCCCGAGCCGGCGACAGGACCCGCTGCGCACGCACGCGTCGGACGATATGGTGAACACGCCATGAGTCTGCTCGAGCGATATACGCAACCGGCGGAATCGCAGCTCCCGACGGTCTCGCACATGGGCGAGATCCCCTCGGGACAGCCGACGACCACGATCTGGATCGACGGTAAGGAAGTCACGGCGATTCCGGGCGAGGCGATTCTCCGGGCGGCGCAGCGAGCGGGGTTCGAGGTGCCGACGCTGTGCGACGACGAGAAGCTCGCGCCGGCGGCCGCTTGCCGGATGTGCCTCGTCGAGATCGAGGGCTATCACCGGCCGATGCCGTCTTGCCACCTGCCGGTCGAGCCCGGCATGAAGATCACGCAGGCCTCGGACTCGCTCTTCAAGCTGCGCCGGCAGAACCTCGAGTACATCCTGAGCGACCACAACGCGTACTGCATGCCGCCGTGCCAGGTGAGCTGTCCGACGCACATCGACATTCCCGGCTACCTCGAGCTCATGTCAAAAGGCCAGCACGTCGAGGCCGCGCGCCTCGTGAAGGAAGTCTTGCCGTTCCCATACATGCTCGGTCTCGTCTGTCCGAAGCCCTGCCAGGAGGTCTGCCGGCGCGGCCTCGTCGAGGAGGAGATCGCGATTTGCCAGTGCCACGGCTACACCGGCGAGCTCGTCATGGAGATGGAGAAGGCGCCGACGCCCTTCCCGCAGCTCCCCGCGACAGGCCGTCGCGTCGCGGTCGTTGGTGCCGGTCCCGCCGGGATGACGGCGGCGTACTACACGGCGCTCAAGGGCCACGCCGTGACGGTGTTCGACATGATGCAAAAGCAGGGCGGCATCGCTCGCTATGGCATTCCCGAGTACCGCCTGCCGAAGGTCAAGCTCGACAAGGAGCTGAACTCCGTCTGGCAGCTGCGCGACACCGAGTTCAAGGGCGGCATGATGCTCGGTCGGGACTTCTCGATCGACGACCTCTTCACGCAGGGCTACGACGCGATCTTCCTCGGGCTCGGCGCGTGGCGATCGAACGAGCTCCGCATCCCGGGCGAGGATCTCCCTGGCGTCATCGAGGCGATCAATTACCTCCGCATGAACTCGGAGGGCAACCCCGTCCCGGTCGGCAAGGGCCAAAAGGTCGTGGTGATCGGCGGTGGGTTCACCACGTTCGACTGCGCGCGGACCTCGCGCCGCCTCGGCGCTGAGGTGACCGTCGTCTACCGGCGGTCGCGCAAGGAGATGGGCGCGCACTACAGCGAGGTCGACGACGCGGAGCACGAAGGCATCCGCCTCGAGTTCTTCGCCGCGCCCGTCCGGTTCGTGGAGAAGAACGGCCGTGTGGGCGGCGTCGAGTTCCAGCGGATGGCCCTCGGCGAGCCCGACGCGTCGGGCCGGCGGCGCCCGGTGCCGATCGAGGGATCGAACTTCGTGATCGAGTGCGACACGGCGATCCCCGCGATCGGCCAGGTGCCGAACCTCGACTTCTTCGCGCGCGAGCAGGGCGTCCGCAAGAGCAAGCGCGAGACGGTCGTGACGAACGGCGCGCTTATGACCGACCGCCCCGGCGTGTTCGCCGGTGGGGACGTCCAGATGGGCGCGCGCACGGTGATCGAATGCGTCGCGCAGGGGAAGCTCGCGGCGAAGGCGATCGATCGCTATCTCGCGGGCGACGATATGGCGCGCGTCGCCGAGGAGATCGCGGAAGAAGAGGCCGTCCCTGAGCTCATAGACATCGTTCCGTATAAGCCCGAGGAGCCGCAGGTCCGGATGCCGATGCTCCCGTTCAAGGAGCGCGAGCTCAGCTTCCAGCTTATCGAGAACGGCTACGACAAGGCCGGCGCGGAGAAGGAAGCGGCGCGCTGTCTACAGTGCGTGTGCCCTGACGTCGGCCGGTGCCATCTGCAGCGCCTGTCGCTCGAGCACGGACTCACCGACAACCGTTTCCACCGCGCCGAGCCGGTCGACTACCACGACTACGAGTACGACTTCAGTCACGACTTCATCCTTCGCGACCTCAACAAATGCATCAACTGCACGCAGTGCGTTCGCATCTGCCGCGACGTCATCGGCGCGAATTGCTACGGCCTCATGGGCGTCGGCTACGACTCGATCGTCACGACGCCCTGGAACGTTTCACTCAAGTACACCGACTGCGTGTCGTGCGGTGCATGCGCCGAGACCTGCCCGACTGGTGCGCTCATGATGCGCGAGCGCGACCTGCAGACGTACGAGCTCGACGTCGTGCGTTGCATCTACTGCGGCGACTGCGTCGAGGTCTGTCCGCACGGCGCGCTCGGTGAGACGCCGAACTTCGAGATGTCCACGTACGCCCGCTTTGGCCGGACGGTGCTGGCGAAGGAAGAACTCGCCGTCGCGCGGACGTGGAAGCCCTCGGAGGACATCCCGCTCGACGGCCACAACGCGCCGCGTCCCCCGGAGATTCGCCCGCCCGGCCCGCCGCGCTGGGGCGCGTGACCGCCTGACGCTCCGCGAGCGTCTGGTGTCCCGGATCCGGGCCTCCGGTCCGCTCACATTCGCCACATACATGGAAGCCGCGCTCTTCGACCCTGATGACGGCTACTACACGACGCGCGCTTCGCTCGGGTTCGAAGGCGACTACGTGACATCCGCGGATCTCGGCCCGGCTTTCGGACGATCGCTCGCGCGCGGAATCGCCGACCTCTGGCTCGTGATGGGCAAGCCCGCGACCTGGGACCTCGTCGAAGCAGGCGCGGGGCGGGGGATCCTCATGCGCGATCTCCTCGGTGCGCTCGAGCGCGAGCGGCCCGACGCCGCGCGAGGCGCGCGGCCGGCGATCGTCGAAGTGAGCCCGCGCCTGCGCGCGCAGCAGTCGCTCGCGCTCGAGGGACGCGACCTCCGGTGGGCGTCCGTCGCGCGAAGCCTCGCTCCGATCAACGGCATCGTGTTCGCGAACGAGGTCCTCGACGCTTTCCCGGTGCACGTCCTCACTCGGACGGCGGACGGCGTGCGCGAAGTCTTCGTCGGCGAAGCGAACGGCAGGCTGGCCGAGGTCCTCCGCGCGCCGAGCACGCCTGACCTCCGTTGGCGGATCCCCGAGGCGGTGCCGATCGGCGGGCGTTGGGAGACAAGCCCCGCCGCGGAAGGCTGGGTCGCGAGCCTCGCGGCCGCGCTCGTATCGGGATACGTCGTGCTGATCGATTACGGCGGGGACGAGGCGGAGTTGCTCACGCGCCAGGGCGCCGGGACCGTTCGCGGGTTCGCGCAGCACCGGCTGATCGCGGACCCGCTTGCCGAGCCCGGCCTCCACGATCTCACGGCGAGCGTCGACTTCACCGCGATCCGGCGCGCCGCGGAGGGAGCGGGACTACAGCTTGTGGGAACCTCGACCCAGCGCGACGTGCTCGTGGCGCTCGGCATCCGCGAGTCCGCCGCACGTCCAGCGACGCCGATCGAGCAGCTCCGTGCGGCCAGTCGACGCTCCGCGATCGATGCGTTGCTCGACCCAAACGGCCTCGGCGCGTTCAAGGTCGTGTGCTTCGCGAAGGATGCGCCGAGCGAAGGGTTACGCATGTTCGGCGGCGCTCGCCCGGAGAGCGCCGCGCGCTATCCTTGACCTCCCGGGCTCTTAGCTCAGCTGGTTAGAGCGCAGCGTTGACATCGCTGAGGTCGGGTGTTCGAGCCACCCAGAGCCCACACGGACCGAGCCAGATCGTGACTAGCTTGCCGCTGCGGTCGAGCCGCTGGCCGAGCTTGGCACCAGGCTTATCGGTGCTCGCTCGGGAGATGCGGCGGCCCCCAGCTCTGATCGCGATGCCGATCGACGGAAGACGTAGCCCACGGCCGGTACCGACGTGATCTGACCCGGCGCTTCGCCGCCGATCTCTTCGAGCTTGCGCCTGAGGTGGCTGATGTGTGAGCGCAGGGCGTTGGCATCCCCGCCCTCGCTGCCCCAGACGTATGTGTACATGCGGCTCGCGGCCACCACGTGTCCAGCGTTCGTCGCGAGCAAGTAGAGGATCCGGAACTCCGTTGGCGTCAGCCGAATCCAGCTGTCCCGCCAGGTCACCTCGTAGGCCTCGGGATCGAGAGAGAGCCCATCGATCTCAACGCGCGGCTCGGAGTCCGTCTGGTCCTTCCCGCGCACTCGACGGAGGATCGCGCGCAACCGCGCGGTCAGCTCCCGGAATTCGAACGGCTTGGGCAGGAAGTCGTCGGTGCCCAGATTGAAGCAGCGGAGAATGTCCTGTGCCTGGCTGCGAGCGGTGAGCACCAGGACGGGAGTCGTCTCATCGTCCTCGCGCATCCGGCGCAGTACCTCGAACCCGTCGAGGCCCGGCAGGCCCAGATCGAGCACCACCAGGTCCGGCCGGTCGGCCTTCCATCGCCTGAGGGCCATGGCCCCGTCGCTCGCTTCGACAACGACGAAGCGCTCGCGCCGCAACACGTAGGCCGTGAGGTCGAGCATCTCGGCATCGTCTTCGACGAGAAGGATCTTGATCATTTGTGTAAACCCCCCAGTTACCTAATCGCTACATGCGGCTCGAGGTTGGTTCTCCGCGCGATGGAAACCCCCGAACCCACAACACCTAGGCATATGAAAGCGTGTAGGGGCGTCAATGTCCGTTAATGGTTCGAGAACAAACCCGTTACCAGTACCGGTTGGGCATTGCCAACGCGTTACACCAAGCGATCGCTGTCCACGGTTTCTAAACGAGTCGTCAGCCTGAGGCCGATGCCGGGCACGGTGTGGATCAAGCGACGCTCGGGTCCGGATCCGCGGAGCTTGCGGCGCAGCCGATACACGGTCACGCGCACAGCCTCACGCGCCGGCGCATCGTCGTACCCCCAGACGTGCTGCGCGAGGGCAGCCGTTGGCACGACCGAGTCACTGTTCCGCATGAGGAAATACATGAGCCGGAATTCTGTGCCGGTCAGGCGGAGGAATTCGCCGTTGATCTGGAGCGTCCGCTCCGCAGGATCGAGGCGAAGCGGGCCGACCTCGAGAACCGCCGGGATTTCCACGAGATCCCGATCGGAGCTGGCGCGACGCGCCTGCGCCCTGATCCGCGCGACGAGCTCGCGGTGTCCGAAAGGTTTGACCACGTAGTCGTCCGCGCCGAGGTCGAGAGCGCGCACCTTGTCGTCCTCGTTGTCGCGAGCCGTGAGGACGATGATCGGCATGGTCGGACTCCGCCGGCGAAGCTCCTTCAGAAGCTCGAACCCGTCCCAGGGCCGCAGATTGAGGTCGACGATCGCGATGGCCGGGACTTCTTTCTCGAGGAGTTCGAGGGCCGTTGTCGGGTCGGACGCGGTGAGCGGCTCGAGCCCTGCTTGCTTGACCAAAAAGGCGAGCAAGTCGAGAAGGTCGCGTTCGTCGTCCGCAAGAAGGACCGCCGGGCGCGCGCGCCCACCGTTCTGCATTTCCCCCACCGCTCTTTCGTGCGTTTCCAAAGAATAGAGGCCGTCGCTTAAGGATGCCGACCGAGGCGTGCTGCTGCGTAATGGAACGAATTCGCAGGTACGATACGCGGCCTACGGCATACGACGGGCCAGGCGCTCTGTCACAGACCAGCCCGCGAGCCGGAGGTGCATCCAAGCCCTCGACCTGGTTCTAACCGTTTGCCTGCGCGACCCTTTTACATGGACACGGAGCGTGGCGTACTCGTACCGATTGACGTGCTGTCAGCTGCCTGACCGACAGGGCTAGCGGTTGGAGTAAACAGAGAAAGTGCGGGCATCCCCGGATTGACCACGAGTCCTGGCGAAGGGGTCAGCGCCGATCGCTTTGTCCCGACCTCGCGAGCGATCCAAGCCATGTGCTGCACGTATGCATCGAGATTGAGTCCGTCGTGCACGATGCGCCGGGCGTTGGCGCCCAAGCGCCGGGCCTCGGTGGGATTCTCATGCAGCCGGATGATCGCCTCGCGCAAGGCGGCAGGATCGGCCGGCGGGACGAGAATCCCCGTCTCTCCGTCTTGCACGATGTCGCCGTGGGCATGGCCACGCGTCCGAGAGACGATCACCGCCTTTCCCATGGCCATCGCCTCGTAGATCACGAGTGACCCGGCCTGGAAGTCGACGTCGACGAGCGGGACCACCACGAACTCCGAGCGGTCGTATAGCTCCCGAAGTCCGAGGTAGCCGAGGCGGCGCCTGATCACATTCGGCGGCAGCTCGCGCCTGGGGAAGTTGCCGCGGCTGGTCCAGGGGCTCGCGGCAGCGATGGTCACGCGCAAATCGAGGCCGCGGACTGCTTCGACGAGCGTGGGGTAATCACGCCGCTCCAGTCCGGCACCACAGATTCCGGACTGAGGGAGGCCAAGTGGATGCCAGAAGTCCGCGTCCGCCGCCGTGGGGACCACCTCGACCTTCGCGCGGGGGAACCCCAGGTGCTCGAGCGCGAACTCTTTCTGCGTAGCGCCCTTCAAGATCAGGCGATCGATCGTCTCCGCGGCGCCGAACCACTGCAGCGGCACACGCTTTTTCATCGGGCTCAGCCAATGCCCAACCATCACATGGCCTCGTTGTGTTCCGGTGAGCTTCAACATGAGCGCCAAGGGGAGTCCGCTCCGCTCGGCGTCCGAGATGATGACGTCGTACTCGCTCCTCTGTTGGAACGCGGCCCACGCCGCCATCAGGCCAGAGAGCGTCGCCAACCGCGGCCACGCCGATCGGCCTTCGATGCGCCGTGCCCCGAGAGCATCTGCCAGACTCGACCAGTCATGTCTGGGCCCCTGTCCCTCGGCGACGTCTTCTCGCCGGCCGGGTCCCGACAGCAGGATCGCGTAGCGCGTGTCGGTCGACACGCTAGTCCCCAAGACCGGCGACGCCGTGATAGCGGAAACCCGCCAGCGCCGCTCGTGCCGGCGAAATCAGGTTGCGTCCGTCGAACAGGAGATCGCCTCGGGTGACGAGCCGAAGCGCGGTGAGATCCATCTCCGCGAACTCGGGCCACTCCGTTGCGATGACGACCGCATCAGCGTCGGCGCAGGCTTCGACCAGCGCGGCGCGCACGGATAAGCGCGGTTCGTCCGGAAACTGCTGAACGCCCGGGTCGTAGGCCACCACATTTAGACCGCCTCGGATGAGCCGTCGCGCGAGCGCGATCGCGGGCGACTCGCGCGTATCCGACGTGCCGGCCTTGAAGGCGAGTCCGAGGAGGCCGACGGTACTGCGGCTCGGTACGGCTCGCTCGATGGCCTTGGCGAAGCGCGCAAGCTGACGCGCGTTCTGTTCGATCGCGGCCCTGAGAACGACGAAGTCGTAGCCGGCCCCTTCGGCGATCACCTGGAACGCCCTCGTGTCCTTTGGGAAGCACGAGCCGCCCCAGCCGAGGCCCGGACGAAGGAAGTGCCGCCCGATCCGCGGATCGAGGGCCATCGAGCCGAGCACCGCGGAAGCGTCCGCGCCGACCGCGTGGGCGATATTCGCGATCTCGTTCACGAAGCTGAGCTTGGTAGCGAGGAAGCCGTTCGCGGCGTACTTGGCCAACTCCGCGCTCCGGGCGCTCATCCAGAGCAACGGAGGCGGACCCTCCTGACGCGGGTTCCCGGGAAGATCGCGCCCTTCAAGGATCCGTCCGTACAGCTCTTCAATCGGGCGCTGGGCCTCAGGCGGCCCGCCGGCGACGATACGGTCCGGGAAGAAGGCATCCTGCAGGGCCTGACCCTCCCGCAAGAACTCGGGATTCGACACGACGCGCAAGCGCCGAAGGGTGCTGTTCTGGAGACGGTCGCACGTCCCGACCGGAACGGTGGACCTGATAACCACGATTGCGCCATCCGCTGCCAGCCCACCGATCTCGGCCGTCGCGGCGTCAAGCTGCGAGAGGTCTGGGCGTCCGTTGTCATCCATCGGTGTGCCCACAGCGACAATGACGACCTCGGCTGAGGCGATCGAACAGGCTTCGGAAGTGAACTCAACTGCAACCTGGCCACGCAATTCGGCTAGACCGGGCTCGCCGAGTGGATCCTCTCCGCCGAGCCAGCGGTCTAGTCGGGCGGCATTGCGCTCGACGCAGGTGACGCGGTGGCCGAGATACGCGAGGACCACGGCGGAGGTCGCTCCCACATAACCGGCGCCGACGACCGTCACTCGCACGGCGCGATCCCCCCATTCGGCGTGCTCACATGGCCTCCGGAAGAACGATGTTCCAGCGGCTATACAGGGCCAGACGGGTGCCGAGGATGTGCACGATCGGCCGATCGAGCGAGGGGGCGAGCTCGTTCAGATACGCGTAGAGACTCGGGTCTCCCAAGTATCCGTCCCAGACAATGGTCCCCAGTTCGGAAAGAAGGCCGAAGGCCGCCTCCGTGTCGGACCTGACCCGCGTGTGGCGCCCGCTGCCTTCGACGTAGACGAGGTCTGCCGTGCCGCTGTAGTCCTGGAAGTCGAAGGTGCTGGAGTCTCCCGGGAGATGGATGATGCGGCTCGCATCTGAGATCGCGTCATGGAGGATGCGATCTCGTGTGGACAGGCGGTACACGCGGTCCCCGGGTCCAGGCTCGGCTTGTTCCGTTTCTTCGTCCAGGAGAAAGAGTTGGACGTTCGGAATGTTGTGCGCGAGAAGCCATACCGTGTCGCCCCTATCCGGGCCGAGATGGAAGATCGTTTCGCACTCAAGCAGCATCGCGAGCGCGGTTACGACCAGCGGCGAGTGACGTCGGATCGGGCCGTCGACACGGACTCGGTCGATACCTCTGAGACGCGAGAGCTTGACGTTCCGAACGCGCGGGGCCCCGTAGCGCTTTAGCTCGATCCATAGGTTCGTGAGGAAGTCGGACCGCACCGGTCCCGGTTCGCCGAGCCAATTGCGCGCGATTCCGGCGAGCACGCTGCCGACGATTTGCCGGTTTTGAACGGGCCGACCGGGGTGCTCGCGCCTCGAGCCAGGAGCGGCAGCCACTGCTACAACGCTCACGCCCTATTCGGATCGGCTCATGCGCTGGCCGCGAGCACCGGGCTCGGTGTGCCTGCGAGCTGGGCCTTGAGCCAGCCGATCTCCTCCGTGATCCCATCCACCAGGACGCGACGTGCGCTGAATCCGAGTTGTGCGGCTGCGAGTTCGGTGTCGCACACAATTCGGGTCCGACCCGGGTCGGGCCGCTTCCAGGTGCGACAGACTGGAATGGCCTTCGGGTACGCATGCTCGCTCACGAGGCGCGCGAGATCGAGCGTCGTTGTGCCGATGCCGGTCCCGATGTTGTACACGCCCTCGGCGCGGTGCCGCAGCGCGGCGAGCGTGGCCTCGGCGGCATCCGCCACGTGGATGTAGTCGTGCTCGTCGAGGCCATCGCCGTCGATCACCGGAGGCTGCCCTACGAGCACGGCCTGGATGAGCTTCGAGACCACGCCGTGCCCCGTCTCCCCAGGTCCATAGACGGTGGCGTACCGCAGAATGCTCGCGCTCATTCCAGCCGCTGAGCACGTAGCCCGCACGGCCTGCTCGGCGGCGAGCTTCGCGATAGCGAACGGAGTCGTCGGAGACGGTGCGTCGCTTTCGCGGACCGGCTGGCGCGTGGGAGCGCCATACACGGCGACCGAGCTCGCGAAGACGACGTGGCGGGCCTCGCCCACAGCGGCGCGCAGAAGCCGGAGCGCCGGCGCGACGTTACGCGAGAGCTCCTCCAGGAGCCGTTCGGCGAGCGAAGGGCCGCGCGGCGGCACATGACCGAGGAGCACAACCGCGTCGGCTCCCTTGAGCGCAGAGCGCAGCGTCACCTCGTCGCCGAAGTCCGCGTCGCATCTGGTGAAGCCGACGTCGCCCGCCGTGACAAGGGACGCCGTGTAGCGGCATTCGCCGGTGTCCGGGCCGATGATCGTCACATGCATCCCCGCTCCAACCATTCGCGCCAGCAAATGGGAGCCGATGAAGTCGCCGCCGCCGGTCATCACGACACGCATCGCCGGCTCGCGGTTGCGACCCGCGGACATCGAGGGGACGTGGACCATCAGTAAGCGCCTTTGGTGGTGAGGACCGCCGGAATCGTGCGCAACAGGATCTCCATATCGAGGGCGAAGGACCAGTTACGGATGTAGTGCAGGTCGAGACGCACCATGTCGTGGAACGGGACCTCCGTCCTGCCGCTCACCTGCCAGAGTCCGGTGATCCCTGGAAGGGCGCGCAGCCGTCCGAGCTCCCACTCCTCGTACTTCTCGACCTCGGCGAGCAGGGGCGGCCGGGGGCCGACAAGGCTCATGTCCCTTTGCACCACGTTCAGAAGCTGCGGCAGTTCATCCACGCTGTAGCGGCGCAGAAGCCTTCCGACTCGGGTGATCCGCGGGTCGCATCGAATCTTGAACATCGGACCCGTGACCTCGTTCCTCTGCTGAAGGTCGGTGATGCAGCCCTCGGCGTCTTGCCGCATCGAACGGAACTTCAGCATTTGGAAGTGGCGGCCATCCTTGCCGACACGCAGCTGACGGTAGAAAACTGAGCCGGGCGAATCCAGCTTGATCGCTATGGCGACGCAGACGAAAAGTGGAAGCAGGGCGGCGAGGCCGAGTACCGCCAACGTTACGTCAAGAGCCCGCTTCAACCAACTGACGCGCGCGACCGGTGTGAAGTCGAAGTACTGCGTCGCGCCAATCCGGCAAACGTCGAACCGGCGCGGTAGCAGCTCGCCGGGGTCGGCGGCGTACTTCACCCGGACGTGCCGGCTGAAGCCCTTGGTCAACACCTGATCGATCTGTTCGCGGCGGTCGCTCGGCAATGCGATCAAAAGCTCATCGACTCCGAAGCTCTGCACGAGATCCTCGAGCCGGGCGATCGGCCCGAGAAGCGGACGATCGATGGCGTCGAGAAGATCGGTGCCGTTGTCGGCATACCCGACGACGTCGTAGCCCTGGTCGGCCAGGGCACGGGCCGACGCCCGCCCCGCGCCGTTGGCGCCGACGACGATCGCCCGTCGTGCGGGGATGACCGCACGAGACATCGCGGTGTAGCCCCGGGCGATCCCCGAGTGCCAGATGGCGAGCGCCGCAACAGCGAAGGCCGAGCTCGCGGCGGACCACGCTCGCGCGAAGGGCTCGCCTGCCAGGAGGGAGAGCGCGACCGCGCCGACCAGCGCGATCGAAATCGAGGAGACGATCGCGTAGAGTCGGGCGGGCCACGGGCGCGGGCGTTCCAGGTCGTACAGGCCACGTGAGGCGAGAAGTCCGACCGCGAGGACGGCGACGATCACCGCGATCCACGCGGGGGAGTCGGGGAGGAAAGCTGGCGTGAAGCTCTGGGGGAAGAGGGTGCGGAGCGTGAACGACAGCGTGAAGCAGTCCACCACGAGAAGGGCGTCCACCGCTACGGCGACGCCCACCACCGCGGCGGGGAGCGCGCGGACGACGCCGGGCGCATCAATGGAGCGGGTCCAGGGCCACGGGCGCGCTCGCGCCGCGACCTTGACATCGCTCAACGCCACCTGAGCGCTCACGCGCGCTCCGCACTCACGGCCAGAATGGAACCGCACCCGGATTGAGGAGACCTGCCGTGAACGCATGACGTTGCCGGGGCGCCAAGCGCGGGCAGGCTAGCTGGCGCGGGGGGCTTCACCAGCCATCAACGGGAACTCAATCGGGGGCTCGTCCAATCGGCGGACATGGGCGTGAGGCGTGGTTCGCGCCGGGCAAGCGAGCCCCAGAAGGGCGTTGCTCCCCAGTCGACGACGATCATGTTCTTCGGCAACTTTGGAACGCAGAACCTGGGCAACGAATGCACCCTCCAAGCCATCATCCAGAACGCTCGCCGGTTCCTGCCGGGCGCCACGGTCAGCTGTGTTTGCACGGACCCTCTCGCCACATCGGCAGCGCATGGCATCCCCGCGTTCCGCATCTCTCGCCGCTACGGCGAAGGGGTCACCGCCGGGTCGGGGCGTCGCCACAGGAATCCGGTCAGCAGGCTGATCAGGCGACTCGTCGTTCGCCTGCCACGTGAGGTGGGTGAGTGGGTCACCGCATTCCGAACCCTGAAGGGCACCCGCATGCTGGTCATGACCGGAACGGGAATGCTTGGCGACTTCGGCATCGGTCCCTTCGACCTGCACTATGAGATCCTCAAGTGGGCGATCCTCGCCCGGGTCCGTGGCAGTAAACTCCTATTTGTCAGCGTCGGCGCGGGGCCGATCGCCCACCCGCTCAGCCGATGGATCGTGAAGGCCGCTCTCTCTCTGGCCGACTATCGCTCGTACCGCGATGAGTTCTCGCGACGGTATCTCGAGAGCATTGGGTTCAACTCGTCACAGGACCGGGTCTGCCCTGACTTAGCGTTCAGCCTCGCGACCTCCGAGATTCTGCCTTCGCCGGATGCCCGCCGGAACGGCAACGGCCGCGTCGTGGGGCTCGGTCTGATGGAGTACTACGGCCAGCGCCGCAGCCCGGAGGAGGGGGAGCGCATCTATCAGCGCTACGTAGAGCGGGTAGCAGGATTCGCCGCCTGGCTCCTCGAGCACGGCTACACCGTTCGACTCCTCGTGGGTGACTTGTCCTATGACAAGCGCGTCAAGGCTGACGTGCGCACGCTCTTGGAAGACAAGGGCTGGGGTCGCGATACGGAGCGGATCATCGACGAGCCAATCTCTTCGGCGGAAGAGCTCTATGCGCAGCTTGCGCGGACCGACATGGTCGTCGCCACGCGCTTCCACAACGTGCTCCTGGCTTTGATGCTCAACCGACCCGTGATCGCGCTCTCGTACCACGAGAAGATGCGTTCCCTGATGGCCGGAATGGGACTGGCGCAGTACTGCCAGGATGCCGCTCTGCTGGACGTCCCCGGTCTCATCGCGCAATTCACGCGGCTCGAGAGGAATGCCGAGACTCTGAGCGCGTCGATGAAACGGAAGGCGGAAGAATATCGGGCGGCTCTGGACGAACAGTACGGGCGCATCTTTGGCGATCTTGTCAGGGCCGATCGGCTGGCGGCGACCGCTGATGGCGGCGAAGTGACTCCGATCGGTACCCAGGCGGGAAGCACGCGTCGCGCACGAAATGGGGCAGGGTGGTCTGGAGGACGATGACGTCTTTAAGTGTCCGTGACTCCGTCGGTTCCGCTGCTCCTCGCGAAGGCCCCGAAATGACCGGGAGCGCGATGGAGCGGCTGACAAGAACGACGGTCCTGGGAAAATCTCCAGTCGGCGCGTATTTACGGCTTGGCGAATGGATCTGGCGGCGCGTTCCTCGATCGATCACCACTCTTCGCCCGGTGACCGCGTACGCCCACCTCATGCACGAGCTGGTCCGGCTGCACAACGATCGGCGCCAATACTTCGGCACCTTCTTCCTTCGGAACCGCCCTCAGCTCCAACTGATCTGCGATCTGGCTGGGCTCCGCGCCAGGGATGACGCGGTGAGGATCGCCGTCCTCGGCTGCAGTCTCGGCGCGGAGGTCTACTCCATCGCCTGGTCGGTCCGCTCGACGCTACCGAGCGTGAGAATCACAGTGGAAGCAGTCGATATCTCCGACGAAGTGTTGGCGGTCGCCCGCGAGGGCGTTTACAACCCTGGCGTTTCGGAACTGGCGAGTGAGGCGATCTGTGAGCGTATGACCGAAGACGAGATCTCGAAGATGTTCGATCGTGAAGACGGCAAGCTAAAGGTGAAGTCGTGGATCAGGGAAGGGATCGCATGGCGTGCTGGAGATGCCCGCGATCCACAGATAGCCGACGTCCTGGGGCGCCAGGACATCGTGGTGGCCAATGACTTCTTGTGCCATATGCAGCCGGCCGAGGCCGAACGATGCCTTCGCAACATCGCAGGACTGGTCGACTCAGGTGGTTATCTCGTCGTTTCCGGGGTCGATCTCGATGTGCGAACGAAAGTCGCCGCTGCGCTTGGCTGGAAGCCGGTCCCTGACGCGATCGAGGCCATCCACGAAGGCGATCGGTCCTTGCGGCTGAGCTGGCCTTGGAGGTACTGGGGCCTCGAGCCGTTCGACAAGAAGCGGCCGGACTCGGACTTTCGCTATGCGTCGGTGTTCCAGCTCGGGGCGGCGCCGCCGAGGGCCTACGAATCCGTCGAGGTGCGGAAGAGCCCAGGACCCCGGTAGCCTCGAGACGTCGGGGCGAATCGACGTCGCGCATCGATCAGAACGGCACCATGCTCGACGGCGCGGTCAGGAAGGCTCTCGAACTCAGCGGCCAGCGTCGCGACTATCCAGACTTTTGTCTTCGAGAGGACCTCCGTCAGACTTTCTCCTGTCCCTCCGTTCGTCTCGATCAGCGGGTCGTATGTGAGAACCGTGGCTGCGCGGCGTTTGAGTTCCGACGCAATGCGGAGACCAGGACTGGAGCGCTCATCGCGCGTGCCGGCCTTGAACGCAGTTCCGAGTACGGCAATCGCTGAATTCGGGTCCGGCAACGAAGACAGCGCAATCTGGGCGAGCTTCGCAACACGGGATTCGTTAATCGCGTCAATTGCTTGGAGCATTGGGACGGTGAGACCAAGTGCCGAGGCTTCCGCGCGCAGCGCCTTGACGTCCTTCGGGAGGCAGCTTCCGCCGTAACCGCAACCGGGCCAAAGATAGCCGAGGATCCCGGGGTCCCATCTTCCTTCGCGGTCATGCCAGCGGCGATCAGCATGGACGGCGAGCAGGGCATCCGTGACGTCTGCCCCGTCGACTGCCTCCGCGATGTCGGCCATCTCATTGCTGAATGAGACGAGCGTCGCAAGAAGAGCATTGTTCATGTACTTCGCGAGCTCGGCGGACGATCGCGTCATGCGCATGATCGTCGTGGGAGTTCGGGCGTAGAGACTGGCAACCAGGTCACCAGCCCACTTGTCGTCGTCTCCGACGACGATCCGGTCTGGGTGGAGGAAGTCCGCGACCGCGCGCCCTTCCCTGAGAAACTCCGGATTGGCCACTGCCGCGATCTGTCGTCCTCCTGCGCGCAGCGGTGCGAGGATGGTCGCATCCACTTGCGCGGTCGTTCCGGGAATAACGGTGCTGCGGATCGCGATTGCCATCGGCCCCGAAGACGTGGCACCGGCGACTTCCCTGACCGCCGTACGAACGAAACTGAGATCGATCGCCCCTGTCCCCGAGTCCGGGGTGTTGACACAGATCATCACAACGGCCGCATCGTCAACCGCTTCCCCGATGCTGCCGGCGGCGACGAGCTGGTCACGGCCGCTGGCGATCAATTCCTCGAGCCCCGGTTCAAAGAAGAGGGGCTTGCCTCCGAGCAGACGAGGCACTGCCTCGGGGTTGCGGTCGAAGATGGAAACGGTGTGTCCAAAGCGCGCGAGGCCGGCGGCGGTGACGCCTCCAACATAGCCAGCACCGATCACGGCAACTCTCAAGCTTGTACTCCGTATGCACGGATGGTGCGAGACAGGCCTTCATCCAACGAGACCAGCGGAAGCCAGTCAAGCGCGCGTTGGATCTTCGTGATGTCCGGGAGTCGCCGGCGCGGACTATCTGTGAGGTAGCGCGAGTCTTCCGATGGTCTCGATGTCACAGCCCGCCCGCCGGTCAAGGCCGCAAGTTTCTCGGCCAGCTCCCGCATGGACACCTCGTGCGGGGCCCCGACGTTGAAGGCCTCACCATCAGCGTCACATGCGAGCAGCCCAAAGAAGGCCGCGATCGCGTCCGTGACGTAGCAAAAGCTCCGCGTGGGCGTGCCATCGCTGTGTAGCACGAGCTCCCCGCCAGCCAGCGCCTGACGAATGAGGTCAGGTATTACGCGCCCGTCATCGAGACGTAGGCCTGGCCCATACACGTTGAACGGACGAGCGACCTTCACAGGGACCGCATGTCGCTCAAAAAACAGCCGGCAGAGCGTCTCGGCAAGTCGCTTGGACTCGTCGTAACAAGCGCGCGGTCCGGTGAACGAGACTCGGCCGACATAATCCTCCCGCGTCGGGATCGCGGCGTCGTCGGGATCTCCGTAGACCTCGCTGCTACTGAGGTAGAGAAAACTGCGGCAACCCTGCGCCGCGAGACGAAGCACGTTCCATGTGCCGATGACATTTGCTTCGACGGTCTCCAGCGGGAGCCGCCGATAGATAACCGGCGAGGCGATGCTGGCGGCGTGGACGATGAACTCGGCGCCTGAGCCATGGAAGTCGACCGCGGAGCCGTCGATGAATCGGAAATCGGGGCGGCTTCGGAGTCCAGCGATCCGGTCTGCGCTGCCCGTCACAAGTGTGTCAACGCACGAGACCGTGCAGGGCCGCTCGAACAGCGTGTCGTTCGCGAGCGCCAGGGCATGACAAATGTACGACCCGAGAAACCCCGCGCCTCCACTGATAAGCAACCGGGTACCCTGCAGCGGTCGCAGAGAGCGTTCGGCACGTCTGACGATCTCCTGCACATCGTCGGACGGAGGTGCGAGCGTTACCACACTTTCCAGGGTGCGCGACCGCTCGCCCACTCGTCCTCAAGAATTCGTTTTTCGCGGATCGTGTCCATCGCAAACCAGTAGCCGTCGTGCCGGTAGACCGCAAGCTGTCCATCTTTCGCTAGCCGCGTCAAGGGTTCGCGCTCGAGAGGGCCGTCATCTAGGTAGTCAATCACCCCGCGCTCGAAAACGAAGAATCCTCCGTTCAGCCGGCCTTCGCTCAGCTTTGGCTTTTCGATGAACTCGGTGACGAGGTTGCCATCAACGCGAAGCTCGCCGAACCTTGTCACGGGGAGGATCCCGGTCACGGTCGCGAGCTTTCCCTGCGCGTCGTGGAAAGCCATTAAGGCGCGCAGGTCGACATTGGCTAAGGAATCGCCGTAGGCGACCATGAAGCGACTCCCATCGACGTACCGAGCGGCCTGTCGGAGTCTGCCCGCCGTAAGGGTGCCCGGACCTGTCTCGGCGAGGACGACACTCCAATCACGCTCGTCATGGAACATTTCGAGTGGTTCCAACTGGTTCGTACCGAGCTTTACTCGGACATCGCTGTTCATGAGGTGATAGTTCAGGAAGTACTGCCGAATCACATCGCCCTTGTAACCCAGGCACAGCACAAAGTCTGTGAAACCGTGATGCGAGTACAACTTCATGATGTGCCAGAGAATGGGCTTGCCGCCGATTTCGACCATCGGTTTTGGACGCACTTCGCTCTCGTCGCCCAGTCGCGTGCCGAGGCCCCCGCATAAGATCACGACTTGGTCGGGCACGCGCGCGATATTAGGGGCGTCGCTTGCGGATCTCTGTCGCTAGCGCAGCGATGTTGTGTACGACGTCACTGAGGTCGTGCTCGCCGCGCAAGCTTCCACCGGGCAAAGGAGCTACCGGCGGATTAAGGGGCCATGGTGCGACCGGATGACGTCACCTGGTGACTCGACGCCGGCGGCCCAGCTTGGGGTCTGGGGCTTCACCACGCGTCAACGGGAACTCAATGCGAGAACCATTCGCTATGCGTTGGTGGTCCAGCTGGGTGCGGCGACGTGAGGATCCTCCTGACAGGGAGCCGTGGCTACATCGGCACGGTGATGGGCCCGATTATGGTCCGCGCGGGCCACGAGGTCGTCGGTGTGGACACCGACCTGTACCGGCGGTCGACGTTCGGCGTCTGGCGCGAGTCCATCCACACGATCCAACAGGACGTTCGCTCGCTCGAGGCCGCCGATCTCGACGGCTTCGATGCCGTCGTGCATCTTGCCGCGCTGTCAAACGACCCGCTGAGCGATCTCAATCCCGAGCTCACGTACGAAATAAACCACCTGGCGTCTGTGCGCCTTGCCGCGATCGCGAAGCAGGCGGGGGTCGAGCGTTTTGTGTTCGCTTCCTCCTGCAGTAATTACGGTGCCGCTGGTGACACTCCGGTGACCGAGGAATCAACGCTGAACCCGGTCACTCCGTACGGCGAATCGAAGGTCCGGTCGGAGCGTGATATCGCCATGCTCGCCGACAGCACGTTCACGCCGACGTTCCTGCGTAGCGCCACCGCGTACGGGCTCTCGCCGCGGCTGCGTTTCGACCTGGTGCTGAACAACCTCGTCGCCTGGGCATTCACCTCCGGCAAGGTACTGCTGAAAAGCGACGGCACGCCCTGGCGACCCATCGTCCATGTCGAGGACATGTCGCGGGCGTTCCTCGCGGTGCTCGCGGCGCCCCGCGAGGCCGTGCACGCCCAGGCTTTCAACGTTGGGCGCGACGGCGAGAACTACCGGATCCGGGAGATCGCCGAGATCGTGAAGGAGACGGTGCCCGGTTGCGAGATCGCCTTTGCCGAGGGCGCGGGCCCCGATCTGCGCAACTACCGCGCCGACTTCAGCAAGATCGCTCGGGTCCTTCCAGGGTTCCAACCACAGTGGGACGCGCGCAAGGGCGCGCGGCAGCTCTACCAGGCCTACCAGGACGTCGGTCTTCGGGTCGAGGACTTCGAAGGCCCGCGCTTCAGGCGGATCGACCAGGTCAAGCACCTCATGGCCGCGGGTGATCTTGGTGTCGACCTCCGCTGGAACCAGCACGCGGCCGCGCGAGCATCGTGACGGTCGCGGCACTTCGGAAGGTGTCCCCCGGAGGCGCGACGGATGCCGCTCCCATACCGAGCAGAGGCTGCCGGTCCTGCGGAGCAGTTCTCCGCCAGACCTTCGTGGATCTGGGGATGTCGCCGCTCTGTGAGAGCTACGTTCCGAAAGAGAAGCTCAACCAGATGGAGCCGTTCTACCCACTCCACGCGTACGTCTGCGAGAGGTGCTTCCTCGTCCAGCTGGACGACTACGTCACGCGCGAGTCGATCTTCAGCGAGTACGCCTATTTCTCGTCGTATTCGGACAGCTGGGTCGAGCACATGCGCCGCTACGCGGACGCGATCACGGAACGGCTCGGCCTCGGAACGGAGAGTCTGATCGTCGAGGTGGCGAGCAACGATGGTTATCTCCTTCAGCACTTCGTACAGAAGGGGATCCCGGTCCTCGGGATAGAGCCCGCGGCCAACATAGCCAAGGTGGCGATCGAGAAAGGAATCCCGACCCTGGTGGAATTCTTCGGAGAGCAGCTGGCGCGGGAGCTTGCCGCCGATGGGACGCGGGCGGACCTGATCTGCGGCGCGAACGTCCTCGCCCAGGTGCCGAGCCCGAACGATTTCGTCAGCGGGCTCCGAATCCTTCTCAAGCCACGGGGGGTGGTCACGATCGAGTTCCCGCATCTCATGCGGCTCATGGCCGAGAACCAGTTTGACACCATCTATCACGAGCACTTTTGCTACTTCTCCTTCGTCAGCGCCGAGAGGATCTTTGCCGAACAGGGTCTTACCCTTTTCGACGTCGAAGAGTTGCCCACGCACGGTGGCTCGCTCCGGGTCTACGCCTGTCACGCCGGCGACGCGACCAAACCGATCACCGCACGCGCCGAGGCGCTGCGCCAGCGGGAGATCGATGGTGGCTTCATGCGGCTCGAAACCTACGCCGGCTTTGGTGAGCGGGTGAAAGAGACGAAGCGGAAACTTCTCAATTTCCTGATCGAAGCGAAGCGCGCCGGCAAGACCGTCGCTGGTTACGGCGCGCCGGGCAAGGGCAACACGCTCCTCAACTACTGCGGCATTCGGACAGACTTCATCGATTTCACCGTCGACCGCAGCACGTATAAGCAGGGCAAGTTCCTGCCGGGCACGCATATTCCGATCCATCATCCGGATCGGATCCGTGCGGAGAGGCCCGACTACGTGCTCATCCTGCCCTGGAACTTTGAGGACGAGATCGTGAGGCAGATGGCCTACATCCGGGAGTGGGGTGGGAAGTTCGTCGTGCCCATCCCGGAGGTCCGGGTCCTCGACTGACCACATGGGCCGTAGGCCCGAATGGAGATGGCGTGCGTTTCGTCCCGACCAGCCTCACGGGCGTCTACGTGATCGAGCAAGAGAGACACATGGACGAGCGGGGCTTCTTCGCCCGCACGTGGTGCGCGGACGAATTCGCGCAGCATGGGCTCGAACCAAAACTTGAGCAGTGCAACGTCTCGTTCAACCGTTGTCGCGGGACGCTGCGCGGCTTGCACTACCAGGTGCCGCCCTTTGCGGAGGTAAAGCTCGTGCGCTGCACCCGTGGCGCGCTCTTCGACGTGGCCGTGGACATGCGGCCGGACTCTCCGACGTTTCGGCGATGGGTCGGCAGCGAGCTCACCGAGGACAATGGGCGTGCGCTCTATGTCCCCCGCGGGTTCGCCCACGGGTTCCTGACGCTGGCCGACGGTACCGAATTGAGCTACCAGATGTCGACGGCGTACGCTCCCGAAGCCCAGCGCGGCCTCCGCTGGGACGATCCGTTCGTCGGTGTCGCGTGGCCGGAGCGGGTGCAGGTCATCTCGTCGCGCGACCGGGATTACCCCGACGTGGACGTCAGTCAGCTTGAGGAACTCCGCGGCCTGCTAGCTGCTCCATGACTGCGGCAGCGCCAGAGAGGGATGGCCACGCGTCGGACGGAGCGGCCGAGCACATCCGCCCACTGATCGACAAGCTCGATCCAGAGGCAACGGGTGCGGAGATGCATGCTCTGATCCGGGAGCTCTACCCCATCTGTCGCAGCATCACCGGCGACGGCGTGCGGCGCTCGCTGCGCATCCTGCGCCGCATCGCGCCGCTCACGCTCCATGAGGTTCCCACCGGGACTGTGGTGTTCGATTGGGTCGTCCCACGCGAGTGGAACCTACGGAAAGCGCGGCTCGTCGGGCCGGACGGCGAGGTCGTGGTCGACGCTGATCGGCTGAACCTCCACGTCCTCAACTACAGCGTGCCGTTCCGGGGGAAGGTCCGCCTCGCGGAGCTCGAGAAACACCTTCATTCCTTGCCCAGTCAGCCGTCACTCGTTCCGTATCGGACGAGCTACTACGAGGACGACTGGGGCTTTTGCCTGACGCACGAGCAGCGGACCCGCCTTCGTCCCGGCGAATACGACGTGCTCATCGACACAAGCCTGACCGAGGGTTCGCTGACCTACGGCGAGCTCGTCGTGCCCGGAGCGTCGGCCGACGAGGTTCTGGTCTCCGCGCATTGCTGCCATCCCTCGCTCGCCAACGACAACCTCTCGGGCATGGTCCTCGCGGCGAGCCTCGCACGGCTCCTGGGGGGACTTCCCCTCCGCTACACCTACCGCTTCCTCTTTGTGCCCGGGACGATCGGATCGATCACCTGGCTGGCGCTCAACGAGGAGCGGGCCCGGCGGATCGCTCATGGCCTTGTCGTCGCCGGAGTCGGCGATGCCGGCCGGCTCACGTACAAGCGCAGCCGACGCGGCGCCACCGAGATCGATCGGGCCGTGCTCCACGTGCTCGCCAGCTCCGGGCAGGACTACGAGGTACGCGACTTCTCACCCTACGGCTACGATGAGCGTCAGTACTGCTCGCCGGGCTTCGACCTCGCGGTGGGCTCGCTCACGCGCACGCCGCACGGTGAGTACCCCGAGTACCACACCTCCGGCGACAACCCCGACTTGGTGCGGCCGGACCGGCTGGTGGACTCCCTGCGCCGCTACCTCGAGGTGTTCGAGGTGCTCGAGGGGAACCGCACCTACCTCAATCTGTCTCCCAAGGGCGAGCCGCAGCTTGGCAAGCGCGGGCTCTACGGATCGATCGGCGGCCAGACCCACGCCGTGGCCAGCCAGATGGCGCTGCTCTGGCTGCTGAGTCTCTCCGATGGCTCCCACTCGCTCCTCGACATCGCGGAGCGGTCAAGGCTGCCGTTCAATGACGTGCATCGAGCAGCGCGGACGCTCGAGGCCGCCGGCCTCCTCCGAGCCATGGATCGCCGACAAACGGATGCGCCGCGCGGCGCGCCGTAGCGGCGGGGGTTAACGCGCCTCCACGAGCCGATCCCCAAAGACGAGGACTCCACCGCGCACTTCAGTGCCGTCGTCGTAGAGCCTGACGACCTCTTCGGGCAGGGGACTCATGTCCCGCGCGTTCATATAGTCCCGCATCGTCGTCCCGGTGCAACGCGAATCGACGTTTGGCGCCCCGCGCCGGGCCAGCACGTCGTCGTAGTGAACGGTCCGGAAGTCGATGCTGTAGCGCGCTACGCCGGCGAGATTCGGCACAGTCTCGTGCAGTTGCGCTCCCGAGAAGAGGACGATGCCGCCGGGCGGCGGCAGGAAACGGACGGTGACCTTTTCGATGTCCTGCTGAGCCTTCGGCTGCGGTCGCGTGTCCGTCTTGATGTGCTGGGCCGCTGAACCGCGGCTCTTCTCGTTCCACTCGTAGTAGTTGTAGATCTCCGAGTTGTTGTCCACGCCTTCCTCGAAGTGCCGCGGGTAGAAGCCCATCGAGTTGTCCGGGTGGAGTGGGTAGATGGGAATCCACCAGTTCTGCTGACACATCGGTGCCGAGTACCACGTGTCGCGGTGGGCATCGAACGCGTAGGCGATGCCTGACGTAAGGAAGTCCGATGGATACGCGGAGCGCATTCGAGGGACATCGAAGTAGAGTTTGTCGACCTCGACGCCGTGCTCCTCCATGATGGCCGGAATCAGCTTCTTGCAGTCGGGGTGGTGGATGAACCGCGGCTTCAGCGTCGCGAGGATCCCCGCCACTTCTTCCGGCGTCTTGTGCTTGTGGATCTCCCGCGGGTCGTACGGCGCGAATCCGCTCGTGAGCATCTCACCGGCAAGTGCGATCAGCTGTCGCGTGGCCGGACTCGGGCTGAAGATGAAGATGTCCCCCTTGTACAGGCGGTCTCGGCGCTCCTCATCGGTCATCGGCGAGTCGTAGAAAGCTGAGATGTTCAAGCTGCCTCCTCGCGCCGCGCCATCGGGGCGCGATGTTCGCGACAAACTAGCTGGAGGCTCCCTTATCGATCTGAAGACCCCGTTGAGAAGATGTGGAGATGGGGCGCGGGGACGTCGTTCGCGCCTCGGCGAGGGGCCGCACTTCGGTCGCGAGCCGCTCGATCGTCTCGACGTCGTAGGGCGAGATCAGCTCCGCGATGACCGTCTCGAACCCAACCTCGGCGCACTGCTCGACCAGGGTGGCAAGCTGACTCGGCGTCCCTCCCGAGAACCAATGCTCGCGCTCGGGCGGGACCTTCTTCCGGGCCAGCTGGTCGGTCCAGACCCGTAGGGCGTCCTCCGCCGCATCCCTGACGATCGGCCGGAGGCGAACCGTGCGCTCGATCGACGCCGGATCCCGTCCGACCGCCGCGCAGTGGGCACGGAGGACTTCGTCCTGGTGTCGTAAGGTGGCCGGCGGACCGGCCGTGTTCCACATGTCTGCATATTTCGCGACCGTCCGGAGCGTCTTTCGCTCTCCCGTTCCCCCGATCATGATCGGCAGTCGCCTCTGGACCGGGAGCGGTGAGATCCGCGCGGCATCGAGCTCGTACCTTTCGGAATGGAAAGTCACCGCCTCGCCGTCGAGGAGATCGCGGATGACGCCGGCAGCCTCGTCGAGCCACCCCAGCCGCTCCCCCGGAGTCCTCCCGAACGGAATCCCGAATGCCCGGTGCTCGAACTCGAACCAACCGCCGCCAAGCCCGAGGATCGCTCGCCCGCCGCTCGCGTGATCGAGTGTGGTCACCATCTTCGCGACCAGCGCGGGGTGGCGAAAAGTGTTCGCTCCGACCAACAGACCGAGACGGGCGCGCTGCGTGACGAAGGCCCACGCGGTCAGAGTCGTCCACGCTTCAAAAATCGGATGGTACGGATCGCCGAAAACGGCATAGAGGTGGTCACCGAACCACAGCTCGTCGTAGCCCATTCGCTCCAAGAGCCTGACCGTGTCGATCAGCTCAGACCACGTCGCCGGTTGCGAAAGAAGGGCGCCGAGCTTCACCGGTCAGACAACTCTGACAGGTCGCGGTGGTGAGGATTCGCGATCAGATCGATGTCGCTCAGTAAGCCCGAGGACCGGCTTGAGCGGCCATGAGGGGTCTGTTGAGGCCTGGGTAGAGCGCGGATCACCACCGGCCAGGATCCCCAATTCGGTATGTGTCCGGATGATTACGAGAAGGTCAACGTACGGACACATAGGGCCTCAATCGGCCGCGCCTAGCGTGCTCGCCACGAAGGCCGTCCCGATCGGAGCGCCGGTTTTCAGAGCCGCCGACACCGGAAGGGACGGCAGGAGGTGATGCGTGATGGCTCGCGGCGTCCAACCAGGTTAGCCCGCGGTGCGGCCGGTCGAGATCATCCTCCGCGAGCGACCAGTAGTTCCTCGGCGTGGCAGCCTGTTCGGCAAGCCAACGTCGGGTGGGCAGGAGGACGTGCTGGTCGGAGCACTCGGCTGAACCGCGCACACGTTTCTTCCTTCGACGCGAACACAAGTTCTCGCGGCGGTCGATGTAGCCACAACATCCTCCGCCGCGCGGCGTGCTCAGGGCCTGCGTAGGCGACCACCGGCTCCTCTTTGGCCGGTTTGCGATTTCGAATTGAGAGGTCTCGGCACGGAAAGATCACTGACGCTCAGCTCACGGCGTTCCCTCTTGTCGGCGTCCGGCCGAATGGCGACCAGGCTCCGAGAGAACCGCGAGGGGCTCCGCATTCTCTTGTGGCGAGCCTTCCCCCGAGCGATGCTCCTGACCCGGTACATCCACCGCTTTCGGCAGGTGCCGAACCTGTGGCGCCCGCGCGGATTCACGGAGCACCTCCTCGTCAGGATGCTCTTCGACCGCGATCCGAGACTGGCCCTCTTTGCCGACAAGCTCACCGCTCGCGCGTATGCCAAAGCCAGGCTGGGTGGGGAGGAGCACCTTCCGACGCTCTATGCGGTCGTCGACGCTGCAGACGAGATCCGGAATCTCGCGCTCCCGGACAGATTCGTGATGAAACCGAACCACATGTCGGGCGCCTACAGGATCGTTCGCGACGCGACCTCCGTCCAGCGTGCCGAGCTCGAGGCCCTCGCGGCTTCGTGGTTGCACAGAAGCTACGGCGTCGCGCCCTATGAGTGGGCTTACCGGGGGATCCGGCCGCGGGTGCTGTTCGAGGAGCTGCTCGAGCACAACGGAGTGCTACCCATCGACTACAACATCCACTGCTTCGACGGAGAACCACGCTTCGTTCGGGTCTGGCGAGGCAAGTTCGGGCCTGAAATAACCGTCATTACCTACGACACGGATTTCCGGCAAATTCCGACGTGGCTCGTCCCGTCATCGCTCCGGCGGGTTCGCGAGGAGAGCGACCCTCCGCCAAACTTCGACCGCATGCTCGAGATCGCCCGAAAACTCTCCGAAGGCAGCGACTACGTGAGAGTCGATCTCTACAACGTCGGCGGGCGGGTGGTCTTTGGAGAGCTGACGAACT
>VBEY01000236.1 GCA_005889295.1 Chloroflexota bacterium | reverse complement strand
AGGGCCTCGTACCAGAAGTCGTCAACCAGGCTGCCGTCGGCCGCGACCGCCTGAGCGCGGATACCCGACGGGCCCGGCCGAAGATCAGGCAGCCGTAACTCGGGAACGTACTGGCGAAGTGCCGCGAGAAACAGCCGCCTCGAGTAGTCACGGATGATCTCGGCGATACCTGTACGCCAGTAACGGAGGGCCATCTTCCGAAAACCCGCATA
>VBEY01000318.1 GCA_005889295.1 Chloroflexota bacterium | reverse complement strand
GGGCGTTGTCGATCGTGTCGAAGGCGCGGAACTCGGCCCCGCCTTTGAGCGAGAGCGTCTTGGTGATGGCCGCGGTGAGCGTGGTCTTGCCGTGGTCGATATGACCGATCGTGCCCACGTTCACGTGCGGCTTGGTGCGTTCGAACTTCTTCTTGGCCACGCCATCTCTCCTCTTATTGAGCCCACCTCGGGGATCGAACCCGAGACCTCGTCCTTACCAAGGACGTGCTCTACCAACTGAGCTAGGTGGGCGGTCTCGCTCATTTGGACACTAAAAAGAGGTTGCTCTCCGCAACCCCTTTAGGCCGCCTGGACAGAAACGATTATAGGCGAGTCGCTAGAAGTCGAAGGCCTCGTTCACGTCCGTAAACGCGGTCCCCCCGACGGGGCCGCCGCCCACCACGTAGATCACGCCGTTGATCGTCCCGGAAGCGGCGCCGTGGCGCGGCGTCGGCAACGACGGGAGGGTGCGCCAGGTATTGGTCACCGGGTCGTATTCCTCGTTGGCCCCAAAGGCCCCGCCGTTCGACATGATCTCGCCGCCCATCACCTGCGCATGGCCATTCAGGGTTCCGACGATGCTCGTGCGGCGACCGGTCGGCATCGAGGCGCGCCCGGTCCACGTGTTCGTCGCGGGGTCGTAGGCCTCGACCGTCGCGAGCGTGCCGTTCGTCGTGGACCCGTCGGCGTTGCGGATCCGGCCGCCGAAGACGTAGAGCTTGCCGCCCAGCGCTGTGCTTCCCGGGTTGTCGCGTGGAGTTCCCATCGGCGCGGCGGTGGTCCAGCTGTTCGTCGCCGGGTCATAGACCTCGAGCGTGGTGAGCGATGCACCGTTGCCGGCCATCCCTCCGGCCACGTAGATCTTCGTGCCGATCGCGCCGGCGCCGGGGCCCTGACGTGCCGTCGGCATCGGAGCGAGAACGGTCCACGTCGACGTCGCGGGATCGAAGGCCGCCGCGTTCGTGACGGCGCCGGAGAACGCGTCCGTTCCTCCGCCGAACACATACAGCTTCCCCGCGAGCGCGACGACCGCCGGGTTCTCCACGCCGACCCCAGGCAGGTCAGGGGCGCTCGACCACTGGTTCGTCCCCGGGTCGAACACGTAGACCTTCGACTGGTGCGCCGACGCGGTCTTGCCGGCGACCACGTACAGCTTGCCGCCCAGCGCGGCTCCGCCGGCATCGAGCAGCTGCAGTGGCAGGGGCTGCCTCCCCCGCCAGCAGCCGAGTGGCGCGGGAACCAGCTCGGTCACCTTGCTGCCGCTGTTCTCGCCGACGTAGATGGTTCCGTCGGGACCTTGCGCAAGCGGTAGGGGATCGTTGAATCCGCCCGCGATGCTGCTCGAGCTAGCGACCGAGAGACCGTCTGACGAAATACGCAGCGCCGTCACGTCGTCGCCCACGGAGTAGTTGGTGAGCAGCACGTTGTTCTTGAGCGCCCCGCAGAACGCATCGGCCTTGTACTCGATAGCGCCGTCCGCCGACTTGTGCGCGCCGAGGTTGTACATCGGCGGCTGGTAGTTCGGCAGAGGCGACACGCCCTGATAGCTCCCGTCCTTGAAGACGCATTCGTTGCGATACGGGTTGGGGTGGCCGTAGTACTTGCCCGGTTGGAGGCGCTGGAACAGGTCTGGCTGCTCACCAGGGTTGTTCCCGCCCTGGGTCCAGAGACGCGTGTCGCCGAAGCCAGTGCACGGCGGAGTGGGTCGCGGCGGGTAGGAACCGGTCACGCCCAGCCCGTTGTCAGGCCCGTAGATCGAACCGTTGCTGTGGAAGACGAAGTCGTACATGTTTCGGAGCCCGCTCGAGTAGACCTGGACGTCGCATGGCGGCGGGCCAAAGATGTCCGAAGTGTTGTTGCACGAGCCATCGAAAGTCGGATTGCGCACATCGGCGACGAGCAGCGCGGCCGAGAGCGGCTGCTCCGCCATTGTCCCGAACTCGGTGTTGGCGGTGTTCGGCGCGCCTGCCCCGGTGTTCCCACCCTGTGCGATGTAGAGCTTGCCGTCGGGGCCGAAGTGGATCGAATTGGTGGCGTGGTTCGCGATCGCGCGCGGGAGGCCGGTGATGACGTCGGTTCGCGTCGCGAAGCCCGGCCCCTGCAGGCGCGAAATGATCCCGGAGTTCGCTTGGCCGGCGCTGGTCGACGGGTTCGAGTGCGAGACCCACAGGATCACGTTGTTGGGCGTTGACAGCGGATCGATCGTCAGGCCCAGGGTGAGCCGGCTGCCGAGCGTTGTGATCACTTGATCGGCGGTCGGCTGCCCGCTCAGGTTCAGCGTGAACGCGTGAATCGTCCCGAAGATCTCGCTCACGTAGAGGCGGTTATCTGGTCCCCACGCCATCGAGGTCGGATTCGGCACCGCGAACGAGACCCGCGTGAACTGGACCCCTCCCGGCGGCGGTGGTGGCGGTGGGCCGGCCACCGCAGTGACGGAGAAGTCATCGAAGCTGTAGGTCAGGGAGGCCGGGCCGTTGCGATGACTTGCGAACACACCGCCGAAGCTTCGTGTGCCGATGGCCGGGTCGATCCCCGCCGCGTCGAAGCTGAAGAACTCGCCCGGCGCGGTGAATACTCCCGCAGTCACCTCGTCGTTGGTTCGACCCCGAGGTCGCGTCCGCGACCTCCATGTAGTACTGGATCTGCGGGCCCGTCGAGGTCGAGACCACCACCAGCTTGACGTAGTTCTTCTCGTCGACGCCGAACCAGAGCCCGGCCTGCTCACCTGCGCCTGTCCCGGCGGGCACGTTCACCAGCGTGGTGCTGATGAGCGACACCTGGCTCGGGGCATCGATGCCCACAGCGAGCCCGTTGTCGAGCGAGTTGCTCGTCAGATACTGGATACCAGCAGTTGTCGTGATCTGCAGCGTCCCCGTCCCGGTCATCAGATTTGCCGGGATGTAGCCGGTGCCGCTGGTCGGCTTATCGATCCACGTGAAACCCGTGCCGACCCCGTTCTTATCCAGGATCTTGCCGTGGTCCTGTCCGAAATCGAGAACGTACGGGAGAGCGACCTTGACCTGCGAGCAGGGCACGGGCGAACACACCGTCCCGCTGCTGGTGCCGGCGGTGAATGTCGAGGTCAGCACATCCGTGCCGCCGCTTCGAGTTACCGCCGCGGTGATCGAGTGCTGTCCGCTCAGCTGCGCCGCGTTGAAGGGGTTCGCCGTCCCATTCGCCGCGGTGCCCGCGAAGTCCCAGGGCGCGGTGTTCTCGGTCTGCCTTGGCGTGCCCGTCATCTGCGGGTTGTCGAGCCAGAACCTGACCTGGGTCACGCCGGTCGCCGGGGACACGAACACGTAGATGGTGCCGGTGAGGGTCTTGCCCTGTACTGGCGTGGGACTCGAGCGATCGGCAGCGGAGCTCACCTGCAGCGAGTACCCGGAGGGCGGAGGAGGAGGCGGGACATTGTTCGCGACCGTGAAGGTCGAGGTAACTACGTCGGTCCCGCCGCTTCGATCGATCGCCGCCGTGATCGTGTGCTGGCCGTTTGCGAGCGCGGTCGTGCCGTAGGGGCCCGCCGCCCCGTTGCCTCCGGTGCCGGCGAAGTCAAAGGGGGCGATGTTTTCGACTCTGATCGGAGTGCGCGTCCGCTGCGGATCGTCGAGATAGAAGCGAACCTGCGTGATTCCGGTCTCGGGGCTGACGAAGACATAGATGGTGCCGCTGACGGTCTTTCCCTGGAGCGGTGTCGCCCCTGAGCGAGTCGTCGAAGCGCTCACGAGGATGTCGTACGTCGCGGCATCGGCCGCCAGCGGCCACACCGCGGTAGCGACGATGACGAGCGCGGTCGAAAGCAGGATGGAAGGGAGCCGCCGCGCGGCGCTCACGACATCGCCTCTACGACGCGAGCGCCTTGGACGAGGCGCGCGGACACAGGGCAAAGTACGTGAAGGCAAACGAAGTGGACCAGACCCTGCGTCGCGGTAACCATCCCGCCCTTCCCGCGGCGCCCGACGCGCGACAGCGTACGCCTACGCGTCAAGGAATCAATGAGCTGGGTTCGGAGGCGGGTCCTGCCTAGGGGTTGGAGGTCGTGAAGGTCGCGTTCAGGACATCCGTCCCGCCAGCGCTCTTGTCGACCGCCGCGGTGATGGTGTGCTGGCCGTTCGCAAGCGCGGTCGTGCCAAAGGGATTGGCAGTCCCGTTGCCCGCGGTGCCCGCGAAGTCCCAGGGGGCGAGGCCTTCTGTTTGTCGTGGCGTGCCCGTCATCTGGGGGTTGTCGAGCCAGAAGCGCACGCGGGTCACCCCGGTCGCGGGTGACACGAACACGTAAGTGGTGCCGCTCACGGTCCCGCCCTGCAGTGCTCCCGCGCCGGAGCGATCGGGAGCGGGGCTCACCTGGAGCGAGAACGCGGATGGCGGCGGAGGAGGTGGAGGCGGCGGAGCATTGTTCGAGACGGTGAAGGTCGAGGTGACGACATCCGTCCCACCGGCCCGATCGACTGCCGTGGTGATGCTGTGCTGACCGCTTGGGATCGCGGCCTCTGTCTGTCGTGGCGTGCCCACCATCTGGGGGTTGTCGAGCCAGAAGCGCACCCTGGTCACGCCTGACTCGGGGCTGACGAAGACGTAGACGGTGCCGCCGACCGTCTGGGCTTGGAGCGCCGACGCGCTCGAGCGGTTCGCGGCCGCGCTAACGAAAAGGTTGTAGATGGTGGGCGCTGTCGTTGTGAGGGCGGCGTCAGCGCTCGACTGCGTCTGCGCGACTCCATCCACGCTCGTCACCTGGAAGTGGTATGTCGTGTTGCTGGTTAGGCCGGAGAGCGTCAGCGAGTGGCTCGTCAGCAGTGCCGGGTCGCTGACCGCGCTGCCGTACGACGTGGTCGTTCCATAGTCCACTCGGCTACTCGCGGCGTTGTTCGTTTGCCAGGTGACTACCCCAGAGGTCGCACCGACGTTACCAACCGCGACCGCTGCGATCTGCAGCGGCGGTGGCGGGGGAAGGACGAGGACATGCGCCATGAAGAACGTGTACATGTTCTGCGAGGCGCTTGGACCAGACGGATCCGCATAGCTGCCGGTCGTGGAACCGCCCGACCACGCATGCGCCATTCCGGTGACCGTCCAGTACTCCTCCACCTCACTGCTTGCGGGATCGTTCCACGTGCGGACGGTATAGGCGCGGCCTCCCGGCACCTGCCCCGCGACCGTCCCCGACGGCGCGCTGAAGGACCCGTTGTAGGTGCCCCCGGAGGCGAGGCGATCGGTCTCCATCCATTGGCGGACGACTTGGTCGCCATTGATCGGAGGGACGGTGGTGTCCTGCGTCCCCTGGAAGGCGATCACCGGAACGACCCGCGCGTGCGATCCCATCGCGCTGTACGCGGCCGCTCCCTGGAGGATCGGATCCGGGCCCCCGTTGGGGAGATACGGCCCAACGGTCCCATTGGTCAGCGCCTTGTACTCGTAACCCGCTGATTCGCCCATCGCGGCGTAGAGGTCGGGGTAAGTAGCGGCGATGACGACGGCCATTCCGGCGCCCGCGGAGAAGCCAACGATGTAGACATGGCTGGGATCGACATTCCAGTGCGCCGCGTCCGCCATCACGGTCTGGGTGATGCCCGCGATGATCGCCGGCTCACCGGCCCCGCGGGCTTGGTTCGCCAAACCGGCCCACACCCAGCACCCGTTGTAGGTGGAGGACTGTTGCGGATAGACGACGATGAACTGCTTGCTGTCCGCGAGCGCGTTCATCTGGGTCGTGTTCGAAAAGTCGACGGCGTTTCCGCCGCATCCATGGAGCATCACGATCAGCGGCACGCGCTGACCGGTCGTGTAGTTCACGGGCGTGTACACGTAATAGGTCCGTGAGCCGGCAGATCCGCTGTACGTGTACTGGATGAAGGTGCTAGCCGCCGCGGCGGCGGGGCGCGCTCCGACCTGCAAGGTCAGCGCGACGATCGCGGCGACGACCAGGGCGATCCCGGTTCGTCCGGGGCGGCGGCCGGTACGGCTGCCAACCACGAGCTGGATGGCGGTCAGAAGACCCTCCCGATCCTTGGCCCGACCCCGGATCGCCGGTCATTTGCGCACATCTAGAGCGGGCAGTCAACCAGGGGTCAACATAATCGCTTGGACGTCTGGCTGACGAGGAGGGACTGTCAAGTGGTCTATCTCAAAGGTCGTTCGGACGTCACCCGTTTGTCGATTCCGTGGGCGTTTGTTCGTCGCTATGGCGCAGGGAGGCAAATCAGCTGCTCTTCGTCGCCGTCATCCTCGGCATATGTCGCGAGAAAGGATCGACCGATGCCAACATCCACTGAAAGCTCCGCCTCGGAACTCCTCAGGAAGGTCCCGCCGGCCGTGCGTCCGACCGTGCAGGCGGCGCGCCGGACGGTCAGGGCCGTCGCCCCCAAGGCAAAGGAGATCGCCTATCGGAGTCAGCCCCCGCGATCGAGTCGATCGATG
>VBEY01000167.1 GCA_005889295.1 Chloroflexota bacterium | reverse complement strand
CGGGATAGCCTCCGAAGATCCCGGCCGCGTACCACCCGTTGGTCTCCTGTGCCGTCGGCGCTTCCGCCGTGGTGACGACGATCTCAGGCCACATCCGGTCGCCGTACGCGGTCATGCCTGACGCAACGTCGACCTCGATCACCAGGCGTCCGTCGACGAACTGAAATCCGGCTTCGGGCCGCATCAGCGCGCCGCCGTTGTTCGGGCCTATTGCAAAGTCCGCGGCGGATCCCTCGTAGACGCCTGGGGGTGCGCCGTGCCCGGCGACGTCCACCATCCAGTGCCCGTTGTGCGCGAAATGCTGCGTTTTGAACACCGACGACGTTCGCTCCCGGGCGAGCTCGAAGACGCGGTAGTCCGATGAGATGTGCCCGTTCACCACTCCGCTCGCAAAGTCGTCAGTCCAGCTATTCACACCTCGCATCGCGCTATTCACGCCGGCCGTGAGAGTCACGCACCAAGCGGGCAGCGCCGGGGGAAGCGCACCGAGCGGAGCCGTCGGATCCGCGCAGCGAAGCGAGGTATCGGGACCGTGCTCGTGAAGCGCCGTAACCGGGTCGGGGGCTGCCCGCGGCGCGCAGCCACCGGTCACCAGGAGCGCCGCCAGTGCGATGGTTAAGCCGCGCATTCGATCGGCGAGTATGCGCGCCGACAGGTCCTCCTCCTGATCGGCCGAACGGCTTCGGCCGTACGCCGGTATAGCAAGGCGGGGACGTTCGCCAGCCTGGCGGACGGACTTTGCCTAGACTCGCGAAGTTCTCGCATTGGAAAGGAGCCAGAGAGGGGCATGACGCAAAAGCGCTTAAGGACGCTCATCGCGGGCTTCGCCGGGACCCTTCTGCTCGTCACGGCGTGCACGCCGGGCGGGCAAGGGAACGCGAGCCCAACCCCGACAGCAGCCACGTCGGAGAAGCCGCAGCAGGGTGGTCGGATCGTCGAGGCGACCATCTCGGACATCGCCACGATCCAGCCGATCCTTTCGGCGGACACGGCATCGAGCCGGATCATCAACCTCATCTACGACGGCATCATCCAGCAGGATTACAAGAACGGTGAGCCGAAGCCAAAGATGGCGACCTTCAGCATCTCGCAGGACGGACTGACGTACTCGTTCGAGATCAACGCCAAAGCGAACTGGTCCGATGGCAAGCCGGTGATCGCGCAGGACTGGCTGACCGGAATCAAGGCCGTCGGCAAGTCGCAGAAGACGGTGCGCAAGTCGAACTTCCAGGACGTCGAGGGATTCCTCGACTACTGCGTCGGCTCCTCCTCGTCGGGTTGCACGGGCACGGCAAAAGAGATCTCCGGAGTAAAGATCGATAGCGCCAATCCGAAGAAGTTTTCGGTCAAGCTGACCAAGATCAGCTGCCCGGCGATCATCGACCTCAACGGGTACACGTTGCCGACCCAGGTCTTCGGTAAGTACGTCACCGACAGCTCGAAGGACGAGATCGACACGGCGCCCGAGAACACGGCGCCGACGGTCTTCAGCGGCGCGTTCAAGTTCTCCGAGTGGCGGAAGGGCGACCAGGTCATCCTCAACAAGAACCCCGACTACTGGCAGGGCGCACCCAATGTGGACCAGTACATCTACAAGGTCGTCGCCAACCAGACGGCGATCGCCAACGGTCTCAAGACCGGCGAGATCACCTGGGGCAACATCCAGCCCAAGGACCTCGCCGACATGCAGACCGTCGACACGATCAAGATCACGAAGTACCAGAACCTCGGCTACACGTTCATCAGCTGGAACACCCTGAGCCCGACGGTGCCCGCATTCGCGGACAAGCGTGTCCGCCAGGCCCTTGCGTACGGCATCGATATGGACCAGGTCATCAAGGCAGTGGTCTTCGGAGAGGCGACGAAGCAGGTCGCGCACCACGTGCCCGTCCAGTGGGCCTACCCGAGCTCGCCACTCGAGCCATACAAGTACGACAAAGCGAAGGCGCAGCAGCTCCTGACCGATGCGGGCTGGGTCAAGGGATCCGACGGCATCCTCGCGAAGGACGGCAAGAAGTTCGCGATGACCATCACCACGAACTCGGGTAATCAGGAGCGTGAGACTCTGGCTCAGGTGGCGGCCGAGCAATACAAGCAGCTCGGCATCGACGCGAAGTCCGCGCCGGAGGCGTTCCAGGGCCTCGTAACCAAGCTCACGACGGGCGATCCCGTCATCGAAGCGAACATCATCGGGTGGTCGCTTGGCGGCGACGTCGACCCGTACCAGATCTGGCACTCGAGCCAGATCCCCGACCGCGCCAAGGGCACGACCGGTTTCGGCTTCACGGGCTTCAAGGACGCGGCGATGGACAAGGCCATCGAGCAGGGTCGTAATCCGACGAACGGAGACTGCTCGACCGCGGCCCGCAAGGCGCAGTACGAGACCTTCAACAAGATCCTGAATGAGAATCAGCCGTACAACTTCGGCTACGCGAACAACGTGCTCGTCGGCGCGCAGAAGACGCTGCAAGCCTTCGATCCGGGTTCGTTCAGCGCGATCTGGAACGTGCACACGTGGTGGATCAAGCAATAGCGGACTGAGAGGGGAGGGGCGCCCGCAAGGGTGCCCCTCCTAATCAGGGGGAGGAGCGTTGCGCGACTTCATCATCCGGCGCCTCGTATATGCCGTCCCCACCCTCATTGGAATCTCGATCATCACGTTCGCCATCGCGAGGCTCTCGCCGGGGGACCCGATCCGCCTCTTCACGTTCGGGATCAAAGACTTCACACAGGAGGACTATCTCCGCCTTCTCCATGCGTACGGGCTCGACAAACCCATGCCGCTCCAATACGTCGACTGGGTCACGAACATCTTTCGCGGCAGCTTCGGCGAGTCGCTGATCTACCACCGCGACGCATTCGTCATGTTGATGGAGCGCCTTCCCAACACGCTGCAGCTCGCCCTGGTGGCGCTCCTTATTCAGCTCATCATCGGGGTGCCCCTGGGCGTGCTCGCAGCGCTCAAGCGCGGCAGCTGGGTCGATGGCGCGATCCGCATTTTCGGAGTCGCCGGGCACGCGGTGCCCGCTTTCTGGCTCGGCCTGATCCTCATCATCCTGTTCGCGGTGAACCTGAGGTGGCTTCCGAGCATCGGAATGCTCACCGTCGGCCACGATCAGTGGGACATCGCCGACCGGATCAAACACATGATCCTGCCGGCGTTCGTCCTCGCGCTCACCGGGATCGCGAACTACTCACGGATCCTCCGGACGGAGACCCTCGATGTCCTCGCGCAGGACTTCGTTCGCACGGCCCACTCCAAGGGCCTGCGTGAACGAACGGTCGTGTACGTGCACGCGCTCAGGAATGCCCTGATCCCGGTCGTGACCGCGCTCGGAGGGATCCTCGCCGCGCTGGTCGGCGGCGCCTTGGTGATCGAGCAGGTCTTCAGCTGGCCGGGCGTGGGGCAGTTCACGTTCCAGGCGGCCATCGCGAAGGACTATCCGATCGTGCAGGCGGGCGTGATGTTCACCAGCACATTGCTCGTGCTGAGCTACCTCCTGCGCGACCTGACCTACGCCATCGTCGACCCGCGGATCAAGGTCGGGTAGTGGCGACCACCACGGCGACGGTGGGGGTCCTCGCGCCGCCGTCGTTGGCGCGGCCGTCGCGGAGCCTTTGGAGCAATGCCTGGTGGAAGCTGCGGCGGGACAAGCTGACGATCGGGGCTTTCATCATCCTCCTGATCCTCGGTGCCCTATCTCTGGCGGCGCCGCTGTTCTCCGACTACGTCTTCCATTACCGGTTCGAGCAGCAGGATCTCCTTCACACGTACGAGAAACCGACCTTCGAGAATCCGGCGTATCTGCTCGGCTCGGACGAGATCGGCCGTAGCCAGGTGGTGCGCCTCCTGTACGGCGGACGGATCTCGCTCACGGTCGGATTCGTCGCCGCGCTCGTCAACCTGACCGTCGGCGTGAGCCTTGGACTCAGCGCCGGTTACTTCCGCGGCCCGCTCGATGACGCCATCACCTGGGTGATCACCACGCTGAATGGGATCCCACAGCTCTACCTGCTGCTCATCATCGCCGCCTTGTGGCAGCCCGGGCCGCTGACCCTCATCGTGATCATCGGTCTGCTCAACTGGACCGGCATCTCGCTATTCGTGCGGGGCCAAACGTTCGCACTCCGAGAACGGGAGTTCGTGACCGCCGCGCGGACCATCGGTGCGAAGGACAGGCGGATCATGTTTCGTCACATCCTGCCCAACGTGCTGCCTCTCATCTTCGTGCTCGCCGCGATCGACATTGGCGCGATCATCCTTCTCGAGTCAGCACTCAGCTTCCTGGGTCTGGGCATCCTTCCGCCCACGCCGACCTGGGGCAACCTCCTCACCAACGCAGTCTCGTATTTCGTTCGTGCGTGGTGGCTCGTGGTCTCCCCGGGTGTGTTGATCTTCCTCACCGTGCTCTGTCTGTATCTCATCGGCGACGGCCTGCGCGACGCGCTCGACCCCCGTCTCAAGACACACTAGGTCTCGTGCCGCGCGTTCCCACCCTCGCGCTCGCGCTCTTGTTCGGCGTCGCCTGTCAGGTGGCGCCGGCGACCGCGACGCCCGCGCCGACCGGGGCGCAAACGGGGGGCACGCTTCGCGTCGCCTTACCGGCCGAGGTGACGTCCTTCGACCCTTGGAACGCCGACCCCGCTTCGCTCATCGCCACACGCCAGATTTTCGAGACGCTCGTCGAGGTCGACCCGGCGACTTCGCGGATCGTGCCGGCCCTGGCCTCGTCCTGGCAGATGGCCAACGACGGAGCGACGTGGATCTTCATGCTCCGCGACGGCGTCCGCTTTCACGACGGCAGTCCGCTCGACGCGTCCTCCGTCGCCGCGAGCTTCGAGCGAGGACGGACAGCCAGCGCGCCGGCATACCGGGCGCTCTTCGACGATCCGCCCGCGCTCGTGGGGATTCAGGCTGTCGACGCGCGGACAGTGCGCTTCGACCTGCGCGCGCCTTTCGGTCCGTTCCTTGCGCATCTCGCCGCGCCGCAGGCCGCGATCGCGCTCCCCAACAACTCGGGGACCGGGCCCTTCGCGGCATCCGCCGCCGCCCTCGCGCCGGACGGGACGCTCACGCTTCGGCGAAACGACCTCTACTGGCGTCGTGACGCCTCGGGGAAGCAGCTCCCGTACCTCGACGGTCTCGTCCTGCGGCCGGTTCGAGATGCGACGTCGCGACTCGCGGAGCTGCGCGCGGGGCGCGCGGAGGTGGCGCTCGATCTACCGATTGCGCAGGCGTCCGGCGCCCGGAGCGACCCGAGCCTCGTGGTGAGTCCAAGAAAGGACGCGGCTCTGGCCTCGCTCGGCTTCGACGCCACCGTGGCGCCGTTCGATCGACCCGAGGCCCGACGCGCGGTGGCGATGGCGGTGAACCGGAACGCTCTCTCGACCGTCTATGCCGGCACCTCACGCCCGGCGACGCAGGTCGTGCCGCCGGGCTCGCTCGGCTACGACGACAGCGTCGTCGAATTTGCCGCGCTCGACACCGACGCCGCGCGCAAGGCCCTCGCCGACGCGCGGGTGGTGACGCCGATCTCCACCGACCTGGCGTATCCAAGCACGCCGACCGCCGCGTATCCCGATCCACAACGGGTCGCCCAGTCGATCGCGGCGGACCTCGGCAAGATCGGCATCGTCGCTCGTCTGCGCGCGGTCGATCCGACGGCGCTCCGCGATGCGAAGACCACGCTCACGCTCGACACCACCGTGCTGGGCCTCGATCCCGACGACGTCTTCTGGCCGCTGTACGGAAGGGACGACCCGTCCGCCGGATCGCTGATCGTGGGGCTGGTCCGGAAGGCGCGCGGCGATGCGGATCCAAACAAGCGCGCCGAGCTCTACAAGCAGGTCTCGAAGATCGCTCGGACCGAGGCGCTGCGCGTACCCCTGTTGTTCGCCGACCGGCCCAACGCCGCCACCGCGCGCCTCGTCGGGTACACCGGAATCGAGTATTTCGGCACAGTGTGGCTGCGTCCCTGATCCCATCGGCTAGCGTTTAAGGAAGTGATGATCCCGATGGGCGGAGGCGGCGTCCACATGTTCATGTGGGGCCAGCGCGGTGACATGGCGAAGAAGCGACCGACGGTGGCGATGTACCGACGGCTGCTCCGATTCGTCCGCCCGTACCGCTGGAACCTCGCGCTCGCGGCCGCGCTTCTCGTCATCGCCACCGCGCTCGGTCTGGTGTGGCCGCAGATCGTGCAGCGGGTCCTCGACCTCGGTTTCAAGGAGCCCGGGCTTCTCGACGAGCTCGTCGTCGTCCTGATCGTGGTCCTGCTCGTACGAGCCGTCATCGACGGGGTCCGTCAATTCGTCATGGCGTGGACGGGGGAAAAGGTCATCTTCGATCTTCGGATGGCGATCGTGAACCATCTCCAGGGCATGTCGCTGTCCTTCTTCAACGTCCGCAAGACGGGCGACCTCATGTCACATGTGACGAGCGATGCGACTCTGGTGCATGGCGTCGTCACGCAGACCATCATCCAGGTGCTCGGCCAGGTCCTCACGCTGGTCGGCGGCGTAACCATCATCTTCTTGATGAACTGGCGGCTCGCGCTCCTCACGCTCGTCGTCGCACCCCCGATCGGGATCATTGGTCAGTACCTCGGCCGAAAGATCCGTGACATCTCGCGCGCGGCGCAGGACGCGCAGGGCGAGGCGGTTGGCGTGTTGCAGGAGGCGCTCGCCGAGGTGCGCGTGGTCCAGGCGTTCACGCGTGAGGATTACGAGGCGAAACGGTTCCACGAGAAGCTTCTCGTGATGTTCCAGAAGAGCATCGAGCGTTCGCGCATCGGCGCGATCATGTTCCCGGCCATCGGCTTCCTCGGTTTCGCGTCGTCGATCGTCGTCCTCTGGTACGGCGGTCATCAGGTCGCCGCCGGCGAGCTCACGCAAGGGCAGCTCGTCGCATTCCTCCTTTACATGGGGATGGTGGCGGGGCCCGTCGGCGGTCTCGCAAGCCAGTGGACCGGCATTCAGCAGGCGTTCGGTGCCGCCGATCGGATCTTCGCGCTGCTCGACACGGAGCCCGAGGTCCGCGACCTCCCCGGTGCCGTGGCGATCGGGCCGATCCGAGGGGAGATCGAGTTCGACAAGGTTTCGTTCAGGTACGGGGAGGCAGGGGCAGGGGCGCCTGGGGGCGGCAGCCCATTGATCTTCGAATCGCTGTCGACCGCGTTCCGCGAGGGCGAGACGACGGCCCTTGTCGGGCCGTCCGGGGCGGGGAAGACCACCCTCGTTAATCTCGTCGGCCGCTTCTACGACCCGGTTGCGGGTCGGGTGTGCGTCGATGGGCGCGATATCCGCGAGGTCACGATCCGGTCTCTGCGCGAGCAGATCGCGGTCGTTCCGCAGGAGCCCATCCTCTTCGGCGACACGATTCGCGAAAACATCCGCTACGGCCGGCTCGACGCGACGTCAGCAGAGATCGAGGACGCGGCCAGAGCAGCCAACGCGACCGAGTTCATCACGCGGACGCCCAAAGGCATGGAGACAATCGTCGGCGAGCGGGGCGTCCGGCTCTCAGTCGGGCAGCGGCAGCGCATCGCGATCGCGCGAGCGATCCTTCGCGATGCGCGGATCCTTCTGCTTGACGAGGCCACGAGCTCGCTCGATAACGAGAGCGAATTCCTCGTGCAACAGGCGCTCGACCGTCTTATGCGCGGCCGCACGACGATCGTCATCGCGCACCGGCTCTCGACCGTCGAGCGCGCGGATCGGATCCTCGTGCTGGACCGGGGCCGGATCGTCGAGGAGGGCACGCACACCGAGCTGCTCGCGAAGAGCGGCCTCTACCACCGCCTCTACACGCGGAAGTTCGTGGACGATGCCGGATCCGTGCGCGTCGAGGTGCCGCCGGAGCCCGTCCTCATC
>VBEY01000166.1 GCA_005889295.1 Chloroflexota bacterium | reverse complement strand
AGGCGACCGAGATGGCCCGCCAGATGGTCACGAAGTTCGGCATGAGCGAGAAGCTCGGGCCGCTCCAGTACGGGAAGACCGACGAGCTCATCTTCCTTGGCCGGCAGATCCAGGAGGAGCGCAATTACTCCGAGGACGTCGCGAAGATCATCGACTCCGAGGTCCACGACATCGTCGACCGCGCCCGTCAGCGCGCGTACGAAGTCCTGACCAACAACCGCGACAAGCTGGACCTCGTCGTCAGCAAGCTCATCGAGCAGGAAACGCTCGAGTCAGATGAGTTCAACAAGCTCTTCGACGGTGATACGGACACGGGCGTACCTGTCGCCGCTTCGACACCGGACCAGACGCCGCCGGGCGCCCCGGCCGGAGAAGAGCGCCGCCGTGAAAAGGGTGAAAAGGGCAAAGGGCCCGCGCCAGCACCGACACCGGCTTAGCAAGCGCTCACCCGCAACATTCGGCACGCCAATTGCTTGTAACACGTGGCGATGGCCGACCTTCTTGCTACAACACTTGCCCGTGTCGAGCGCAGTGAGCCCGCGCGCGTCGCGGCCCTGTGGGCGTTCACGGCCGTACTCGCGGTCGCCTTCCTGGCTCTCCTCGTCGGTGACCAGGTCCGAGCCGCCTCCTTCTAACTAACGCCCGCAGTACCGTCGCCGGCGTGCGCCTCTTCGTCGCCATACCGCTGCCGCTTGACCTCGCGGCGCGCGCGTTCGAGATCCTGCCGACGTCGCTCCCCGCGCTGCGCCGCGTGAAACCCGAGAACCTGCATCTGACCCTCGCGTTCCTCGGCCAGACTCCTGATGAGCGGCTCGACGATGTCACCGCCGCCGCGAGGGAGGCCGCGGCACCCGTCTCACGGTTCACGCTGGCGTTTGACCGCGCCGGCCGATTTCCGGAGCGAGGTCGTCCGCGCGTAGCCTGGATCGGGATCGCCGAGGGCGCGCCGAGCGTGCTCGAACTCGGCGCGGGCGTGTCCGCAGGTCTACGGAGCCGGGGCCTCCGCTTCGACGACCGGCCCCTCGCGCCGCATTTGACGCTGGCCCGCATCACCGAGGACGCGAGCGCCGCGGAGGCAAAGACGGTCGCCGCCGTGCTCGACGAACTTTCGATCCCGAGCCTCCGGTTCGAGGTCGAGGAGATCGCGGTGGTCCAGAGCGTCCTGTCGCCAAAAGGCCCCCGCTACACGGCTCTGGCGACTGTGCCTCTCGCACACAATTAGCGCCCCCGCGAATTCCGAGGGCTAAACTCGGAATTCAAGGGGGACCGCAGAAGCATGATCCGAAAAGCCGACCCGTATCGCGACACCGACGTGATCGACGCGCGCGCGCCGCGGACGAATCAGGCGATCGTGGGGACGCTCTCCCTTCTCGCGGCGATCACCGGCTGGTGGCCGATCTTCGGCGTGCTCGCGGGTCAGCTCGCGATTGGTCTCGCCTTCGGGCGCCGCTACTGCATCCCCTGTCTTCTGTACTTCGAGGTGATCCAGCCGCGCATCGGCGAGGGACCGATCGAGGACAGCCGTCCGCCCCGGTTCGCTAACGTCGTCGGAGCGGTATTCCTGAGCGCCGCCACGATCTCGTACCTCGTCCGCCTGGACGTGCTCGGCCTCGCGCTCGGTCTCATCGTCGCCGCGCTCGCGCTCCTTGCCGCGATCACCGGTCTCTGCGTCGGGTGCGAGATTTACCGCTTTGCGGCGCGCGTCCGTGGTGTTCGCGCGCGACAGATCGACTCCGTGGACCTCGCGGAGCTCGGCGCCTCGGCTGCCAGCGGTGAGATCGTCGTGGAGTTCACGCACCCGCTGTGCACGGACTGCCGTTCGCTCGAGGCCGAGCTTCGGGCGTCCGGGCGCACCGTCGTGACGGTCGACGTGTCGCGGCGTCCGGAGCTCGCGCGCAAGTACGGGGTCGTGCTCGTGCCGACCGCCGTCGCGGTGACCTCCTCCGGCGCCGTCGTGGAGCGCCTCGCCTGACGGACGAAACGACCGAGTCGAAGCTCCGCCGCAACGAGCGAGGAGTGGAAGCTCGGATCCGCGAGCTGCGCGACGCGGGCGAGCTATCGGGACTACCCGGCGAAGGCCAGCCGCTCCCGCCTGATCCAGATGACGTGGCCGGCGAGGCCTGGGCTTCGCGTCACGTCCTTCGGACGTCTGGCGCCCGTCCGCTGTGGTCGGACCTCCGGCGCGAGATCACAGCGCGGCGCGTCCGAATCGTGACGCGCCTTCGAGCGCATCTCGCCTGGCTGGCGCGACGTCAGGCGCTGCTCGAGCACGTTCCTGCCGAACGCATCGTGCCGGAGCTCGCGCTGACGAAGGAAGCCGACGGTCGCGTGCGCGCCGAGGTCCTCGCCGCGATCGCCGAGCTCAACGCCTTGGTGAGACATCACAACCTCGTCATCACCGCGACCAGCCTTCATGTCCCGGCCGCCAGCCTGGAGGGGCTCATCGAGATCGCGAGCGCCCCGCGGCGTTAGCTACGCGGCGCGATCACCACGGGAGCGAACAGCGGGCGGTCGCACCGGCCCGCGCCGCCGGTAGTTCGCGAGGGCGTAGCGGTCACAGGCGATCTCGGCGCTTGAGCCCCATCCGTGCGTCAGATAGAGCCACCAGTGGCAGAACTCGTGGAGGTAGAGAAACCGGATGACCTCTCGTCGCGTACGGAAGAGGACGATCGGCGTCCCGTCTGCGCCGAGGTCGACCATTTCCCGGAACGGCCGGAAGGGTTCGGGAACTTGCAGCACGATCTCGGGCTCGTCCCAGTAGGTGAAGGCCTGAAGATGCGGGGCCGTCCGGTACCGGAGCGGCTTCACCGTAACCCGGTAGCCCGTCGCCGTGGGCAGGCCTGCGAGGACCTCCCGGATCTCGGCGGCGCTGTGGGTCGGAAGCTTAGAGCGCACCGCCATGGGCCCGGCGGGACGGCCGCCGCCGCGAACGGATCTCACGCCTTTCAATCTAGCGGCGGCCGCTTGAGCCCAAAGCCGGATGCTGCGGCCCCTGCCCCGTCGGGGGCCCCTACCCCCGGGAACCCTACCCCCGGTGCTACAGTTTCGAGCGAACGTCGCTCGAGCGGGAGCGATTAGGCAGCGGAAACCGATAGAGAACCGGGGAGAGGTGGAAGCCCGGGCGGCGGAAGCGGCGCGAATGGATCCCGTGAGACGGCACCCTGAATTGTTATTAGGGGTGCCCGGAAGCCCGCCGTTATCAACGGGCGCTCCGTGACTGCGGAGGCAGAGGGTCCGCCAGCGATGGCGGACCAAGATCGGGTGGCACCACGAGCCCTCGTCCCGTGATCGGGCGAGGGTTTTTGTTTGGAGGCGTGTGGTGCTGACGGTGACGACAGCGGCGACCAAGGCGCGCGAACTGGTACCGGTGGTGCGCGAACGGCTCGCGGATCTCGAGACGCCGGTATCGGCGTTCGCGAAGCTTCGCCCACTCGGCGGCGCCTTCCTCCTCGAGAGCGTCGAGGGCGGTGAGCGGATGGGCCGCTACTCATTCATCGGCGTGCTTCCTCGTGCGACGCTCGTGTTTCGCGACGGCGTGGCTTCAATACTTGAGGACGGCGGCGTACGCGCCGTCCCGTACACCGATCCGCTGGCGCTCCTGCGCAGCGAGACCGCGCGCTACCACCGGAGCGGTGCGAAGGAGCTTCCGCGCTTCTCGGGCGGAGCCGTCGGGTACGTCAGCTACGAGGCGGCTCGCCGCTTCGAGCGGCTTCCGGTGGCGCCGCGCGACGTCCTTCGCCTGCCCGAGGCCGCGTTCTCCATCTACGACACGGTCGTCTGTTTCGACCACGTCCGGCACTCGCTCCTCGTCATCGCGCACGAGCTCGAAGGTGAGCGGGAGGGTGCCGCCAGTCGGATCGCTCGTGTCTTTGCCGCGCTCGACGCGCCGATCTCGCTGCCGACACAGACCGAGCATGCCCTGCGCACGGTGACCGCGAACGGAACGGCCGACGAATACCGCGCACGCGTGGCGAAGGCCCGCCAGCTGATCCAGGAGGGTGACTGCATCCAGATCGTCGTCGCGCAGCGATTCGACGTGCGCCCGTCGCCTGAACCGCTCGCGCTCTACCGGGCGCTCCGCCACGTCAACCCGTCCCCCTACATGTTCCTCATAGACGTCGCCGGGGCGGCGCTGGTCGGTGCATCGCCGGAGCCGTTTGTGCGCGTCGAGGACGGACGCGTCGTCATGTATCCGATCGCCGGGACGCGGCCCCGTGGCCGCGACGAGACCGAGGACGCCGCCATGGAGGCCGAGCTTCGCGCATCCGAGAAGGAGCGCGCCGAGCACGTCATGCTCGTCGACCTCGCGCGCAACGACATCGGTCGCGTCTCGCGCGCGGGAACCGTGCGCGTGCGCGAGCTCATGCGCGTCGACCGCTTCTCGCACGTCATGCATCTCACGTCCGTCGTGGACGGCGAGCTCGCGGCCGGTCTCGACGCGCTGGATGCGTTCCGGGCCTGCTTCCCGGCGGGAACGGTGTCCGGCGCGCCGAAGATCCGCGCCATGGAGCGGATCGCCGAGCTCGAGACCGATCGTCGCGGGCCGTACGCCGGCGCGGTCGGGTATCTAGGATTCGACGGCCGGATGGACACGTGCATCGGCATCCGCACCGCCGTGATCGCGGACGGCGTCTGCCGCATCGAGGCGGGAGCGGGGATCGTCGCCGACTCCGACCCGGCCGCGGAAGAGCTCGAGACGCGGGCGAAAGCGCGGGCGCTCCTGCGCGCGGTCGAGCTCGTGGACGGCGCTGAGGCTCTGCGATGACGATCAAGGTCCTGCTCGTCGATAACTACGACTCGTTCACCTACAACCTCGCGCAGGCGTTCGGTGCGCTCGGCGCGGAGGTGACGGTGCTTCGCGCCGACGATCCGGCGCTCCCCGCGGCGCTCGACGCCCGCCCAGACCGACTGGTCATCTCGCCCGGGCCAGGGCGACCCGAGGCCGCCGGCCGCTCGCCCGAGCTCGTGCGAGAGGGCCCGGAGCGGGGGATTCCTACGCTCGGGGTATGCCTCGGACTGCAGTGCGCGGCGGTCGCGTTCGGGGCGTCGGTGGTGCGTGCTCCCGAGCCGCGCCATGGAAAGACCTCGCTCGTGCGGCACGACGGCCAGGGAATCTTCGCGGGGATCCCCGAGCCCACCGAGGCGACGCGGTACCACTCCTTGATGGTCGACGAGAAAACGCTCCCGGCGGACCTCGTCGTCACAGCCCGCAGCGATGACGGGGTCGTCATGGCGCTTCGGCATTTGACGCTTCCGCTCGAGGCGGTGCAGTTCCACCCGGAATCGGTGATGACCGCCGACGGGATGCGGATGCTGGAGAACTTCGTTGGACGCGCGTGAAGCGCTCGGGGCCGTCGCGGCCGGTCGAACGCTGACCCGCGACGAGGCGCGCTCGGCCATGGCGTCAGTGATGGCGGGCGAAGCCACCCCGGCGCAGCTCGGGGCCTTGCTCGCGGCACTTCACATCCGTGGCGAGACCGTCGACGAGATCGCGGGGTGCGCCGCGGCGCTTCGCGAGGTCGCCGTGCGCGTGAGCGTGACGGCCGACGCGATCGACATCGTCGGAACCGGCGGCGATCGCTCCAATAGCTTCAACATCTCAACGGTCAGCTCGATCGTGACGGCGGCCGCGGGCGGACGCGTGGCGAAGCATGGGAACCGCGCGGCAACGAGCGCCTGCGGCAGCGCCGACGTGCTCGAGGCGCTCGGCGTGAAGATCGATCTCGGCCCTGAAGGGGTCGCGCGCTGCGTCAACGAGGCCGGCATCGGCTTCATGTTCGCCCCGCGTTATCACCCGGCGATGCGTCACGCGGGGCCGGTGCGACGCGAGATCGGCATCCGTACCGTGTTCAACGTGCTGGGCCCCCTCGCGAATCCCGCCGGCGTCCGCCGCATCTTGCTCGGCGTTCCGTCGCCCGCGCTCGGTGAGAAGATCGCCCTCGTGCTGGCCGAGCTCGGGACGGATCACGCGCTCGTCGTTCACGGCGAGGACGGTCTCGACGAGATCAGCCCCTCGCTGCCGACGCGGACATGGGAGGTCCGGGACGGTTCGGTCCGCGAGGGACGGATCGAGCCCGAAGACCTCGGCGTGAAGCCGGTCGGGCGGGCCGAGATCACCGGTGGCGACCCCGCGCGGAACGCGGCGATGGCTCGGGGTGTCCTCGACGGCGCGAAGGATGGCACCCGTGGTGCGATCCTCCTGAACGCCGGGGCCGCCTGCTATGTCGCGGGACTCGCTCGGGATATGCGCGAGGGTGCGCGGCTCGCCGCTCAGGCAATCGACAGCGGCGAGGCCAACGATGCGCTCGTTCGCTTCGTCGCGGTGAGCCAGCGTGTCGGCGCGGCGGAGGCCGCGACGGCATGAGTGACTTTCTCGAGCAGGTCATCGCGGAACGCCGCGCTGACGTCGCGGCTGCGAAGGCGCGCGTGCCAGAAGATGAGTTGGTCGTCCACGCGAGGCGTGCGGTGCGGATGCCCGTCTTCGCGAATGGATCGAGCGAGCGCCGGACGCTTTTCGTCGATGAGGGCCAGCGTGTCCGGGCGTTCGCGTGGGCACTCGGCCTGCGGCGAGATCGTATCGCCGTGATCGCGGAGGTGAAGCGCCGCTCGCCCGCACTCGGCGCTCTCGGCGAGGCCGCCGACGCCGCCGCGGTCGCACGCGGCTATGTGCGCGCGGGCGCGTCCGCGATCTCGGTCCTGACCGAGCCCCGGCACTGGGGAGGATCCATGGAGGACCTGGTCGCCGTGCGGGAGGCCGTCGACGTGCCGGTCCTGTGCAAGGACGTGATCGTCGATGAATATCAGCTCGTTGAGGCTCACGCGGCCGGCGCCGACGCCGTGCTGCTCATCGCGGAGGCGCTGGACGACGCGACCCTTCGCCGGATGATCGACCGGGCGCGCGCGCTCGGTCTTGGAGTCCTCGTGGAGGCACACGAGCCCGCGGCGTTCGGCCGGGCCGTGGCCAGCGGCGCCGCGGTCGTCGGCGTGAATGCGCGCAACCTGCGCCGCCCGATCGAGATCGACATCGGACGCGTCCGGCAGCTCAGCGCCTTCGTGCGTCGCGACCAGATCCTGGTCGCGGAGTCCGGCATTGCCTCGGTCGACGACGCGCGCATGCTCCCCGCCCGGGTCGACGCGGTGCTCATGGGCACCGCGCTGATGCGGGCCGATGACCCGTCGCCGCTCATCCAGAGCATCGCGTCGATCAAACGGGCGGTGCACGCGTGATCACGAAGACGAGGCCCGGGCGCTACGGCGAGTTCGGCGGGCAGTACCTGCCCGAGACGCTCATGCCCGCCGTGGCCGAGCTCGAAGCGGCATGGCTCGAGGCCCGTGCGGATGCGGAATTTCAGGCCGAGCTGGCGCGAGTGCTGCGCGACTGGGTCGGTCGGCCCACGCCGCTCACCGACGCCCCGCGCCTCGCAACGGCGGTCGGCCTCGCGCGCGTCCTCCTCAAGAGAGAGGACCTCGCGCACACCGGCGCGCACAAGATCAACAGCGCGGTCGGTCAGGCCCTCCTCGCCAAGCGCATGGGCAAGCGACGCATCGTCGCCGAGACCGGGGCCGGTCAGCACGGCGTCGCGAGCGCGGCCGCGTGCGCGCTGCTCGGGCTCGAATGCGTCGTGTACATGGGCAGTGTCGACGTGCGCCGGCAGCAGGCGAACGTGTTCCGCATGAAACTGCTGGGCGCCGAGGTCCGCGAGGTCGACGCGGGCAGCCGAACGTTGAAGGACGCGGTGAACGAGGCGATCCGCGATTGGGTGACCAACGTGCGCACCACGTATTACCTGCTCGGGTCCGCGATCGGCCCGCACCCGTACCCGGCGATCGTGCGTGACTTCCAGGCGGTCATCGGCCGCGAAGCGCGCGAACAAACCCTCGCGATGGTCGACGGCCTGCCCGACGTCGTGGTTGCATGCGTCGGGGGAGGCTCGAACGCGATCGGTATCTTCAGCGCCTTTCTCGACGACGAGTCCGTAAAGCTCGTCGGCGTCGAAGCCGGTGGGGAAGGGATCGCGAGCGGGAAGCACGCGGCATCCATCGTCGGCGGGACCGTCGGGATTCTTCACGGCTCGCGCACGCTCGTCCTCCAGGACGACCAGGGACAGATCCGCGAGACGCACTCCGTGTCGGCGGGGCTCGACTATCCGGGCGTGGGCCCGGAACACGCGGCGCTCGCGCAGGCTGGACGCGTGCGCTACGTCGCGCGCACCGATCGCGAGGCACTCGACGCGTTCGCGCTTCTCTCGCGCAGCGAGGGCATCATCCCGGCGCTCGAGCCGGCCCACGCCATCGCCGAGCTTCCGGCGATCGCACGCGAAGGAGCCGAGCAGACCGTGCTGGTCTGCCTCTCCGGCCGGGGAGACAAGGATCTCGAGATCGTGATGCGGGAGGGTCCGTTTCGGTGACCATCTCGACGGCGCTGACCGGCAGCGCGCGCATCGCCCGCGCGTTCGCGCGAGCCCGTGACGCGAATCGACTCGCGATCGCCGTGTATCTCACGGTCGGGTATCCCGACCGGGCCGCGACGGCCGGCCTTCTGCGCGCCGCGCTCGACGGTGGGGCTGACGTCCTCGAGCTCGGCGTGCCGTTCAGCGATCCCCTCGCCGACGGAGCGACGGTGCAGCGCGCCAGCGAGACCGCCCTTCGCCAGGGGGTCGGCCTCGCGGACTGCCTCGCGGAGGCGTCGACGATCGTGCGCGAGCGCGACGCGACTGTGCTCCTCATGGGCTACGCGAATCCTTTTTTTAGGCATCGCGGCGGGCTCGCCGGCTTCGCCACGGACGCGGCCCAGGCCGGCGTAGCCGGGATCATCGTTCCGGATCTGCCGTCGGAAGAGTCGGCGGAGTTCGACTCGGCGCTCGATCCGGAAGTAGTCACCCGCATCGACCTCTATGCGCCGACGACCCCTGACGCGCGGCTCGCGCGACTCGTGCCGCGGGCACGCGGCTTCATCTATTGCGTCTCGCTCACCGGTGTGACCGGCGCGCGTCGCGGGCTCGGCGCGGATGTCGCGGAGTTCGTTGCCCGGGTCCGCCGTCACACGTCGCTTCCTATCGCGGTCGGGTTTGGGATCAGCGCGCCGGAGCACGTCGCCTCGCTGCGGGGCGTCGCCGACGCGGTCATCGTCGGGAGCGCCGCGCTCGATGCGGTGTCTGCGGCACCGGCGGACGGACGGCCGGACGCGCTTCGCGGATTCGTCGCCGCTCTCGCGGCCGCGGGGAGAGCCTGATGCCGGTGCGCGGCATCCGCGGAGCGACGACCGCACGCCGGAACGACGCCAGCACGATCTACGACGCGACCATCGAGCTGCTCAACATCATCGTCAGGCTCAACGGGGTGCGACCTGAAGACGTCGGTTACATCTGGTTCACGGTGACCGACGACCTGAACGCGGCCTTCCCGGCGGATGCCGCGCGTGCCGGCCTGGGATGGACGGAGGTGCCGCTGATCTGCGGGCGCGAGATACCCGTGCCGGGGTCGCTCGAGCGTTGCGTCCGCGTGCTCATGGCGTGGAATACGCCGAAGACGCAGGCCGACGTGCGACACGTTTTTCTTCACGGCGCCCGCTCGCTCCGTCCGTCGTGGGCCGTCGACCTCCCAGGCGACGCGCCGAGCAAGGTGCCCTAGTTGCTCGTCGTCATGAAACGCGATGCGACGAAAGACGAGATCGATGCGGTCGTGGAGCGCATCAAAGAGTTCGGGATCACGCCGGTGCCGCTGCCCGGCGCGGAGCGCACCGCGATCGGGACGAGGACACGGTCGTGCACATCGGCGACGTCCCGGTCGGCCACGGCCATCCGCTGGCCGTCATCGCGGGCCCGTGCGCCGTCGAGTCCCGCGAGGTCACGCTCGAGACCGCGCGCGCGGTACGCGCCGCGGGCGGCGCGGCGCTGCGCGGAGGCGCGTTCAAACCGCGGAGCTCGCCGTACACGTTCCGCGGCATGGGGGAGGAGGGCCTCGAGATCCTCGCCGAGGCGCGAGCGGTCAGTGGGCTTCCCGTCGTCACCGAGGTACTTGCGCCGGGCGACGTCGAGGCGGTCGCCACCGTCGCCGATTGCCTCCAGATCGGCGCGCGGAACATGCAGAACTACTCGCTGCTGGACGCGGTCGGCGAGCAGGCGAAGCCGGTCCTCTTGAAACGCGGCATGTCGGCGACCGTGGAGGAGCTCTTGCTCTCGGCCGAATACGTACTCGCGCGCGGCAACCGCAACGTCATCCTCTGCGAGCGCGGCATCCGCACGTTCGAGCGGTACACCCGGAACACGTTCGACGTGAACGCGATCCCGCTCCTCAAGCGTCTCACCCACCTACCGGTGATCGCGGATCCCTCGCACGGAACGGGCAAGTGGTATCTCGTCGCGCCTGTCGCGCTCGCCGCGGTCGCCGCAGGCGCCGACGGTCTTCTGGTCGAGGTGCACCCGAGTCCGGACCACGCGCTCTCCGATGGATTTCAGTCCTTGACGTTCGACAACTTCCGCGCGCTCATGGCCGCCGTGCCGCATGTCGCGCGCGCGGTCGGGCGAACCGAGGGGGTGGCGGCACCGTGAAGATCGGCATCGTTGGGCTCGGCCTCATCGGTGGCTCGCTGGCCCTCGCGCTTCGTGACGGGCACGACGTCACGGGGTACGACACCGACGAGCGCGCGCGTTCGGCTGCGAAGGCCGACGGCATACGGATCGCATCCCGCCTCGAGGACCTTCTGCCCGCGGATGCGGTGCTGGTGGCGACACCGATCTCCGCGATCGTGCCGGCGCTCGAGCAGCTCGCGGCGCGCTCGGACGGCGCGGTGCTCGTCGACACTGGTTCGCTGAAGCGTGCTGTCGCGGACTATGCCGACCGGGCGCCGACCGGCGCACGCATCGTCGGCGGCCATCCCATGGCGGGGACGACGTCAGCGGGATTCAGCGCCGCCGATCCGGGGCTGTTTCGCGGTCGTGCGTTCCTACTGGTGCCGACCGCGCGATCCGACGACCACGCGATGGCCGTCGCGGGCGCGATCGTCCGCGAGGTGGGGGCGACCGTCGCGGTCTGCTCGGCGGACGTGCACGATCGCGCGATGGCCCGTCTCGTTGCGGGCCCGCTCGCGACCGCGGCGGCGCTCGCCGTCGCCGGCGCTCAGGCCGAACCGCTCGTCGCTGCCGCCGGCCCCGGGTTCCGTGACTCGACGCGGCTCGCCGATACACCGGCGGATCTGGCGACCGAGCTGCTCTTCGGGAATGCCGCGGACTCGCGGGCGGCGATCGGCTCGATCATCGAGGGCCTTACACAGCTGCGAGACGCGCTCGAGCGCGGAGACCGGGATTACGCGCGAAGCTTCCTTCAAACGGCACGTTCGGTGCGCCGCGAGCTCGGCTAGCCCGCAGTGCCACCGAGTCAAAGCGAAAGCGGCCCATCATTCGGGCCTCTGACCACGCCTTCCGCGTCGATCGCAGCGTGCAGGAGCTTTCGGTGACGCTGCCGTGACGACGATCAGGCATACGCGCCGGGGCGTCATGCGCCGCGTGGAGGAGGAATACCACGCCCTCGACCGGGCGGTGCGCACGCTATCGCGCGGCGGGCTCGACCGTCCCGTGCCGGGTTTCGGAAAGGGCGCCCGGGGGTCTCGCGAACACTGGACCTACAAGGACGCTCTCGCGCACATCCTGTTCTGGAAGCAGTGGCAGATGGAGACGATCGCGGGCCGACCGCACGTGGTGAGGCCCACCGGTCGGACCGTGCATCAAGAGAACCGCTGGATTTACGACCAGTGGCATCAGAGGCGGGCTCGAGACGTGGTCGCGTGGCATCGCCGGCTGCATCGCGAGGTCATGGGCACGCTTCGCACCGTCGGACCGCAGGTCTTCGCGACGAAGCACCGGGACCAGTGGCCGCATGACCTCGTCCCGCACTCGGAGGCGCATCGGCGGCGCCACCTCGAAGCGCGCTAGACCGAGTCGACGCGACACGCCGGCCGAGCTCATCGACGGTTCTCGGAAGAGGCATCCAGGAGGTCCGTGCTTGCCGCGCCCGTCATTCTGCTGCTCTGGATCTGGCAAAGGTCGCGCCGCTCGGGCTGATCAGCTCCGATCCGGGAGCTTGAGCTCGAGGCGCCGGCAGCGCGGGCAAGCGAGTAGCTCGACCCTCATCGTTCCCTCGCCAAGCTCCGCCCACTCGCCAAAGATCAGCTTCCACGCGCCGCGGCTTCCACCGGTCCGGAGGTCGGTCTCACCGAGCGTATGCAGCGCGCCGTGGCACCGCAGGCACGACTCACCCGTCGGCTGGGGCTCGTCGCTCATCGCGATAGCTCGGCGAGCAGCTCGTAAAACTGCGGGAACGTCTTCGCGACAGAGCCCGAACCCTTGATCGCGACGCCCGGCACCTGCAGACCGAGCACCGAGAAGGCCATCGCGACCCGATGGTCGCCGCAGGCGTCGACGATCCCGTCGTGCAGCGGCGCCGGTTCCACGCGGATGGCATCGGCGAACGCCTGCGCGCGGCCGCCGAGAGCGTTGATGCCGTCGGCGACCACCTTTACCCGGTCGCTCTCCTGCTTTCTGGTGTGGCCGATGCCGGTGAGCTCGGTGGCCTCGGATGCCTGCGTCGCGACGATCGCCAGAGTGGGAAAGGCGTCGGAGCAGTCCCTCACGTTGGCGCGGATGCCGTAGAGCTCGCCGATCCGACGGATCGTGACGGCGCCTCCGCGATGGGACACGCCGCACCCCATCGACTGGAGGAGCTCAAAAAAGCGCGCGTCGCCCTGACCGCCCTCGCGCACGCGCGCATCGACGCCTTCCACAGTCACCGAACCGCCCAGCACGGCCGCCGCCGCGGCCGGGTAGGTCGCCGCCGTCACGTCCGCTGGAATCCGAAGGTCTCGTGGGCGGACCTTGCCCTCGTCGACCGTGATCAGGTTGCCCTCTTTTGTGACCTTCACTCCGCGCTGCCGAAGCGACGCGATGGTGAGGTCGACGAAGGGCGCCGACACGAGCATGCCCGCGATATGCAGCTTGAGGCCGCCGTCGAGCCGCGGCGCGACGAGCAGCAGGGCGGACGCGAACTGGCTCGACTCGTTCCCGGCGATCTCGATCTCGCCGCCCCGGATCGGCCCGAGGATCGTCACGGGAAGGCGATCCCCCGTGATGGTGGCACCGAGCCGGCGAAGCGCGTCGAGCAGCGGCGCGATCGGACGTTCACGCAGGCGCGGCGAGCCCGTGATCGTGACGTACCCGCTGCCGAGCGCCCCAAGCGCGGCGCCGAACCGCGCGACCGTCCCCGCGTCCCGCGCGTCGATGGCACCGCCAGCGCGGTGGCCCGCCCCGGTGCCATGGACGACAAGCTCTTCAAGGTCCCGTTCGACGCGGTAGTCCAGGGCGACGACCGCGTCGATCATGGCGTGAACGTCCTCGCCTGGATCAAGTGGACCGACGCGCAGCCGCGAACGCCCGTCCGCGATCGCTGAAAGCACGATCTCGCGATTGGCGATGCTCTTTGACGCCGGGACCCGGACGCGCTTGTCGGCCAGCGGCCGGCGGATGGGCGTGATGGGGCGAAGGTCGTCCATCGGGATGCGAGGATTATCACCGCGATGCGTTACACAGGTGCGGAGCGAGCGGGGCAGGCCGGTGTGGTCGCGTTCGCGCTCGTCTTTGCGCTGGTCGCGTTCGGGGTCCTCTTCCGCGGTGGCGAGGCCGCGCCCGGAGCGAACCCGAGCCCGACGGGAACGGGGGCGTCCAGAGCACCCGAGGTCAAGATCACGCAGGCCACGTGCTGCTCGCAGACCGCGCGAGCGCTTCTGGCGACCTGGGAGGCCACTGCTCACATCACCGCGGCCAAGGTCGTGCTCACACCGGATCCCGGATTCGATTGCAGCGCGAGCATCGACGCCAATGGCCTCAAGGGAACGTTCAGCTGCCGCGGCCTCCTCAAGGGCGCGACCAGCTACGTCGCCAGCCTCCAGCTCACCACTCCCGTGGGCACGTTCCCGTTCGAGCACCGCTTCAAAACGATGGGCGATCGTCTCACCGACGTGAAATGGTTCACCGAGTTCGAGGACCCGAAGGGCGAGCCGCTCTCCTGCGCCGCGGCCAGCTGCCGGATCATCCAGAACTACACGACCGGCAAGGACCCGCTCACCGCGCAGGCGATCCTCGATCTCGGCCGCCAGTTCAACAGGAGCAAGGATCCCGGGCTCGACCCCGTCGCGATCGCGACCGTCCTGCAGCGCATGGACGCGAGCAATCACTACCACTACTACCGCTACGACACGCGCGAGGATGCCACCGGCGCCGCGGTGTACTGGCTCGTGCGCAGTGGGAAGCCGGTCATGGTCATCAGCCTCGCCGGACAGCACGGGCCCGTGGTCATCGGGTTCCAGGGCACGTACGGCACCTATTACGACGACCCAAGCAACCGCATCACCGCGGTCGTGGTCGAGGATCCGCAGCGCGGTGATCTGAACCCGCAGACGCAGAATCACAGGCCCGACATATCCCGCGCAGCCGGGTTTCAGAGCGGGCAGCCCATCGGCCTCGACGCGTGGTACGGCGAAGAATGGTGGCTCCGCTTCGCGTACCCCGCCACGATCAAGATGCCGGACGGGTCGTTCCTGAACATCGAGCGCAACGATGGCGCGTATCCGACGCCGCACTGGGAAAAGAAGTTCGTGATACTGGTCGACGATGGTGACGCGGAGAATCCGCCGGATCGCGAAGGCCGCGTCAAGTTCCGCTAGAGCGCGACAGAAGAAGCCTGCGCGCAAGAACCCCTCGTGGACCAGCGCGAGTGATCGACTAGGGCGGGACGATCTCAACGTGGAACGCGAGCCCGGTGTCCCCGCTGTCCAGCGGGCGTGACCACTGGAGGCTGACGAGCATGTAGTAACGACCGGCGGCCATGGCCTTCGAGGTGTATGCGCGCGCGCCATTCCCAAGGTCGAATGACTCGATGGGTTGACCCGACAGCGACTCGCCCGCCCAGATGTCGCCGTGGATCTTCGTGACTTCGTCGCCGGCCGAGAAGTCGAGGCGGACGGGCGTCGCCGCACGGACGACCGTGAGCGGTGCGACGGGCGCCGGTCCGTCGGCGCAGTGGCTGCTGCACCCGCCCGTCTGGCAGAAGCTGCCCTCGCGAGCACGCCGACGAGCGGGATTCGGTGCCTCATGACGAACCAGCCCCGCGAAGCGAGACCGGCGGAACGTAATCGGCGACCAGCTCGCGGTGCCACCACGCACCGGTCTCGCGGCGCTCCATCCGCGTCGTGAAGCGGTAGAGGTAAAGGAGCGCGCGCACGAAACGCGGCGACTTTCCGTCGAAGGGATCGTTTCGCAGGAGCCCCAGCGTCGGCCGGTCGGCTTGGAGCAGCTTGACGAGGAGCGGCACGAACCACTCGTGGTACATGGGTGAGGACATCGCCGCGAACCACATCAGCCAGTCGAGGCGCAGGTGGTATGGCGCCACCTGCGGCGGTCGACGCTTGATGTCTCCAGGCTTTCCCTTGAACTCGTACTCGCGCCACACTGTCTGGGGCGTCAGCACCGGCTCGGCCGTCCCTTCAATCACGATCTCGAACCGCTCCTTGGTGACCGATCCGAAAGCGCCGTAAGTCCCCACGATGTGAAACGGATCGAAGCTCGCGTTCATGATCTGCCGCCTCGAGAGCAGGTTGCGCGCGGGCCGGTAGCTGAGAACGACGATGAGAGCCGTATAGGCGAGCGCGAGTGCGAGATAGGGGAGTGGCGTCGTCAGCGCGTCAGAAGGAGCGACCGGGAAAATACGAGCGAGCGCCGCGTTATCGAACGCCGAGATCGCGAGTGCGATGGTGACAAAGTTCAGCCAGGCGAAGTTTCCCGAGAGCACGAGCCACGATTGGGTGGCAACGATGACGACCCCGGCGAGCGTTGCGACCGGCTGCGGGAAGAAGAGGAACCACGGCACGACAAGCTGCGCGAAGTGATTGCCGAGGACCTCCATCCGATGAAGTCGCTTGGGCAGGTGATGGAAGTACCAGCTGAGCGGGTTCGGCATTGGTTGCGTTTCGTGGTGGTAGTAGAGGCAGGTCAGGTCGCGCCAGCAGCGGTCGCCGCGCATCTTGATCAGCCCGGCGCCGAACTCGACGCGGAACAGGAGCCAACGCATCAGCACGATGAGGCTGAACTGCGGAGCGGTCGTGGCCGGGCCGAGGAAGATCGCGAGGAAGCCGGTCTCCAGAAGGAGGGACTCCCAACCGAAGGAGTAGAAGGTCTGGCCGACGTTGACGATCGAGAGGTAGAGGATCCAGAGCAAAGCGAAGATGGCCATCGACGCGAACGGAATGGTGTAGCCAACTCCGTCGAGGAGACCGAGCGTCGCGACGACCGATAGGGCCGCGCCGGCCCACGTGATCACAACAAGCCGCCGATCGGAGTAGCCGATGAGATGGAACAGCGTCGGCGATGCACGAAAGGGGACCGCGCGGATGAACTCGGGTGCCGGCAGCAGGCCGCGTTCGCCGAGCAGCGGCCGGAACTGATTCACCGCGACGAGGAACGCGACGAGGTAGATGCCGCCGAGCGCGCGTTCGAAGACGAAGCGCGTCAGCCAGTAGTCGGGAGCATCGAGCCAGTCCATCGCGCGGCTACGCTACGCGGGCCGTGGACGAGGCCACCGCACGGGCCCTAGCCGAGGCGGACGAACTCGAGCTCGTCACGATCGGCCGTGTGAGCGGACGCCCCCACAGGGTCCGCCTTCGGTTCGTACACGACGATGGCGTCGTGTGGGTGCGCGGCGGGGAGCGGCCGTCCGCCCCGGATGCGAGCGGCGTTCGCCGCCGCACCGAGCTCGACCGCGCCAGCGACTGGCTACGCAACCTCGAGCACGACCCTCGTGCCCGAGTCCGCATCGGCGATGCCGACCTGGAGGCGAGATACGAACCGTCCGCGGATCGAGCCGCGGACCTGCGCCGCGCCGTCGAGCTCCTGCGCGGGAAATACGGGCCCGAGTGGGTTGCCGACTGGTACCTCGACGTCGGACGCATCCCGGTGAAGCTGCGTTTGGGCGCCTGAGCAGGCTTTTAGGGAGGGTCGACAATGGTGGGGATGACCCGCCTTCATCTCGCGGTCAGGGGAGCGGCCGCACTCTCACTCGCCCTTGGGACCTTCGGCCTTGCTGGGAGCGCGCTCGCAACGGATGGTCCCGCTCCCGTGGTCGTCGGCTACATCAAAGATGAGATCAACCCGATCACGGCGCGATACGTCGACCGGGTGATCGGTGACGGCGAGGCGGACAACGCGGCGGCCGTGGTCTTCGTGATCGACACCCCTGGAGGCCTCATCACGTCGACCTACCAGATCACCGCGCGGTTCCTGGCGTCGCGGGTCCCCATCGTGACCTTCGTCGCGCCGACCGGGGCCCGCGCTGCGTCCGCCGGCACGTTCATCACGATGGCCGGCCACGTCGCCGCGATGGCGCCCTCGACCAGCATCGGCGCCGCCCACCCGGTGGATTCGAGCGGCGGCGATATTCAGGGCGACCTGCGCCTCAAGGCCGAGAACGACGCGGTGGATCACATCGTCAACATCGCGAAAGCCCGGGGGCGCAACCAGCAATGGGCCGAGGACGCGGTCCGGAAGAGCGTCAGCGCGCGAGCCGATGATGCCGTGGCCATGAAGATCGTCGATCTTCAGGCGACCGACGTCGCTGATCTCCTCGCGAAGATCGATGGCCGCACGATCAGCACGACGGCCGGAGATGTCCGGCTCGCAACGAATAGCGCGCCGATCATTCAGGATGGCCAGAATCCAATCGAGACGCTCCTGCACTTCGTGGTGGACCCACAGATCGCGGTCCTGCTCTTCACCCTCGGCACGTACGGGCTCATCTTCGAGCTCTCGAACCCGGGGCTCATCTTTCCGGGCATCGTCGGCGTGATCGCGATCATCCTGGCGCTCTTCTCATTCGGAACGCTCGACGCGAACGGCGCCGGGGTGGCGCTTATGGTCTTCGCGGTCCTCCTGTTCGTCGCCGAGATCAAGGTGCCGGCGCATGGGCTTCTGACCGCGGGCGGGATCGCCTCTCTCGTTATCGGCCTGATCATCCTGTTTCCCCCGTTCCGCCCGACATTCCCAGGAGTCCGCCAGTCCGTCGACCCGCTCATCGTGGCGTTCGTGGTGGGCCTCACGGCCATCTTCTTCGGGGTCGCACTGCGCACCGCGCTGCGTCCGCTACCGGTCGCGAGCGGCGCTTCGCTCCTGCTCGGCGCGGTGGGCGTGGCCAAAACCGACATTGCGCCGCGCGGGATCGCGCACGTCGCCGGTGAGGATTGGACCGTGCTGAGCGAAGGGGGAGACATTCCGAAGGGTGGTGCGGTGCGCGTCAAGCGCGTCGACAGCGTGCGGCTTATCGTCGAACCGGCGCGGGGCGCCGAAGGAAAGGGAGCTGCCTGATGGATCTCAGCCTCATCACTCTCGGCGTACTCATCGTCATCGCGATCCTCGCGCTTCGCGCGATCATCCACATTGTTCCGGAGTACCAGCGGCTCATCGTCTTCCGGCTTGGAAGCTTCGAGAAGACCGCCGGGCCGGGCATCGTTCTGCTTCTGCCGCCCCCGATCCAGAGCGTCGCGCAGACGGTGGACCTGCGGGAATTCGTGGTGGAGATCCCGCAGCAGACGTGCATCACGAAGGACAACGCGCCGATCTCGATCGACTTCCTCATCTACCAGAAGGTCGTCGAGCCGAAGGACTCCTTCCTGAACATCCAGAACTTCCGCCAGGCCATCCAGGGCATCGCGACGACCACGTTGCGTGCCGTCGTCGGCAACATCCCGCTGGACGACGTGCTCGCGAAGCGCGAGCAGATCAACGAGGAGCTTCGGGTGAAACTCGACGACATCACCCACCGGTGGGGCGTAAAGGTGACGAACGTGGAGATCAAGGAGCTCACCCCGCCGCGTGACGTTCAGGAGGCCATGAACCGTCAGCTCACCGCCGAGCGGACCCGCCGCGCCTCAGTGACCGAGGCCGAGGGCAAGAAGGCCTCCGCGATCCTGGTGGCGGACGGCGCCAAGCAGGCCGCGATCCTCGAGGCCGAGGGCGCGCGGCAAGCGGCGATCCTTCGTGCCGAGGGGTTCGCCCTCGCGCTATCGACGATCAACGCGCAGGCCATGAACGCCGACGCCCGCACGATGACCCTTCAGTACTTCAACACGCTCAACCAGCTTGGCTCGTCGCCGGCGACGAAGTTCATCATCCCGACCGAGTTCACGAGCCTCGCGGGGCCGATTGCGGGCCTGATGGCAGCCCGGAGCGACGGCGAGAAGAAGTAACCGCCTAGCGGGATCGATGTGCGCGGAAGATGCGGCGCCACGCTCGGCCAGAACGCGTGGCGTCCGCCTCTTCAGCGCGTGCCGGGACGGCCATTGGCCGTGCCCGTGGTCGCGCGGCGAAGGGTGAGTACACGCGAGGCGGCACCCGCCAGGATGCGGATGCCACCTCGACGTGCTGTGGTGAAGGGGAGGGGGACTCCCCTGGACGGAAGGACAGAAGAAGCGCAGATGCGGCTGCCACGGTGCACCCCTAGAAACGAGTTTCGAACAGGCGTTCGCATAATAGAACGAACGTTCGCCATGTCAAGAGCGGGGATACTCGAGGCCTGAGCACCGTCCTCGGGGCGGATCTGCTGCCCCAACGGCCCCGGTCGGTCCGCGAACGAGCGGAGCGGCACGGTCACATCCTCGAGCCGGCATGGACGGGCACCAGGGTCCTCGTCCGCGTGGGTCACCCGGAGCCCCATTTTCTCGGCTACGGCGGCGTGGTCACTGGGCCGCGCGAGCTCTACGACGCGATCGTCGCCGAAACCCAGTGCAACACCGCCATCATCGACGGCGTCCTGGTCAACGATTGGAAGGATGAAAGCGAACTCGAGGTCGACGACCAGGGAAACGCGTACACGCGGCAATTCGGGGGTCGCCAGATCTTCGCCGCGTTCGATCTCCTGGAGGTCGACGGCGAGTCCCTCCTCGAGATCCCACTCCTGGAGCGGCGGCGGCACCTCGAAGGGGTCCTCGCGCCAAGCCCGAACGTCCGGCTCACGCCGTATGTCACGCGGGGGCTGCGGGCCTGGCGTGACACGCTGCAGGCGCAGGGCTTTCGCCGGGTTGTGCTCAAGAATTGGAACAGCGCGTACACGCCGGGCAAGACGACCGATGATTGGCTCGTGATCGAAAAGTTGAAGGCGGCGGCTCCATGACGCGTCGGAGGTACTCGTGAAGGCTAATGCGGCGGTCATCGACCACACCCAGCGCGATCCGTGGGAGATCGCGCTCGAGCAGTTCAGCATCGCGGCGGACAAGCTCCATCTCGACCCGAACATGCGGCGGATCCTCAGCACGACGCAGCGTGAGCTGACGGTGCATTTCCCGGTGCGCATGGCCGACGGCGTCGTGCAGGTCTTCACGGGCTACCGCGTGCAACACAACACGACACGCGGTCCGGGCAAGGGTGGCATCCGCTACCACCCGTCGGTGTCCCTGAACGAGGTCAAGGCGCTGGCGATGTGGATGACGTGGAAGTGCGCCGTCGTCGGCATCCCCTATGGCGGGGCGAAAGGCGGCGTCGTCTGCGATCCGAAGGGCATGAGCGCGCAACAGCTGGAGACGCTCACGCGCCGCTACACCACCGAGATCGAGCTGCTGATCGGTCCCGATCGCGACATCCCGGCTCCCGACGTCAACACCAACGCTCAGACGATGGCCTGGATCATGGACACGTACTCGATGCATCACGGCTATACGGCGCTCGCCGTCGTGACCGGGAAACCGCTCTCCATCGGAGGAAGCGAGGGCCGCAACGAGGCGACGGCACGCGGCGCCGTCTACACGATCATCGAGGCGGCGAAGCACCTGGGCATGGACCTCGAGGGCGCACGAGTCGTGGTCCAGGGGTTCGGCAACGCGGGCAGCTTCTCGGCGAAGCTCATGCACGAGCTCGGCGCCGTCATTGTCGGGCTGTCCGATACGAGCGGGGCGATCGCGAACCCGAAGGGGCTCGATCCGAACCGCGTCGACGCGTACAAGAGGGAAACGGGAGCTGTCACGGGGTTCCCGGGGGCCGAACGGATCTCGAATGCCCAGCTGCTCGAGCTCGACTGCGACATCCTCATCCCGGCCGCGATCGAGAACCAGATCGGCGAACACAACGCGCCGCGGATCAAGGCGAAGGTCATCGCCGAGGCCGCGAACGGGCCGACCAGCCCCGAAGCGGACCGCATCCTCTTCGACAAGGGGGCTTTCCTCATCCCTGACATCCTTTGCAACGCCGGCGGCGTGACCGTGAGTTACTTCGAGTGGGTGCAGGACCTGCAGAACCTCTTCTGGCGCGAGGCGACGATCAACGCGCGGCTCAAAGAGGTCATGGTGAAGTCCTTCAACGACGTCCTGGAGATGTCAAAGAAGCACAAGGTCGACATGCGCACCGCCGCGTACATGGTCGCGGTCGGTCGCGTCGCCGAGGCGACGCTCACGAGAGGGATCTACCCCTAAGCCGCTAACGGAACGAGACGGACGCGACGAGCTGCGAGCCCGACATTGGAACTGCCGCGGTCCGGCCGGTCGCGAGATCGACAGCCATCGCGCTCTGCCCCCCGTCGAAGGTCACGAACGCAAGCGCGCCATCCGAGCTGACGAGGAGGTCGGTGGCGAGAGGCAACGCCCGCGCGACCACTCGGCGTTCGCCGCCGGCCTTCGGCCAGAGCTCCAAGCGGTCGGCAACGAGGACAACGATCTCGTCGGCGCCGGGCTTCCAGCGGGCGAACGCGATGCGCTCGCCCGACGTGGCTCCGAACTCCCGGTGCTCGCTGTACGAAGCGAGGGTCCAGACGCGGATGACGCTCTTGTTCAGCACGCCGAGCACGTCGTCGCCGCTCGCGCGGACCGTGATCGCCGGGATACCGCCCTCCATCGGCAGGCGCTTGCTCACCGTGTCCTCTCCGATGACGGTCCACTCAATCGCCATGCCATCCGGGCCATAGACGCATGCATCCACCAGACGCGCGGCGCGGTCCCAGCCAACGGGCCAGTAGTGGGTCCCGTCAGTGACTCGGGCGACCTCGCGGATCGATCGGGTTGGAGTGTCCACAACACGAAGGGTGGAGTAGGGCGCCGGAACCTCACCTGTCCCGGGGTGAGCGCTCGATTCCACGACCGTGAGGATGCCGGTTCGATCGGATGACCACACCGCTGCGGCGCCGCGATCGGTGTCGAAGACGGTTGCAAGGCTCGTGTCCTGGTCCGGAGCCGTGACGTCGAACACCCGAAGCTCGCGCGTGCCGCCGTCGGCCGTGCTCGATACCCAGTAGGCGACGCGCCTTCCCGTCCCGGACACGGCTCCGGTGAAGCCACGACCGCGCAACGTGCTGATCGGGGCGGCGTCGGTCTCGCGGCGAAGCTCGGCGGGCGCGGCACTTCCCGCAAGCGCGATGAACCCGCGAGAATCCGAAAGGAGCGAGCCGGGTGCGGTCGCGGGCACCGATGGGCTGGTCGGGGCTATCGGTGTCGGACTCGGCGCAGGCTCTCCGCGGAGCGCGATCGAGCTGCCTGCCAAGCCGGCTAACAAAATGGCCAGGACGAGGATCGCGATCCAAAAGAAGAGCGGGTGGGCGTCCTGTCTGCGCATTGCCCACCGCTCGCCCGCACGGTCGGTGCCAGCGGCCTAGAGTTGGGGCTCGCGCGCCCCATTGGGCGCGACGAGCTCCCGCCCACCGCGGCGGCTAGATGGGCGAGCCCTGGACCGGATCCTGGTCGCGGTCGACCTTGAGACCACGGGCTACGAGGCGGAGACCGAAGAGATCATCGAGATCGGCGCGATCCGCCTGACCGTGTCCGCCGATGGCGCCGTGACGCTCGGGGAGCGTTTCCTGAGCTTCGCCAACCCCGGGCGTCCGCTGACGCCTCCGATCCTGCGACTCACAGGCATCCGCGACGATGAGCTTCGAGACGCACCCTCATCCCGAGACGCAGTCGCCCTCTTTGTGGACTTTGCGTTCCGCGACGGAGCGCCGTGCTTCGTCGGCCACAACGTTGGTTTCGACGTTTCTTTCCTGGAACGCGCCGGGATGCCATCCGGCTCCGAGATGCTGGACACTGCGGAACTCGCGTCGATCATCCTGCCGTCGGCGCCGAGCTACGCCCTGCAACGACTCGCAGCCGACGCCGCGATCCTTCCCGACGCCGCTCACCGTGCGCTCGACGACGCGATCACGTCGGCGCTCGTCCTTGGCCACCTCGCCGCAGTCGCGCGCGCGCTCCCGCCCTTGGTGCTCAGCGAGATCGCCGCGCTCGCCGAGTTGCTCGGTCCGAACACCGCGGAGTTCTTCCGCGAAGCGGCCGGCACCGCGACGCGTGACGCATGGAATGACGAGAGCGAGCAGCGTGGGACTTTTCCGAGCGAGCGGCCCCTGGGTGGCGGTCCATCGCGATCCCACGGGGGGCCGAGCGAGGAAGAGTCCCGCGCTGCTCGGCTTCCGTCGAGCCTTTCAGTCGAGACTGTGTTCGCGCCGGACGGCCCGCTCGCGACGAAGCTCGTCGGATATGAGGATCGTCCGCAGCAGCGCGAACTCGCCGAGGCCATCGAGCGAACATTCGCGGACGGTGGCGCGCT
>VBEY01000235.1 GCA_005889295.1 Chloroflexota bacterium | reverse complement strand
TCATGTGGCAGAACTCGTGGGCGATGATCCTGTTCAGCTCGGCCGACCCCGGACGCGCCCCGAGCGTGTTGATGTAGATCATCTCGCGCTCGGCCGAGAACTCGTTCACCCAGACGGGCTCCTCATCGGAGCCGCTGAAGTACCCGGCCGCTGACCCTGGGAGACGCGCGAAAACGAGGTTGATGCGCGGGTCGGCGTCGATACCGGGAGACCACTCCTCTCCGTAGAGCCGCCGGTCGGTCGGATAGACCTTGTCCTCAAACGCGGATGCGGTCGTTCGCAGGCCGTTCAAATCGACGCTCGCGTCGTTCGCAACCCACCACTTCGCGTGATCGGTGAGGAGACGAAGCGTCGCCGTGGTCCTGACGTTCTTCTTCGCCGCGAAGTCGTACGTCCAGAAATCGTGAGTGCTGCCGATGTCCTCGACAGGAGGCGTGGTACGCACCGGCTCAAAGCCGTTCGCGGGCTGGCCCGAGCGGCCGCGGACCGTTCGCGTGAGCTCGAAACCGTTGGCGTACGGCAGCGACTTGGCGAGCAGTGCAGCCGTCATGTCGAGCGTCGTGAGCGTCGTCGACGCGAGCGGCGTCGGAGTGCTCGGCACCGGTGTGCTGAAGGAATCCGTGGGCGATGGGCTTGGTGTCGCCTGAGGCGGAATGCACCCGCTCAGGACGAGGACCAGCGCGAGGAGCGTCAACCAGCGGCGACGCCTCATCGGCCGTGATACCCCTCGGCGAGCGTGCGCGTCGCGACGATCTTTCCGCCCCGAAAGTACCGCCGCGGGACACGCCGGCGGATGCCGGTGACGATCTCGTAGTTGATCGTGCCGCACGCCTCGGCGAGGTCCTCCGCCGTCTGCTTCGCGCCGGACTGCGCGCCGATGAGCGTCACGTCATCGCCCTCGCGGGCGCCCTCGACGGCGGTTACGTCGAGCATCACCAGATCCATGCAGATGCGGCCCGCGAACGGCACCCGTTGACCGCGAAGCAGGACGGCGCCGCGTTTCCCCGCCACGCGGGGCAGTCCATCGCCGTACCCGACCGGCACCGTTGCGATCCGGCCATCGCGGGGAAGCCGGTACTCGTGGCCGTACGACACCCCCGTGCCAGCGGGAACGCTCGCGATGCGATGCACCCGCGACCGCCACGTGAGAGCGGGACGGAGCGGCAGCGCCCCTGCGAGGTGCGGGGCGGCGTGCAGCCCGTAGATCGCGAGACCCGTGCGCACCGCGTTCATGCCGTCGACGGGTCCGAACGCGGCGACGCCCGCGCTCGCGGCGGCATGCACCAGACGCGGGCGATCGGGGATCGATGTCAGAACGTCCCGAAATCTCCCGAGCTGGGCGCGGTCGTTCGAGGGATCGGGATCGTCCGCGGTAGCGAAGTGCGTGAAAATCCCGTCGATCTCGAGATGCGGCAACGACGCGATCGAGCGATATCGCGCCGCCGCCTCGTTCGTCGGGGCGCCAAGCCGTGTGAGTCCGGTGTCGACCTTGAAGTGGACGCGGGTGATCCGACGAAGCGCGGCCGCGGCCTCACTGATGGCGCGTGCGCGCTCGACGTCCCAGACCACGAGCACGAGCTCCTGAGCGACGGCGTGGGCCACCTCGGACGACTCGGTCGAACCGAGCAACACGAGGATCGGGCCGTTGACGCCGCCCTCACGGAGGGCCAGACCCTCCTCGATCGTGGCCACGGCGACCATGACGGCGCCGGCCTCGAAGCAGGTCTCGGCGACCGCCTCGGCGCCGTGACCATATGCGTCGGCCTTCACCACGGCGATGACCTCGGCTTTCGACCGCGTGTGGATGGCCTCGACGTTCGAGGCGATCGCGTCGAGGTCCACGTCGGCCACGGTCGAGCGGATGGCCTCGGAGGCAGTCATCTTCCTTCGACTATTTCACGGAGCGCCCGTGGAAGGGCGTCCGCGATCTCACTGGCCAGCGCCCCGGACTCACCGATCTCGCTCGCAAGCAGAGCACCCGCGCGTCCGTGTGCCCACACGCCCGAGGCTGCGGCGGCGAGCGGTGCGAGCCCGCGGGCCACGAGCGCGCCGATGGCGCCGCCAAGCACGTCGCCCGATCCACCGACGCCCAGCGTGGGATTGGGCTGATCGTGCACGTACGTCTTCTTCCCGTCGCTCACGACGGTCACAGCGCCCTTGAGACAGACGACCGCGCCCCACTCACGCGCATGTCGCTCCGCGAACGCGATGCGCGCGGCTCCCGACGGTACGACACTGCCGGCAAGGCGCGCGGCCTCGCCGTCGTGTGGCGTAAGGATCGTCTTGGTCGGCAGCGAGTCGCGCCAGGCCTCGGTGCGAGCAAGCGCGTTCAGCCCGTCGGCATCGATGACCGTCGTGATCGAGCGCGCGTTGCGGAGCGTCGCGATCACGAAGTCGTCGGTGCCTGGCGCGTGCGCCAGGCCCGGTCCGATCAGCAGCGCCCGTGTCCGCTCTGTGGTCACGGTCGAAACCTGAGCCGCCGCGGCCGCGGAGACCACCCCCGCCTGCGCCTCGGCGAGCGGAAACAAAGTGACATTCGGATCCTCACCGGCGATCGCCTCGACGACCGTGCGCGCCGCGGCGATCGTCACGACGCCCGCCCCGCAGCGGAGGGCCGCGCGCGATGCCAGGAGCGCGGCGCCGGGATATCGCAGCGAGCCGCCGACGATGAGCAGGCGACCTCGGATCTCCTTACCGGCATCCTTGGGGAGGGGCTTGAGCGCAGCGCGGACGACGCGAGCGTCGAGCGCCGTCGACGCCGACCGCGGGGTCAGCGCAGCCCTACGGCCACCGCGACGGCCAGATCCCGGATGTGGGATATCGACACCGACAGAGGGCTCCTCAATCCGATGGCTGCACGTCGCGCTTCGGCGCGGCCGTGGAGCGTGACGGTGGGCTGCCCGGCCCGTGTGCGCCGGATCTCGATCTCTCTCCAGCCGACGCCGCGGACGCCCAGCCCGAGGACCTTGGACACGGCTTCCTTAGCGGCCCAGCGACCGGAGAGATGCAGGATGTTCGTCCGGCAGTACATCTGTTCCCACTCCGTGTACACGCGATCGAGGAAGCGCCGCGGATGCTTCTCGAGCACATTGCGGATCCGCCCCGTCTCGATGATGTCGATCCCCACCTCCGAACTCACCAGATGACCGTCTCTAGAGCGACGGCGCTGCGGGTCCTGTCCCGGGGTCGGGGCCGCGCGCTCGCCTGCCCGTCCGCTCCGCGCGCGTGCCGCCGTCGACCGAACGACGCGGCGGGCCTACGGCTCGCGCGCAACCCGCTCCCCCGTGCCACCCGCACCGCCGGCTCGCTCATTCGACGGTCACGGCTTTCGCCAAATTCCTGGGTTGATCGACATCGTTGCCTCGTCGATCGGCGATGTGATACGCGAGAAGTTGTAGCGGTACTACCGCAAGGACGGGCGCGGACTTCCTCCATGTTGCTGCGGATCTTCTTGTAGACCGAGTCCTTCAGCGCGATCGCGACGACGGGGAGCTCCTCGTTGATCAGCGCATTCGTGCCGTGCTTCATCTCGCCGGAGGCGGTCCCCTCCGCGTGAATGTAGGAGAGCTCCTTCAATTTCAACGCGCCCTCGAGCGCAGTCGGGAAGTTGACGCCTCGTCCGAGGAAGAGGAAGTTGCGGGCCGAGTAGTAGCGGTACGCGAGCGCGCGTACTTTCGGCTCTTCGCGTAAGACGGCATCGATGAGGGTCGGCAGGTGAAATGCTTCGGCGAGCAGTTGACGTGACCGCCCCGCGTCGATGGTTCCGCGGCGCTGCGCGAGGTAGATCGCGAAGAGATACAGATCAACGAGCATCGCGGCGTACGCCTTCGTCGACGCAACGCTGATCTCGGGACCCGCGTGCAGATACACGACGTCGTCGGACTCGCGGCTCGCCTGACTGCCCACGACATTCACAAACGACAGCAGGCGCGCGCCCTGTTTCTTCGCCTCCTCCATCGCGGCGAGCGTGTCAGCGGTCTCGCCGGACTGAGTTACTGCGATCACGAGCTGGCCGGGCGCCACGACGGGCTGGCGGTACCGGTATTCGCTCGCGAAGTCGACGTCGCAGGGGATGCGTGCCAATCGCTCGATCAAGTACTTGCCCACGAGAGCCGCGTACGACGCCGTGCCGCACGCAACGAAGCTGATGCGCGGCAACGTGCGCACGAACGAATCGTCCATCTTGAGGTCGCTGTCGAACACCACCCTCCCACTCTCACGTTCGACCCGTCCCAGGAGCGTGTCGGAGACGGCTCGCGGCTGCTCGAAGATCTCTTTCAGGAGGAAGTGCTTGTATCCCGATTTCGCGGCGGCGATCGGGTCCCACGTGATTTGCTCGACCTTCTTCTCGATCCGTTCACCGCTAAGTTTCCGGAAGGCAACCGAGTCCTTTGTCACAACAGCGAGCTCCCCGTGGTCCAGGAAGCTCACCGCACGGGTGTGCTCGATCAGTGCAGGCGCGTCGGATGCGATGAAGTTTTCGCCCTTTCCGTAACCGATGATGACGCCGCCGGCGTTCGAGATGCGCGCCGCCACGATCTTGCCGGGGTCCCGCACCGAGACGAACGCCAGTGCGGCAGCTCCTTCGAGCCTTGGCAGGACGGCGATCGCAGCGTCGTCGAGCGACAGTCCCTTCGCGAGCTCGTCCTCGAGCAGATGAACGACGACCTCCGTATCGGTCTCGCTCGTAAACCGATGTCCGCTCGCGACAAGGGGAGCCTTCAGCGCCTCGAAGTTCTCGATGATCCCGTTGTGGATCACGGCAGTCACTCCGCCGCAGTCCACGTGTGGATGGGCGTTGACCTCGGTCGGACGGCCGTGGGTCGCCCAGCGTGTATGTCCGATCCCTGTGTGGCCCTGCGTGGGGTGCGCTGAGACGACGGTCGCGAGGTTGTCGAGCTTCCCCTCCGCGCGCAGAACCTCGAGCGTTCCGTTTTCCTGGATGGCGACGCCCGCCGAGTCATAGCCCCGGTACTCGAGGCGTCGCAGGCCCCCCATGAGAAGCGGTAGCGCCTGGCGCGGCCCGACGTAGCCGACGATTCCGCACATCAGCTCAATCTCCGGCTTCGCCGGGAGACACGCCCCAGCGGGTTGTCTCGCTCGTCGCGGGCAGGGGGAGGGGCCCCTGGGCGCGAAGCGCATCGCTCCTCGCTCGTTTTCATCAGACGAGCTCCTTCGCGGCGACCTGGGCGAGCTCGTTCGCGGTGCTCTTGGCCACCGTGGAGTCCTGCGCCTCGACAGTGATCCGGAGGACCGGCTCGGTCCCCGATGGCCGAACCAGGAGGCGCCCGGTGGACCCGAGTCTCGCCTCGGCGCTCTGCTTCGCGGCACGGAAGGCGTCGTTCTTCTCCCACTCACGGCGGCGCGCGGCCTTCACGTTGCGAGTCACCTGCGGCCAGAACTTCATCTCGTCGGCAAGCTCCCCGAGCGTGCGCCCCTCCGCGCGCGCGAGATGCAACACCTCGAGCGCGGTGAAGATGCCATCACCGGTGGTCGAGTACTCGCGGAAGATTACGTGTCCGGACGATTCGCCTCCGAACTGCGCGCCGAGCCGTTCCATGGCTTCCCAGACGTAGCGGTCCCCGACCTGCGTGCGCTCGAGCCGGACACCGTCACGAGCGAGCATGTACTCGAGGCCGCCGTTCGTCATGACCGTCCCGACGACGATCTTCGGGTTGAGCTTGCCGTTGCGTACGAAGTGGCGGGCCGCGAGGGCCAGCACGAAATCGCCGTTATGCGCGCGGCCACGCTCGTCGATAACGATCACGCGGTCGCCGTCGCCATCGAATGCGAAACCAACGTCGGCCTTGTTATCAACGACGAGTCGCTGGAGCGCTTCGGGCGCGGTGGCCCCGCATCCTTCGTTGATGTTTTGGCCGTCGGGCTTGTCGAAGTACGCGAGGACCTCCGCACCCGTTTGTGCGAAGACCGCCGGCGCAACGCGGTACGTGGCCCCGTTCGCGCAGTCGAGCGCGACACGGATGCCGTCGAGCCGCGGCGCCTTCCCCACGAGAAAGTTCTCGTACTCCTTCACCAGTCCCCTGGAGTCACCGACCAGGCCGATGCCGCCCTCGGTGGGACGAGGAAGGGTGTCGTCTCCGGTCATCAGACCCTCGATCCGGTCCTCGACGCTATCCGGCAGCTTCTGCGCGCGGTGATCGAAGAACTTGATTCCGTTGTCTGGCGCGGGGTTGTGCGACGCGCTGATGACGGCACCGGCCACGAACTGATCTGTCTTCGCGAGATACGCGAGCCCGGGTGTTGGAACATGCCCGACCAGGCGCACCTCCATGCCGACCGAACACAGCCCCGCGGCGAGCGCGCTCTCGAGCATGCGGCCGCTTCGGCGGGTGTCACGCCCGATGACCACCGAATGGCCCGGCCCGCCGAGGACGTGCCCGGCCGCCCGGCCGAGCCGAAGCGCGAGCTCCGGGGTGAGGTCGAGATTCGCGACGCCGCGGACGCCGTCGGTGCCGAAGAGCCTCGTCAAGCGGTTCCTGATTACCTCGTTCGTATGGTGAGCGTCACTCGGGTCGGTTGCACGCTCTGGGCCGTCGTGCCCGCGGGCGTCCGGACGACCACGTCGACCGGGTAAGTGCCCGGTCCCTTGCCCGTCGCGTCGACCGTCGCGACGACCTGTCCTGTCGTGATTCCCGAGAGTGCAGGTACGGGACCGGCCACGACGAGGCTGATGGCCGGCGGGTCGAACTCCGCGACGAAACCGCTACCGAGACTCGAGGCTTGCACCGCCACGAGGGGAAAAGCCCGGCTGCCCGTGAGAGGCGCGATCGATACCGTCACCGTCGCCTGGGCGGCTTTGATGAGCGACGTGCCCTCGGCTGGCAGTAGCAACGCGACCTGGAAGGTCGTGTCGGCGCCGAGGCCGGTCACGTCGAGCGCCGCCGTCGTGACCTGGTCGATCGCGCTCAGCGCCGCGCTTTCGCCGCGTACCGTCACCACGGTCGGATCGCTCGTCACGCGTGTGATCCAGTAGCCGGCGGCGACGGAGCCGCGCAGCGCAGGGACCACCGGCACGGTCCTCGTGGTCGCCGTCGGAAGCACCGGGACGGTCAGTTGAACGACCGCGGGGTCCACGGTGAGGCCCTCGATGGTCGCGCCCGAGGCGTCGACCGCGGTCGGCTGCACGCTCGAGACGAGGTCGGTGACCGCGTCGCCGAAGCGCACCGTCGCGTAGAGCGCCGCGATACGCGCGACCTGACTCGCCGCGCCGCTCACCCTGACCTGGCTCGGCGTGATCGCCGGGTCGCCTGCGACGGTGCCCGTGGGCGGGTCGTTCGCGAAGCGCGCCTGAACCGCGACGTCGCGCGAGGTGATCGGCTCGATGCGCACCGTCACCGTGGCCGGCGCGTAGCTTTCCACCTTCACACCAGCCGTCGCCACCTCGACGCGGACCGGCACGTCCTGCGGATCGGAACGATGCAGGTCAGCGGCGGGCAGGTCGAGCGTTGCGTGAAGGTCCGATGCGACCACGTTCGCGAGTGCGGCCTCGGCTCCCCGCAGCCTCACGCCGACGTCTCCGAGCTGGCCCTGGAGCACGTAACCGGCGGGAACGGACTGCGGCCTTTCGACCGCGACGCGGCCGCCGTAATCCCGTATGACCTCGGTCGGCGGGGCGCCGAGGACGGAGACAACCCAGAAGATCATCGCGATGAGGACCGCGACGATCTTCAGCGGAAGGTCCGCGGTCGCGATCCTGCGGAGGTCGACACGCCGGCGCGGCAAAAGCGGCCGTGCCGGCGCGGGAACGCGCGCCATCGTTATGACGCCTTGCTGCGGAACGGAAGCGGCTGGATCCGACTCCGGAGGAGCGACGAGAGGACCCGACGAAGACGCTCTTCGTCCAGCGCGCCGATGATGCGACCGCCCGCCGCGATCGAGATCGCCTGGGTTTCCTCCGACACGACCACGACGATCGCGTCGGTCTGCGCGCTGATCGAGAGCGCCGCGCGATGTCGCATGCCGTAACGGTGTGCGCCACGGTCGGCGCTCTCCTCAAGCGGGAGGAGGCACGCCGCGGCGAGGATCTGTCCCCCGCGGACGATCACGGCGCCGTCATGCAGCGGGGATCGCGTCATGAAGATGGAGGCGAGGAGCTCGGCAGTGAGCTTTCCGTTCACCGGAACGCCGGTCTCGCTGTAGTCCTGTAGGCCGGTTGCCCTTTCGAGAACCATGAGGGCGCCGTGCTTGGCCTCGCTGATGAGCAGAGCGGCCCGGACCAGCTCATCGACGATGCCCTCGAGCTCCTCTTCGCTACCCGGTGTGAGGAGCCGGTTGAGCGGGCCGAGCTGGCCGATCTGGCCGAGGGCGCGCCGCAGCTCCGGCTGGAAGACCACCACGAGCGCGATCAAGGCGACGGCAAAGAGCGCTTGAAGCAGCAGAGTCGTCAGGGTGAGGTGCAGCGACGTCGCAACGACGTAGATGAGCACGAGCACCATGACTCCGATCAGAAGCTGGACAGCCCTGGTGCCCCGGATGAGCGCGAGCACGTAGTAGACAAAGACGGCGACGATGAGCACGTCGAGCACGTTGTTCCAGCCGAACGGCTGGCCCCTGGTGAGCAGGTTGAGAAGGTCAGTGAGCTGCTTCTGGATTGCGTCCATCAGTCAGTGAGCGCCAGGGCCTCGACCTCCGCCGCAAGGTCGTTTCGACCGTCCAGGAGGAGCGCGTGAACGAGCAGCTCGCACTTCGCTTTGGCGACTTCGCGCTTGCCGAGCGTGCGGACGACGTCGACGAGAAGGCGCTGCGCATCGTGATCCGCCACCCCTGCCGCGATCAGCTGGAGGAGCAGATCCGAGGCCGCGTCGAGGTGGCCCTCTTCGATGTAGTACCGAGCGGCCTCAAGTGCGAGGCCCGCGGCGCGGGGATCCCGCGTCGCGAGATACCGGGCCGCCGCGGCTTCGACCCCCTCGGGATCGACATCGGTCGTCGGCTCCCCGTCCGAATCGCCGGCTTGCGGCTCCGGTGACCACGCCTCGTCCGCCTTCACTTCGACCGGCAGGGTCGCGGCAGCCTCTTCGGGTGCCCCGTTGTCGGCCATGGCCCCGGGCGTCCACCTCGCGGCCGGCGCGGGCGCGAGCGGCGCCCATGGGTCGTTCTCGAGCGTGATCTCTCGCACCTGTTGTTCGGAAGCGCTTGGCGGCGGATATGTCGTCGGGGGCGCCGCGGCCCACGGGTCGTCGGGTGATGTGGCGGCCGGCGGCTCGGGTGGCGGCGTGAACGCTTGCGCAGGCTCGGCTCGCGGAACCGCCCAATGGTCGACGGGCTGCGGACGGAGCGCGCTGCCCCCTTCTCGCTCGGAGAAGCGTGTCGTCTCTGGCGCGGACTCTTCGGCGACCGATGGCGTTCCGTCCGCGATCGCGGCAAGCTCCGTGACGCCGGTCACGCCGCGAAGCTGACCCTTCGCGAACGCCGCCTCGTTCTTCGCCCGCTCGGTGTCACCGCTGTCGCGAAGACTGCGGATGAAGCGCGCGTATTCCTGCACGGACGCGTCGGTGTCGCCGGCCAGCGCAAGGCCTGCGGCGAGCCGGCGGTGCGTGGCGAGGTCGCGCGGATCCAGGACGACGGCCTGGCGGAGGAGACCGATAGCGCCGGAGCGCTCGCCGGACTTGGTGAGTGCGGCGGCACCTTCGCGGAGCACCTTGAGGGCGGCCGCGCGATCCTCCTGTTCGAAATGCACCTTCGCCAGACCGCGATAGCCGCCCTCGGCCCCCGGAAACTTGTCGACCAGGTACTTGAAGCTCTGCTCGGCCTGGCGCAAGCGCCCTTGCTCGAGGCTCTTGAGCCCTTCTTTGAGCGCGACCTGGTAATTGAAGTCTTTCGAAGCCATCGCCCTAGTCTGCGCTCCGAGCGCGCCTTCGGGCTAGCGCTTCGTGAACTGAGGCGCCTTTCGGGCGCGCTTGAGACCCGGCTTCTTGCGCTCCTTGGCGCGGGGGTCGCGCGTCAGAAGACCGGCCTTCCGCAACGCCGGGAGATGCTCTCTATCTACCTGGAGGAGTGCGCGCGAGATGCCATGCGCGATCGCGCCGATCTGGCCGCTCACACCGCCTCCCTCGACCTTGACCATCGCGTTGAACCGGCGCGCGGTGCTCGTGACTGTGAACGGCAGCAGGGCTTGGTCGGTCGCGCCGTCGCGAGCGAAGTAGTCATCGAGCGGTTTCCCGTTCACGACGACCGCGCCTTCACCGGGAACGAGGCGGACGCGAGCGATCGATGTCTTGCGACGTCCCGTGCCCTGGAAATACGGCAACGCCTTCATGATTCGGACTCCTTACGCATCGGCTCGGGTTTCTGCGCGGCGTGGGGATGGTCGGCGCCTGCGTACACGTGCAGCTTGCGCGACATCTGCTCGCCGAGGCGGTTCCGTGGGAGCATGCCGCGCACCGCGCGGCGGACGACTTCCTCGGGTCGGCGGGCGAGGAGCTGCTCCAGCGTCTCCGACCGCAGGCCGCCGGGGTACCCCGAGTGCCGCACGTAGTTCTTCGCCTTGAGCTTGTTGCCGGTGACGCGCACTTTCGCCGCGTTCACGACGATGACCGGATCGCCGGTGTCGAGGTGTGGGGAGAAGATCGTCTTGTGCTTCCCGCGGAGGATCGCGGCGACCTCGGTCGCGAGGCGACCCAAAGTCGCGCCGTCGGCATCGACGACGCGCCAACTCCGCGTGATCTCGCTCTGCTTCGTTGCGTACGTCTTCATTTCCTATTCATCCTCTTCGCGCAGGGGAGGTATCCCCTGCAACCCCTCTTCGGACGCAGCGTTAGCTGCGTCCTGTCGGTATTCCACGGCGATCAGGCACAGCCCGTTCGCCGGTGCGCTCGGACCCGCCCTCGCCCGGTCGTTCGCCGCGACGATCCGTTCAAAGCCCGGTACGTCGATCTTTCCGCGGCCCACCCAGAGCAGCGTCCCGACGATCGCGCGGACCATGCCCCGCAGAAACGCATCCGCCTCGACCTCGAAACGGAGCTGGCTCGTCCCGGGCTGACACCATTCGGCGCGCCGCACGGACCGGACTCCGCCCGGGCCCGCCGCAAACGACGAGAAATCCCGTCGGCCCACCAGCAGTGCGCTTGCGTCCCGCATCGCCGCGAGGTCGAGGGGCCCCGCGATCTGGAGCTCGCGGCGCCGCTCAAGCGGGTCGCGTTCCGGCGCGTGCCGGATCCGATATTCATATGTCCGCCCCGTCGCACTGAACCGGGCGTGGAAGTCCTCCGCCGCCGGCTCGAGCGCCGAGACCGCGATGTCCTCCGGCAGGAGGGCGTTGACCCCCCGGCCGATCGTCACTCCGTCCAGCGCGCTCGCCGTCCGGAAGTCGATCACCTGTCCGCTCGCGTGCACCCCGGCATCGGTCCGTCCCGCGCCGGTGACCCTCACCGCCTCGTCGCACACGTGAGAGAGCGCTCGCTCGAGCTCTCCCTGCACGGTGCGCGCGTTCGCTTGCACCTGGAAACCCGCGTAGCTCGTTCCGTCGTAGGCCACGCGCGCCTTCCAGTGTGGCGTTTTAGGTCGCTGCTCCCTTCGCCGTCTTCTTCTTCTTGGGTGCCGTCGCCTTGGCCGCGGCTTTGGCGTTCGCCTCGGCCTTCGTCTCTTCCTTCTTGGCCGCCGTCGCCCGCCGGCGCGGAAGGGCGAGCCTACGACGCGGCTTGGGCTCCTCTGCCGCATCCGGCTTCTCGGCCGTCGGCTTCTCTGGTGCGGGCACGAGCTCGAGGAGCATCTGCGGCGCCGAATCGCCGACGCGCCGGCCGATATGGGTAATTCGCACGTATCCCGAGCCGCGGTCGGGCCAGCGGATCGCGAGATCCGAAAAGACCTTCTCGACGATGACGGGCTCAGGGAGCCACGCCAGCGCGCGGCGCCGCGCGACCAGGGATCCGTCCTTGCCGAGGTTGATCATCCGGTCTACGAACAGACGAACCTCCTTGGCCTTCGCCTCGGTCGTCTTCACGCGCTCGTATCGAAGCACCGAGAGCGTCAGGTTGCGAAGCATTCCCCGGCGTGCACCGGTGCGTCGTCCGAATTTCCGCTCGTGGACTTGATGCGGCACTAGATTAATCTCCGGCTGCCGCCGGAGACATGCCTCCGGCAGGATCGACTCGCTCGTCGCCGCAAAGCCGCTCCTCGCTCAACCTTGCGCACTAGCTCTCGTCGCCCTCGGTCATGCTCGTCTCGGGTTCGCCCTCATCCTCGGCCACCGGCTCGTCGCTGCCAATCGACGACTCGTCGCGTACCGGCGCCTCGATGAGACCGCGCGCCGCGAGGCGCTCCTTGATCTCGTCAAGCGACTTCTTGCCGAAGTTGCGCATGCGGAGGAGCTCGTCGTCGGGGGTCTGCAGGAGCTGACCGACCTTGGTGATGCCGTGCCGCTTCAGTGAGTTGAAGGCCCGCTGCGGGAGGTCGAGGTCCTCGATGGGCATGTCCGCGATGGCGGCCGGCAGCGCCGAGCCGTTCGTCCGCTCGGGCTGCGCGAGCGCGGTCTGCGACCGGGTGAGCCCGGCGAAGAGCGAGAACTGCTGCACGAGGATCTGCGAGCCCTGCGCGACCGCGTCGTCGGGCGTCGTCGTCCCGTCGGTCCAGACCTCGAGGATGAGGCGGTCGTAGTTCGTGACCTGTCCGACGCGAGTGCTCTCGACCGCGAAGTTCACCTTCTTGACTGGGCTGTAGAGCGCGTCGATCGGGATGACTCCGATCGGCAGGCCCTCGCGGCGATCGGCCGAGTGGAATCCGCGGCCAGTCTCGACGGTCAGCTCGAGCCAGAGCGATGAATCGGGCTCAAGGGTGGCGATCTTCGCCTCGGGGTTGACGATCTCGATCTCGCTCGTGGTCATGATGTCCGCGGCGGTCGCCTCGCCGGGACCGGACTTCTCGAGGGTGAGCGTCACCGGCTCGCTCGCGAACGAGCGGAGACGGATCTGCTTCAGGTTGAGGACGAGCTGGACGACGTCCTCCTTCACGCCGGGAATGGTGGAGAACTCGTGGGCGACGCCACGCACGCGCGCGGCCGTGATCGCGGCGCCTGGGAGCGAGCTCAGGAGCACGCGACGCAGCGAGTTCCCAAGGGTCGTGCCGTATCCGGGCGGGAGCGGCTCGCACGCGAATTTCGCGTAACGCTCGTCGCCCTCGATGCGCTCGATCTTGGGGTACTCAAGCTCTACTAGGGTCATGACTTCGGTTCCTTCCTGCGGGGCTAGCGCGTTGGTATCTGCGCTGCGGCTTCGCGAGCGCAGCTCTCGATTAGGCCTCGCCTCATCTCGAGTAATGCTCGACGATGAGCTGGGTGTTGACCTGTGCTTCGATCTGATCGCGGCTCGGCGCCGCGAGGACTTTGGCGGTGTACGCGTCGGGGTCGACTTCGAGCCAGCCCGGGCGGGTCTGCGTCTTTGCCCAGGCCGTCATCTCCTTGAAGTAGTTCGAGCCGCGGCTCTTCTCGGAAACGGCGATCGCGTCGCCCGCCTTCACGGTGTAGCTCGGGGTCTTCGTCTCGCGGCCATTCACCGTGATGTGCCCATGGGTCACGAGCTGGCGCGCCTGTGAGCGAGACTTCGCGAACCCGGAGCGGTACACGGTGTTGTCGAGGCGCGTCTCGAGGTTGATGAGGAGCGTCTCGCCCGTCGCGCCCGTTACTTCGGCGGCGCGGTCGAACGTGTTCTTCATCTGGCGCTCGAGCACCCCGTACATGCGCCGCGCCTTCTGCTTCTCGCGAAGCTGGAGCGCGAAGTCACTGACTTTGCGTCGCCGCTGCTGATGCATGCCGGGCGGCGACGAGCGCTTCTCGAACGTGCACTTGGTGAAGCACTTCTCGCCTTTGAGGAAGAGCTTCATGCTCTCGCGGCGGCAGATCCGGCACACCGGGCCGGTGTAGCGAGCCATTAGACGCGCCTCCGTTTCGGTGGCCGGCAGCCGTTGTGAGGGATCGGCGTCACGTCGGTGATCGCGGTCACCTCGAGGCCGGTCGCCTCGAGCGCGCGGATGGCCGCCTCACGGCCAGCGCCCGGACCGCGTACGAACACTTCGACCACCTTGAGGCCGAGATCGAGCGCCTTCCGAGCCGCCGTCTCCGCGGCGACCTGCGCCGCGTAGGGCGTGCTCTTGCGCGAGCCCTTCCAGCCGGCGGCGCCGGCCGAGGACCACGCGATCACGTTTCCCGCGGGGTCGGTGAGCGACACGATCGTGTTGTTGAACGACGCTTTCACGTGCGCCGCGCCGCGTGGCACGACGCGCTTCTCGCGGCGGCGACGCGGCTTGGCCTCGGCCGCGGCACTTGCTTCCGCGTCGGACTTCTCCGCCTTGTCCGCGCCCTTCTCGGGACGCTCCTGCTTTTCCTGCTTTCGCTCTTGCGCCATTAGGTCTTAGACACCGCCTTCTTTCTTCCGGCTACCGTCTTGCGCGTTCCGCGGCGCGTGCGCGCGTTGGTGCGCGTGCGCTGCCCGCGAACGGGCAAATTGCGCCGGTGGCGAAGACCGCGGTAGCTGCCGATCTCCTGCAGGCGCTTGATGTTGAGTGCGATCTCGCGGCGGAGGTCACCCTCGACCGTGAAGCCGCGATCGATGATCTCGCGGATCTTCGCGACCTGAGGCTCGGTAAGGTCGCGCACCCGCGTGGCACCCTCGATCCGCGCCTGCTCGAGCACCTCGCGCGCGGTCGTCGCACCGATGCCGAAGATGTAGCGCAGCGACACGTCGACGCGCTTCTCGCGCGGGATGTCGACGCCAGCGATACGGGCCATGCCCCTAACCCTGCCGCTGCTTGTGCTTCGGCTCAGAGCAGATCACGAGGATCTGCCGCTCGCGCCGGATGATCTTGCACTTGTCGCAACGCTTTTTGACTGACGCGCGGACCTTCACTAGTACCTCACTCGCCTTGTAATTCGTCCCCGTTTTAGGTCGTACGGCGACAGCTCCACCAGGACCTTGTCGCCCGGCACGACCCGGATGAAGTTCATCCGCATCTTGCCGCTGATGTGTGCCAAGACCGCATGCCCGTTCTGGAGCTCGACCTTGAACATCGCATTCGGAAGGGCTTCTGCGACCGTCCCTTCCACCTCGATGACCTCTTTGTTGCTTGGTTTACTCGCCATCTTCTCCAGACACAGGCTGACCCGCGGCATGAGCCCACGGGAGATAACAGTGTACCAAGACCGGCCAGTCCCGGGCAATCGTCAGCATCAGGCCGCCACCGCGGCGCCCTCGCCGGCCCGCGTCAGCACGACCGGCCCGGCGGCGGTGCAGGCCAGGGTGTGCTCGAAGTGCGCCGAAAGGCTCCGGTCCGCGGTCACCACCGTCCATTGGTCGTCGAGCGTCCGAGTCTCCGGCCCTCCGATGTTGACCATCGGCTCGATGGCGATACAGAGGCCCTCGCTGATCGGGGGGTTGGGCTGGCCGTTCGTGGGCCGGTAGTTCGGGACCTGCGGGTCCTCGTGCATGGCGCGACCGATCCCGTGCCCGACGTAGTTGTGCACGACGCTGAAGCCCTGGCTGCGCACGTACTCCTCGACCGCCGCGCCGATGTCGCCGATCCGCCCACCGACCTTCGCACTGGCGATGCCGATCCGGAGGGCCTCCTCCGTGACCGCGATGAGGCGCGCGGCCTCGTCCGAGACCTTCCCGATCGGGAGCGTGATCGCGGCGTCGGCGTGCCACCCATCGACGATGGCGCCCGCGTCGATGCCGACGATGTCGCCCTCGCGGAGCTTGCGTTTCGGCGAGGGGATGCCGTGGACGATCTCGGAGTTCACCGAAGTGCAGATCGTCGCGGGATACGGCGGAGTGCTGTAGCCGAGGAACGAGCTTTTCGCGCCGGCCTTTTTGAGCACCTCCGCAGCGACCCGATCGAGCTCGGCGGTCGTGATCCCCGGGCGCACCGACGCGCGACAGGCATCCAGCATCGCCGCCACCACGCGACCGGCCTCGCGCATCTTCGACATCTGCGCGGGCGTCTTGAGGGTGATCACGATTCGAGCGCCTCGCGGAGCCTCGCGGTGATGTCCTCGCGCCGACCCACACCGTTCACCCGCTTCACCAGTCCGCGATCCTCGTAGTACGAGATGACCGGGCGGGTCTGCTCGTCGTAAACGTCGAGGCGATTCGCGATCACCTCCGGCGTGTCGTCAGCGCGTTGCTCCGCCATCGCCCGGCTGGAGAGGCGGGCGTAGAGCTCGTCGCGGGGTGCCTCGAGGATCACCACTCCGGCGACCCTTCGGCCCATCTCGGCGAGGAGCCGATCGAGCGCTTCGGCCTGCGCCACGGTGCGCGGGAAACCGTCGAAGAGGACGCGCGTGGACGATGGGATGCTCCTCAGGCGGTCGCGGACGAGATCGACGGTCACGTCGTCCGGCACGTACGCGCCCTGGTCAAGGTAGGTCTTCACGCGACGCCCGAGCTCGGTCTGGCGACGGATGTGATCGCGGAAGACCTCCCCGGTCGAAAGCTGGATCCAGCCGCTCTCCTGCGCGAGCGCCTTCGCCTGCGTCCCCTTCCCCACCCCGGGCGGCCCCATGACGACGAGGTCCCCACCGCTGCCGCGGACGCCGGAGGTCTCAGGTGCGGACACGCGCTCGGTCACTAACGGATGAAGCCCTCGTAGCTTCGCTGGAGCAGCTGGGCCTCGAGCTGCTTCATCGTCTCGACGACGACGCCGACCACGATGAGGATGCTCGTGCCACCGAGCCGCAGGGTCTGGACCGACGTGATGTCACCGATGAGTGTCGGCATCACCGCCACGATGCCGAGGAACAGCGCGCCGGCGATGGTGATGCGCGTCACGACCCGCGACAGGAACTCGGCCGTCGGTCGGCCCGGCCGTATGCCCGGGATGAACCCGCCGTACCGCTTGATGTTGTCCGCGACGTCATTCGGCACGAACGTGAACGCCGTGTAGAAGAACGTGAACGCTACGACGAGCACGAAGTACGTCGCGTTATAGAACACCGGGTTCTGGAAGAACGCCACGATCGCAGTGGAGAGATTGCGCAGCCACTCGGTATCGCTCGTCGTGAAGTACTGCGCGACCTGGCTCGGGAGCAGCAAGATCGAGATAGCGAAGATGATCGGGATGACGCCGGCGCTATTCACCCGGAGCGGGATGAAGGTACTGCCACCGGAGTACATCCGCGTGCCGCGGACACGCTTCGCGTACTGGACCGGGATCCGCCGCTGACCCTCCTGGATGAAGATGATCGCGGCGATGACGAGGACCGCGATCACGGCGATCGAGACCAGGGCGATCGCGTTCTGCTGCACCTGAAGGGTCTGCTCGACCGTGTTCGGGAGCCGACCCACGATCCCCGCGAAGATGATGAAGCTGATGCCGTTCCCGATCCCGCGCTCGCTGATCAGCTCACCGAGCCACATGAGGATGATCGTGCCTGCCGTGAGCGACGCGAGGAGCGAGAGGGTGGGCGCAAGCGCGTCGGGCCCGAAGGCGTTCAGGACGCCCTGGCGCTGCATGAAGACCGCGACGCCGATGCCCTGAAGGAGCGCGAGCGGAACGGTGAGGACGCGCGTGTACTGGTTGATCTTGTTGCGGCCGTACTCGCCTTCCTTGGACAGGCGTTCGAGGGCCGGGATCGTCTGGTTGAGGAGCGTCATGATGATCGACGCGTTGATGTAGGGGTTCACGCCGAGCGCGACGATTGAGAATCGCGCGAGACCGCCACCGGAGAAGAGATCGAGCAGGTTGATCAGCTGGTTGTTCTGGAGAAGCGCCGTGAGCTGCGCCTGGTTCACGCCCGGCAGCGGCACGTGCGCGAGGAAGCGGAAAACCAGGATCATGCCGAGCGTGAAGAGGATCTTGTTTCTTAAATCCGGGGTGCGGAGCGCATCGATGAGCGCCTGGAACATGCCCATACGCGGCTAGACGGCCGGGGTGATGATGACGATGGAGCCGCCGGCGGACTCGATCTTCTGGCGCGCCGTCGCGGACACCGAATGGGCATGGACTTCGAGCTTCGTGCCGATGACGCCGTCGCCCAGCACCTTGATGCGGGCGTCCTTTCCGATGAGGCCTTTCGCGGCGAGGGTATCCGGCGAGACTTTTCCCTCGGCCGCGTAGTCGGCCAGTCGTCCGACATTCACGGCAACGAAGGTCTTCCGAAAGCGGTTCTTGAACCCTCGGAGCTTGGGGACGCGCATGTGCAGCGGGGTCTGACCGCCCTCGAACCAGCCCGGAATCCCTGGGCCGGTGCGCGCGAGCTGTCCCTTCGTGCCACGGCCGGCCGTCTTGCCCTGGCCCTGCGACGTCCCGCGACCGAGACGCCGGGGCAGCTTGCGCGAGCCGCGCGGTCGAGCGACCTCGTGCTGGCGCATCAGCCGCTTCCGTCCTTCTCGTCAGTGACCACGATGAGGTGGGCCACGCGACGAAGCATTCCGCGGAGCGACGCCGAGTCCTCGTGCGACACGCTCTGGCCGGGACGCCGAAGGCCGAGCGCCGACAGCGTCTGCTTCGCGCCCTTCTTCTCGCCAATGGCGCTCTTGTGCTGGCGGATCTCGAGTCGCGTCACGACGCCACCCCGGCGGGCTCACGCGCTTCGCGCGGCTCGCGCGGCTCGCGCGGCGGAAGCCCGCGCGTCTGCCGAACGGTCTCGGCCGACCGCAGCTGCGAAAGCGCTTTGATCGTCGCCCGCACCACGTTCACCGGGTTGGTGCTTCCGAGTGACTTCGAGAGGATGTCGCTGATCCCGGCGGATTCCACGACTGCTCGGACCGATCCGCCGGCGATGACGCCCGTGCCCTTCGATGCCGGACGCAGCACGACTCGCGCCGCGCCGAAGTCGGCCACCACCTGGTGCGGGATCGTGCGATCGACGAGCGGCACCAGCATCAAGTGCTTCTTGGCGTCTTCGCGGCCCTTGTTGATCGCGCCAGGGACCTCGTCGGCCTTGCCCAGGCCCGCGCCGACGTGGCCGCGGCCGTCACCGACGACGACGATCGCGGAAAAGGAGAAGCGCCGGCCACCCTTGACGACCTTCGACACGCGGTTTATCTGGACCACGCGCTCGGTCAGCTCCAGGCGATTCGGGTCAATTCGTGGCATTAACTAGAACCTCAATCCGGCGCTTCGGGCTGCGTCGCCCAGCGCTTTGACTCTTCCGTGGTAGCGGTAGCCGCCGCGATCGAAGACCGCCTCGGCGATGCCCTTGGCCTTCGCCTTCTCGCCGATCATCGTGCCGACTGTCTTCGCGCGCTCGCTCTTCTTACCTTTTCCGTCCTTCGCCTCGACGCTCGAGGCGGCGACCAGCGTCCGGCCCGAGTCGTCGTCGATGAGTTGCGCGTAGATGTGCGTGATCGAGCGGAAGACCGCGAGACGTGGACGGCCCGCGCTTCCACGGATCTTCTCGCGCACGCGCGAATGACGGCGCGTCCTGTTTTCGAGTCTTGTCTGCTTTGCCATTACGCCTTCGCCGCCCCGACCTTACCGGCCTTGCCCGCCTTGCGCCGGATGTATTCGCCCGCGTACTTCACGCCCTTCGCCTTGTACGGGTCAGGTTCGCGGAGACCGCGGATCTTCGCCGCGACCTCCCCGACCGCCTCTTTGTCGATGCCCGAGACCCGGAGCTTCTGCGGCGTCTCGACCGTGAACGCGACACCGGCGGGCGGGTCGATCTCGATCGGATGCGAGAACCCGAGGGCGAGCTGAAGCTTCTTGCCCTGCAGCACCGCGCGGTAACCGGTACCGCTGATCTCGAGGTCTTTGGCGAAGCCCGTCGTCACGCCCGCGACCATATTGGCGATGAGCGTCCGGGTCAGACCGTGGAGCGCGCGATTCACCTGCGAGTCGTCGGCGCGCTGCACCGCGATCTTTCCGTCCTGACGATCGATCTTCATGTTCTCGTGGAACGTCCGCGTCAGCTGGCCTTTCGGGCCCTTCACGCTCACGGTCTGGCCGTCGATCTTGACATCGACCCCGCTCGGGATCGTGACCGGGAGTCGTCCGATTCGGCTCATGCGATCACCACACGTAAGCCAGGACCTCGCCACCGAGGCCCTTGCGCTGCGCTTCCCGGCCAGTCATGAGACCGGACGAGGTCGAGACGATGACCACGCCGAGACCGCCGAGCACGCGCGGCATCTCGCTCTTGCGCGCGTACACGCGGAGACCGGGCTTCGAGATGCGTCGCAAGCCGGACACCGCGGGGAGCTTGCCGACGTACTTCATCCGCAGGACCAGCTCGCGCGGATTCGGCTGCTCGTACCCGGAGATGTAGCCCTCGTCGCGCAGGATGCGGGCAACCTCAGCCTTCATGCGGCTCGCCGGGACCGACACGGTTTCGTGGCGAGCGCCCGCCGCGTTGCGGACACGCGTGAGGAGGTCGGCGACCGGATCGTTCGGCATTCCGATCCCCTTCGGTCGCGCCTTCTTCGCGGGGGCAGGCTTACGCGCCGGTCGCTCGGACCGGTCCGCCGCCTCCGCAGGCTGTTCGCGCAACGCGGTCATCTCTTCGGTCAACACCAACCTCCTGTCACCAGCTCGACTTCGTGACGCCCGGCAGCTCGCCGATCAGCGCGCGCTCGCGGAAGCAGATCCGGCAGAGGCCGAACTTCCGAAGGTAGCCTCGCGGCCGTCCGCACACCTGGCAGCGGTGGTGCACCCGCACCGAGAACTTGGGCGGGCGCTGCGATTTCAGGATGAGGCTCTTCTTGGCCATCTTCTACCTCTTAGGACGCAGTGCGGAACGGCATCCCGAGGTTGCGCAGCAGCGCGCGTGCCTCTTCGTCCGTTCTCGCCGTCGTGCAGATCGTGATCTCCATGCCGCGCAGCCGGTCGATCTTGTCGTACTCGATCTCCGGGAAGACGAGCTGCTCCTTGAGACCGAGCGAGTAGTTGCCACGTCCGTCGAAGCTCTTGTCGGGCACGCCCTGGAAGTCCCGAATGCGCGGGAGCGCCACGGTCACGAGCTTCTCGAGGAAGTGCCACATACGCTCGCCGCGAAGCGTGACCTTCAGCCCGATCGGCATGCCGATGCGAAGCCGGAAGTTCGAGATCGCCTTCTTCGACTTCGTGATGATCGGCCGCTGTCCGGTGATCTTCGCGAGATCGCCAGCCGCCGCGTCCATCGCCTTGGCGTTGCCAATGGCCTCGCCCATGCCGATATTGACGACGATCTTCTCGACCTTCGGGATCTGCATCACGTTGCCGTAGCTGAACTGCTTCCGCAGGTCATCCTTGACCGTCTTGTCATACCGCTCTTTGAGTACCGCCGTCATGCCGGTTGCTCCACGACGATCGGTTCACCGCATCGCTTGCAGACGCGCTCCTTGGTGTCCTCCTCGGTGCGGTGCGCGATGCGGGTGGGCTTTCCGCAGTGCGGGCAGATGACCATGACCTTCCCGAGCCCGAGGGGCATGGGCTGCTCGACGATCCCACCCTTTTGATTCTTGGCCGGGTTCGGCTTGGTGTGGTGCTTGGCGATGTTCACGCCGGCGACGACCACGGTCTGGTCGCGCGGCCGCACCTCCTGGACGCGGCCGCGCTTCCCGCGGTCCTTGCCGGTGATCACCATGACCTCATCGCCCTTGCGCAGGCGTATGCCGCCAGCCATCTAAAGGACCTCCGGCGCGAGCGACACGATCTTCATGAAGTTGCGCTCGCGAAGCTCGCGCGCGACCGGACCGAAGATCCGTGTCCCGCGCGGCTGGTTCTGCGGGTTCAGAAGGACGGCCGCGTTGTCGTCGAACCGGATGAGCGAGCCATCGGTGCGGCGGTACTCCTTCGTCTGGCGCACGACGACCGCGCGCACGACCTCGCCCTTCTTCACACCCGAGTTCGGGATGGCGTTCTTCACTGCGGCGATGAAGACGTCGCCGATCTCCGCGGTCGTCCCGGTGGACGACGCCAGCACACGGATCACCGAGAGCTCACGCGCACCGGTGTTATCCGCGCAACGAACTCGTGTGTAGGGTCTGATCACTCTTCCGCCTTCTCCTCCGTCTCCTGCTCGTCCTCTCCACGCTCGGGAGTGAGGATCTCGGTCACGCCCTCCTGCTCCTCGAGCGCCTTCTCGATGTCGGCGACTCGCGGCGCCGCTGCCCCGGCCTCACCGGCACGCGAGATGACCTCGACGAGCCGCCAGCGCTTGGTGGCGCTGAACGGCCGGCTCTCCTGGATACGCACGAGGTCTCCCGCCTTGGCCTCGCCCTTCTCGTCGTGAGCCGCGAAGCGTTTGCGGAGCCGGATCATCTTCTTGTAGAGCGGGTGCTCGCGGAAGCGGCCGACCTCGACGACGATCGTCTTCGCCATCTTCGCGGAAACCACGACACCGACCTTCGTCTTGCGGCGCAGCCGGCGCCACGTGAACTGCTCCTTCTCGCCGACCGCGGCCTGCGCCGGCGCCACTCGCTTGCGGGCGACGGTGCGCTTTCCAACAGGGCGCGCCGCGACCGCGGCCTTCGCCGGAGGCTTCGCCGGAGCCTTCGCCGCGGAGGCGGCACGCGCCGGGGCGGCCTTCGCGGGCGCCTTCGCGCGCGTCGTGGTCTTGGCCGCCGTCTTTTTCTCGGTCTTCTCAGCCATTGGTCTCACTCTCACTGGTTCGCTCGCGCATCACCGTGAGCAGGCGGGCGATCTTTCGCCGCGCGTGCGGCATGGTTCGGAAGTTCTTCAGCTGGCGGGTGGCGAGCTTGAACTTCGCGTCGAAGAGCTCCTCACGCGCGCCGCGCAGCTGGTCCGCGATCTCGTTATCAGACAGCCGCCGCATGTCCTTCATCCGCCCGTGCCTCCTCTCTCTCGATGAACTGGGTCTTTATCGGGAGCTTGTACGCAGCGAGCCGCAGCGCCTCTTTCGCGAGCGCGCGGTTGACGCCGCCGACCTCCAGAATGATCCGGCCCGGTCGCACGACCGCGACCCAGTGGTCGGGCGCGCCTTTGCCCGATCCCATCCGGACTTCGGCGGGTTTCTTGGTCACGGGCTTGTCGGGAAACACGTTGATCCAAACCGCGCCGCCACGCTTGAAGTGGTGCGTGACCGCTCGCCGGGCCGCCTCGATCTGGCGCGCCGTCATCCAGCACGGTTCCATCGCCTTGAGCCCGTAGTCGCCCTTCGTGATCCTGTTGCCACGATGGGCCGCGCCCTTCATCCGGCCGCGCTGGAATTTGCGGTGCTTGAGCCGCTTGGGCTGGAGCACTAGCTCACCCTGGCCGGCGCCGGCGCGGGTGCCGGTGCTGGAGGAGCCGGCGGACGCTGGGGTGCGGCGGCAGGTGCGTTCGCCTGCGTAACCTGGCGCGGGGCCGGCTCGATCTCGCCCTTGTAGACCCACGCCTTCACGCCGATCGTGCCGAACGTCGTTTTCGCGATCGCCCGTCCGAACTCGATGTCGCCCCGCAGGGTATGGAGCGGCACGCGTCCCTCGCGCTCCCACTCGCGACGGCTCATCTCCGCGCCGCCCAAGCGACCGGAGACCGCCACGCGAACGCCCTTCGCGCCTGACTTCATCGAGCGCTGCACGGTCTGCTTCAGCACCTTTCGGAAGGAGACGCGCCGCTCGAGCTGCTGCGCGACGTTCTCGGCGATGAGGTATGCGTCGAGCTCCGGGTACCGGATCTCGAAGATGTTCACCTTCACCATCTTGCCGGTCATCTTCCCGAGGACCTGCCGCAGCTCCTCGACTTTCGCGCCGCCCTTGCCGATGACGACGCCGGGCTTGGCCGTCTGGATCGTGACGGTCACCTGGTTCGCCGAGCGCTCGATGTCGATCCGGGCGATCGCGGCGTCCCGCAGACGGTTGCGGATCGCGCTCCGGATCCCGATGTCCTCCTTGAGGAGCACCGGGTAGTTCTTCTTGTTCGCGAACCACTTCGCGTTCCACGTCTTCGTGAAACCGAGGCGGAACCCGATCGGATGTGTTTTCTGACCCACTAGATCAATCTCCGGCTTCGCCGGGAGATGCGCCCCAGGCGGGTTGACTCGCTCGTCGCTGCAAAGCCGCTCCTCGCTCGGTCCATTCTTAACTTCCCCTCTCGTCGAGCACGACCTCGAGGTGCGCCATCCGGTGCACCTTGAGATCGCGACGACCGCGACCGCGGTACCACACGCGCTTCATGCGCGGGCCCTCGTTCGCGATGGCGCGCTTCACGTACAGGTTCTCGAGCGTCAGGTTGAAGTTGTTCTCGGCGTTGGCGATCGCCGAGCGCACGACGCGGCCGAGCGGCAGCGACGTCGACTTCGGGAGGTTCTCAAGGATCGAGATGGCCTCCTCGGCACTCTTCCCCTTGATGAGATCAGTCACGAGACGAGCCTTCCTCGGGGAGAGCCGGAGAAAACGGGCGGACGCCTTCACTTCCACGCTAGGCACCTGCCCTCACATTGGTGGCGCGCTCGGGCGTGCCGGCACCCGCCGCCGGCGTGGCCCCAGGCGCAACAATCGCGCTCGCCGCCTCGGCCGCCGCGATCGCGCGCCCGTGCCCGCGGAAGCTCCTCGTGGCCGCGAACTCGCCGAGCCGGTGCCCAACCATGTTCTCGGTGATGAAGACCGGCACGTGACGGCGGCCGTCGTGGACCGCGATGGTGTGGCCGACCATGATCGGCAGGATCATCGACGGGCGCGACCAGGTCTTCACGACCTTCTTCTCGTTTCGCGAGTTCAGCATGTCGATCTTTTCTTTGAGGGACTTCTCGACGAAGGGGCCCTTCTTTACTGATCGGCTCATTGCTCAATCTCCGGCTGCGCCGGGAGACACGCCCCAGGCGGAGTGACTCGCTTCGTCGCGGCAAAGCCGCTCCTCGCTCGTTTCATTACTTGGACTTCCTCTTCGGCGGCCGCTCGGTCACGAACCGATCGGTGCGCGGGTTGTTGCGTGTCTTAAGGCCCATCGCCGGCTTGCCCCACGGCGTCTGCGCCTGACCACCGACGGGCGACTTCGCCTCGCCGCCTCCGTGAGGGTGGTCGCGCGGTGACATCACCACGCCGCGAACGGCTGGGCGCCAGCCCATGTGGCGTTTGTGCCCGGCGCCGCCGACCTTCTGGTTCTCGTGCTCGACGTTGCCGATCTGCCCGATCGTCGCGCGGCAGCGGACGTGGACGACGCGGATGCCGCCGGAAGGCAGACGAATCTGCGCGTATTCGCCTTCCTTCGCGACGAGCTGCGCTGCGCCGCCGGCGGCGCGCACGAGCTGCGCACCGCGACCGGGCTGGAGCTCAATGCCGTGGATTTGCGTGCCGGTGGGGATGTGCTCGAGCGGCAGGCAGTTGCCGACGCGCGCCTCGGCGTCCGGTCCGGAGATGACCGGGTCGCCGACCCGCAGGTCGTTCGGCGCGATGATGTAGCGCTTCTCGCCGTCGCGGTACACGATGAGCGCGAGGCGGGCCGAGCGGTTCGGGTCGTACTCGATCGCCGTCACCTTCGCGGGGATCCCGTCCTTGTCGCGCTTGAAGTCGACGATGCGGTAGTTCCGCTTCTCGCCGCCGCCACGATGGCGTGTCGTGACGCGGCCCTGCGCGTTGCGGCCGGCATGGCGCAGCTTGCGCTCAGTGAGGCTGCGCTCCGGCTTCTTGCCTTTGGTCAGCTCTTCGAACGAGGCCGATTGGCGGAAGCGACGCACCGGCGATGTCGCCTTGTATTGCTTCAGCGGCACTTCTTACACGCCCTCCACGAAGTACTTCTCGATGCGCTGGCCCTCGCCGATCGTGACGACGGCCTTCTTCCAATCGGGACGATGGCCGATGCGCCGCCCGAGCCGCCGCGTCTTGCCAGGCACGTGAATGACGTTCACGGCGACGACGTCGACCTTGAACGAATCCGAGACGGCGTCGGCGATGTCACGCTTGGTCGCGCTCTTCGCGACCGCGAACGTGTACCGCCGGGCGTTCGTCTGGCTCATCGAGCGCTCGGTGATGACTGGACGGATGAGGATCGTGTTGCCTTTAAAGCTCATTCCGCGCTCCCGACGGTCGCGCGCGCGGCCAGCGCATCGAGCGCGGGCCGAAGGACGAGGACCGTCTCCGCGCGCAGGACGTCCGCGAGGCGCAGCGTTCCCGGGGTGCGGAGATCGAATTCCTTGAGGTTCGCCGTGGCGCGTCCGACGCGCTCGTCAGTCTCCGCCGTCACGAGCACGGCTCGGCCGGTATCGCCCACGCGCGCGAGCCAGTCGACGACTTCGCGGGCGCGGAGCTGCTCGCCGTCGAACCGCAGCTCGTCGACGACGAGCATGTGCCCGCTCGCGGCGTGTGCGGCGAGGGCCTGCGCAAACGCTGCGTGACGCATCTTCGCCGGCATCCGCTGCTTGTAGCGACGGCCGTTCGGACCGAACACCACTCCGCCGTGCCGCCACTGGGGCGACCGCGTCGAGCCCTGACGTGCGCGACCGGTGCCCTTCTGACGCCACGGCTTCGCGCCGCCGCCGGCCACGCGCGAGCGATTCTTCGTCGCGCTCGTGCCCTGCCGCGCGTTCGCGAGCGACGCGAGGAGCGCCTGGAACAGCACGCCGCGCCGCTTCGTCGGTGAGACGATGGCCGCGGGGAGCTCGACCGAACCGTCGGAGCTGCCGTCGGCCTTGATCACCGGCGCGTGGCCGGCAGGTGCCGTCGGGAGCGGACGCGCTTCGCGTCGGGGACGCGGGGCCTCAGGCCGTTCCTCCTCACGTTCGCGGCGCTCTTCGCGCTGCGGCTCGGGGCGGACGACGCGCGTGACCGGCCGGGCGACGGCGCGCTTCGCGGGCGCTTTGGCCTTCGCCGCGGCGGGCCGGACAGCCGGTTTTGCAGCCGCCTTCGGGGGCGCCGCCTTCGTCGGCGCGGCCTTCGCTGTTGACACGGCCTTCGCCGGGGCTGCTTTCTTTGCCACCGGCGTGGCTTTCTTCCGGTCCTTTTCTTTGTCTGCCATCAGGCCTTTCTCACCATGACGATCCCGTTCTTCCCACCGGGTACCGCGCCGGCGATGACGAGGAGCGCGCGCGCCGGATCGGAGCGCAGGATCTCGAGATTCCGAACGGTGACCTTGTCCGCGCCCTGGTGGGCCGCCATGCGGAGCCCCTTGAGGACGCGACCGGGTGTCGTGCCCGAGCCCACCGAGCCCTGACGGCGCAGGTGGTCGGAGCCGTGCGACTTCGGTCCTCGGGTGAAGTGATGCAGATGGACGGGGCCCTGGAAGCCTTTGCCCTTGGAGACGCCGCTCACGTGCACCTTGTCACCCGGCGTGAAGCGGTCCACGCCGATCTCCTGCCCCGTCGCGAAGCCGTCGATGTCGTCGAGCCGGACCTCGCGGAGCACGCGCATCGGGGGCAGATCTTTGAGGTGACCGAGCTCCGCCTTCGTCATGCGGTCGGGCTTCTTTGCGCGCCCGAAGCCGAGCTGGATGGCGCTGTAGCCGTCCCGCTCCTTGGTGCGGACCTGCGTCACCACGTTCGCCTCGGCGACGATGATCGTCGCCGCGACCACCGAGCCGTCTTCCTTGAAGTGCTGAAGCATGCCCAGCTTGCGACCGAGGAGCACCGGCTTCTTCAGGGCCGGCGCAGCGTTCGACTCGGCCTGCTCGTCCTTCTCTTCCACTTTCGTTTCGTCGCTCATCTTTTTTGGGCCTTCTTAGAGCTTGATCTCGATATCGACGCCCGCCGGAAGGTTCAGCTTCATGAGAGCGTCGACCGTCTTTTGCGATGGATCGTTGATGTCGATGAGCCGCTTGTGCGTACGGATCTCGAACTGCTCGCGCGAGTCCTTGTAGATGAATGGACTCCGGATGACCGTGAACTTCTCGATGCGTGTCGGCAGCGGAACCGGACCGGTGACCGTCGAGCCCGTCCGCTGCGCGGTCTCGACGATCTGCGCAGCGGATTGGTCGATGAGCTTGTGGTCGTACGCCTTGAGGCGGATCCGGATGCGCTGCTTGGCCATTAGGCGATCACCTTCGTAACCACGCCCGCGCCGACGGTGTGTCCGCCTTCGCGGATCGCGAAGCGAAGGCCTTCCTCGAGCGCGATCGGTGTGATCAGGGTGACCTCGAGCGTCGAGTTGTCGCCCGGCATGATCATCTCCGTGCCCTGCGCGAGCTTGGCCTCGCCGGTCACGTCGGTCGTCCGCAGATAGAACTGCGGGCGGTACCCGGAGAAGAACGGCGTGTGCCGGCCGCCCTCTTCCTTTGAGAGGACGTACACCTCGGCGTTGAACGTGGTGTGCGGCTTCACGCTGCCGGGCTTCGCGATGACCTGGCCGCGCTCGATGTCGTCGCGCTCGAGGCCTCGCAGGAGCAAGCCGATGTTGTCGCCGGCCTCGCCCTGGTCCAGGAGCTTGCGGAACATCTCCACGCCCGTAACGACCGACTTCTTAGCGTCACGGATCCCGACGATCTCGATCTCCTCGCCGACCTTCACGATTCCGCGCTCGACGCGGCCGGTCGCGACGGTGCCGCGGCCCTTGATGCCGAAGACGTCCTCGATCGGCATGAGGAACGGCTTGTCCTTGGCCCGGACGGGGGTTGGGATGTACGTGTCGACGGCGTTCATGAGGTCGAGGATCGACTTGAATTCCGGCGCGTTGACGTCCTTGGAATTGCTCTCGAGTGCCTTGAGAGCGGAGCCGCGGATGATCGGGACCTCCTCGCCCTTGTAGCCGTACTTGGACAGCAGCTCGCGGACTTCCAGCTCGACGAGCTCGAGGAGCTCCTCGTCGTCGACCATGTCGACCTTGTTGAGGAAGACGACGATTTGCGGCACTTCCACCTGGCGGGCGAGCAGGATGTGCTCCCTTGTCTGGGGCATGGGGCCATCTGCCGCCGAGACAACGAGGATCGCGCCGTCCATCTGCGCGGCGCCGGTGATCATGTTCTTGATGTAGTCGGCGTGGCCGGGGCAGTCGACGTGGGCGTAGTGGCGCTTGTCGGTCTCGTACTCGACATGCGCGATCGAGATCGTGATGCCGCGCTCGCGCTCCTCGGGTGCGTTGTCGATCGTGTCGAAGGCGCGGAACTCCGCGCCGCCCTTGAGCGAGAGGGTCTTGGTGATCGCCGCGGTAAGCGTGGTCTTGCCGTGGTCGATGTGACCGATCGTCCCCACGTTCACGTGCGGCTTGGTGCGCTCGAACTTCTTCTTTGCCATGTGACCCTCCCCTTTGTCCTTACTTCTTGTTGATGACCTGATCCGCAAGGTTTTGCGGCAGGACCTCGTAGTGATCAAATTCCATCGAGTACGAACCGCGGCCCTGCGTCTTCGACCGCAGGTCGGTGACGTAGCCGAACATCGAGGCCAGCGGCACGAACGCGTTGATGACGCGGGCGTTCGCCCGGTCTTCGGTCGCGTGGACGTGACCCCGACGGCTGTTGAGGTCGCCGATGACCTCACCCATGAACTCCTCCGGGACGATGACCTCGACTTTCATGATCGGTTCGACGATCACCGGACCGGCCTTCGGCACGGCGGCCTTGAGGGCCATCGAGCCCGCGATCTTGAAGGCCATCTCGTTGGAGTCGACCTCGTGCTGCGACCCGTCGACGACGGTCGCACGCAGGTCGACCATCGGGTACCCCGCGATGACTCCGTTCTCCATAGCCTCTTTGATGCCCTGCTGGACGGCCTTCTGCCAGTCCTTTGACAGCCGGTCCCCGCGGATTCCCCACTCGTACTCGAACCCGGTGCCGCGCTCGAGCGGCTCGAAGTCGACGATGACGTGGCCGTACTGGCCCTTGCCGCCGGACTGGCGGACGTAGCGGCCCTCGCCCTGCGCGGGCTTGGTGAGGGCCTCGCGGTACGCGACCTGCGGGCGGCCAACGTTCGCGGCGACCCGGAACTCGCGGAGCATGCGATCGACGATGACCTCGAGGTGCAGCTCGCCCATGCCTGAGATGAGCGTCTGGCCCGACTCGGGGTCGGTGTGCACGCGGAACGTCGGATCCTCCTCGGCGAGGCGCGCGAGGGCCAGCGACATCTTCTCCTCGTCGGCCTTCGTCTTCGGCTCGACCGCGATCTGAACGACGGGCTCGGGGAACTTGATCGATTCGAGGACCACGGGCTTCTCCGGATCGCTCAGCGTGTCGCCGGTGAAGGTCTGCTTCAGACCGACCGCGGCGGCGATGTCGCCGGCAGCGACCTCTTCCACTTCTTCGCGGTGATTGGCGTGCATGAGGAGGATGCGCGAGATGCGCTCCTTGCGGTCCTTGGTGGCGTTCATGACCGTGTCGCCCGAGCGGAGCACGCCCGAGTAGACCCGGAAGAACGCGAGCTTGCCGACGAAGGGGTCGCTCGCGATCTTGAAGGCGAGCGCGCTGAACGGATCGTCGTCGGTCGGTCGCCGCACGAGCTCTTCGCCCGTGCGCGGGTCGGTGCCCGTGACCGGCGGCACGTCGAGCGGCGATGGCAGGTACTGGACGACCGCGTCGAGGAGCGGCTGGATGCCTTTGTTGCGAAGGGCGGCGCCGGTGAGGACCGGGACGACCTTCGTCGCGATCGTCGCGGCGCGCAAAGCCCGCCGAAGCTCGTCCGGCGTGATGTGGTGCTCCTCGAGATAGCGGTGGAGGAGCGCGTCGTCGGTCTCGACGACCTTCTCGACCATCGCCTCGCGCGCCTTCTCGGCGGCTTCCTTCATGTCGGCAGGAATCTCGCGGACCTCGGGGGTCACGGCCTCGTCGCCCTCCCAGTAGAGCGCCTTCATCTCGACGAGGTCGATGACGCCCTTGAACTTGTCCTCGCTCCCGATCGGGAGCTGGATGACGACTGGGTTCGCGCCGAGCCGGTCGACGATCATGTCGACAGAGCGCTGGAAGTCGGCGCCCATGCGGTCCTGCTTGTTGATGAAGCAGATGCGCGGCACGCCGTACTTGTCGGCCTGGCGCCACACCGTCTCCGACTGCGGCTCCACGCCGGCGACGCCGTCGAACACGACGACCGCGCCGTCGAGCACGCGGAGCGAGCGCTCCACCTCGACCGTGAAGTCGACGTGGCCCGGAGTGTCGATGATGTTGATGCGGTGGTCGTTCCAGAAGCACGTGGTCGCGGCGGCCGTGATCGTGATGCCTCGCTCCTGCTCCTGCGGCATCCAGTCCATCGTCGCGGCCCCGTCGTGGACCTCGCCGATCTTGTAGATCTTCTTGGTGAAGAAGAGGATCCGCTCGGTCACGGTGGTCTTGCCCGCGTCGATGTGCGCGATGATCCCGATGTTCCGGTATCGCTCCAGCGGATATTCGCGCCTGGGGGCCTGACCCTTGACGGGCTTCGCTTCGATCATCGCTACCACTTGTAATGACTGAAGGCCTTGTTGGCCTCGGCCATCTTGTGGGTCTCTTCCTTGCGGCGGACCGCGCCGCCGGTGTTGTTCATCGCGTCCATGAGCTCGCCCGCGAGCCGCTCGGCCATCGACTTGCCGGGACGCTTGCGCGCGGCCTGGATGATCCAGCGCATCGCGAGCGAGGTGCGGCGATCGGCGCGGATCTCCACCGGCACCTGGTAGGTCGCGCCGCCGACCCGCCGGGGCTTGACCTCGATCAAAGGCATGGCGTTGCGCATCGCCGTCTCGAAGACGTCGATGCCCGGCTTGCGCGTCGAGGTCTCAGCGAGGGTTAGCGCGTTGTAGACGATGCCCTCGGCCGTCGCGCGCTTGCCGTTGCGCATCACGTTGTTGTTGAACTGCTGCAGCGTCGGGTTCCCGTACTTGCGATCGGGCAGGCGCTTGCGGTCAGTCGGTCGTGCTCTACGGGGCATGGACTAACCGGCCTTCTTCTTGGGATTCGGGTTCTTCGCGCCGTAGAGGCTGCGACCCTGCTTCCGATCCTTGACGCCCGCGGTGTCGAGCGTGCCGCGAATGATGTGGTACTTCACGGAGGGTAGGTCCGGCACCCGGCCGCCACGGACGAGCACGACGGAGTGCTCCTGGAGGTTGTGGCCGATGCCCGGGATGTAGGCCGTGACTTCCATGTGGTTGGTCAGGCGGACACGCGCGATCTTCCGAAGCGCGGAGTTCGGCTTTTTCGGGGTCATCGTGCGGACGATCGTGCAGACGCCACGCTTCTGGGGCGCGCCGCGGCGCAGCTCCACGAGGCGACCCTTTTTTGAGTTCCAGGTCGTCCGGAGCGCCGGTGTGTCGACTTTCTTGCCCTGCGGCTTGCGTCCCTTGCGTACCAGCTGCGAGATCGTGGGCACGTTCTCTCCTTTATTTGTGACTCGCGCGCGCACGTAATGCGCAGACGAGTACTTGGCGTGTTGCCTTGGTTCTCTCCCCGACCGGAGAGCCCGCCCGGCATGGGCTAGGTCCCCGGGCGCAGCGCGGCCGCAGTCACAAGATCGCGAGAGGGCCGATGCGCGAAATGACCGCCCCGAAGGGCGGTCACCGTCTCGAAAGACAGGCCGAATAAAGAGTTTATCGGGCTTGGTGCCGCACGGTCAACCGCCTCCGCAAATCCCGGGCTCCCTGCGGGCGGCTCCCCATCGCGGGACCATGCCAGGTCGGCAGCCTAGAGACCGGCCGCCGAGTCTCCTCAGGAGGTATCACTACACTCTCGCGCGCTCCGGCCACTAAGTGGGGGAGGTGCGGAGTGGGCATCCGCGTGCGGAAGAGCGTGGTAATCGGCCGCCCGATCCAACAGGTGTGGTCCTATCTCGACAACGAGAGCAACGATCCGATCTGGCGACGGCCGTTCATCAAACAAGTGACGCGCCTTGACCCAAAACCAACGCACCAGGGCGCAAAGTTCCGCGGCACAAACTCGAGCGGCGACTATTTGACTGAGGTCACCCGCTGCGAACCGCCCACGCGGATGTCCTGGACGTATGTCTCGTACAGCGGTCCCGTGAAGGCGAAAGAGGGTAGCTACCTGCTTGAGAACGAGGGCGACGGAACCAGGATGACGCTCGAGGAGTCGTACGACACTCCTGGCGTTATGGCCCTGCTCTCCATGCCAATCTCGTTAATGCTTGGCCTGGTGATAGGGCCGAGGCTCTTGAAACAGCTGAAGGCGGGAGTCGAGGCTCAGGGGTAGACAAGAGGGAGGCCGCCCCCTCGGGCGGCCTCCAGAAAGATCGCGTGACCGTGGTTAGTCCTCTGTCTTGGTGAGATCCGCCGCCGTCGGCTCGGCGAGGTCCTCGAGGCCCTCGCCACCCTCCTCGTCCTCGTCGTCGTCCAGGTCCTCGAGAGAGAGCTCCTCCGGCGGAAGCACCGGGATCGTCTCTTCCTCGTCCGTCCCGAACAGGCCGGCGAGAGCGCGGGCCTTGGGCATCCAGTCGAGCTGCTCGCGACGTGAGGCGAGACCCGTGCCCGCCGGGATGAGCTTGCCGATGATGACGTTCTCCTTCAAGCCAAGGAGCCGGTCCTTCTGGCCCATGACCGCGGCCTCGGTGAGGACGCGCGTCGTCTCCTGGAAGGACGCCGCCGCGAGGAAGCTCGAGGTCGAGAGCGACGCCTTGGTGACGCCCAGCAGGACCGTCTGCGCCGTCGCGGGCTCGCCGCCCGCCGCGATGGTGCGCGCGTTGATGTCCTCGAACTCGAACCGGTCAAAGAGTTCCATCGGGAGAAGCTCGGTGTCGCCGGCCTCCTCGATGCGAACCTTGCGGAGCATCTGGCGGACGATGATCTCGATGTGCTTGTCGTTGATCGTCACACCCTGGGACCGGTAGACCTTCTGGACCTCGTTGACCATGTAGCGGTGGACCGCTTCGCGGCCTGAGATCCGAAGGATGTCCTGCGGGTTTGCGGAGCCGTCGGTGAGGAAGTCGCCCGCCGCGACCTCCTGGCCCTCCTCCACATTGAGCCGGGCGGCGTGCTCGACCTCGTAGATGCGCTCTTCGACTTCCTTCATGGCGATCGTGATCTTGGAACCGTGAACGCTGACCTTGCCGGACACCGGGGCGGGCATATCGGTCTTGCCCTTCGTGCGGCGCTCCGGCTTGGCGATGGGCGTACCAGCGATGACATCCGCGCCGTCCTCGACGGCGAGCACGTAGCCCGACGGTACGGAGATCGGCACGGTGTAGTCCTGCGAGTTGCGTACGACGATCTTGCGGGAGCCGTCCGGGTCACGGACGATCTCGGCGATCCCGTCGATCTCGCAGACGACCGCGACACCCTTGGGCACGCGCGCCTCGAAGAGCTCCTCGACACGTGGCAGACCCATGGTGATGTCCTTGCCGGCGACGCCACCGGTGTGGAACGTACGCATCGTGAGCTGCGTGCCCGGCTCACCGATGGACTGCGCGGCGATGATGCCGACCGCCTCGCCCACCTCGACGAGCTTGCCGCTCGCGAGGCTGCGACCGTAGCAAGCGCGGCAGATGCCGTGCTTGGCGTGGCATCCGAGCGGCGACCGCACGCGGGCGCGGCGCACGCCGGAGTCGGCGATGGTCTTCGCGAGCTCGAGGTCAATCGCCTCGCCTCGCTTGGCGATGAGCTTGTTCTTGGGGTCCCTGATGTCCTGCGCCACGAGCCGGCCGAAGAGACGGTCGGCGAACGGCTCGACCGCGCCGACCTCGTCGGCATTGATGAAGATGCCGTCCTCGTCGTTGCAGTCCTCCAGGCGAACGATGACGTCCTGCGCGACATCGACGAGACGCCGTGTGAGGTAGCCCGAGTCTGCGGTCCGGATGGCCGTGTCGGCGAGACCCTTGCGTCCACCGTGCGTCGAGATGAAGTACTCGAGGACCGAGAGGCCCTCGCGGAAGTTCGAACGGATCGGCAGGTCGATGATCCGACCCTGCGGGTCGGCGATTAGACCACGCATGCCACCGATCTGGCCCATCTGCTGGGTGTTACCACGCGCGCCGGACGTGGCCATCATGTAGACGGAGCCACGCCGATCGAGCGTGCGCATCATGGCCTCGATGACGTCGCGGGTAGTGTCGGTCCAGATCTTCACCGTGGCCTCGTAGCGCTCCTGCTCGGTGATCAGGCCGCGCTGGAACTGCCGGTCGATCTCGGCGACCTTCTTCTCGGCCGCCGCGATCATCGCGGCCTTCTCCGGCGGGACCGCAACGTCGTTGATGGAGATGGAGACTCCAGCGACCGTCGCGGCCGCGAAGCCGATGGTCTTGATCTTGTCGACGACCTCCGCGGTGACCTCGCCGCCGAAGCGGTCGAAGAGCGCGGTGACGATCTCGCGGATCTTCCCGCGGTCGAGCACCTGGTTGATGAAGCGCAGCTCCTCGGGGAGCACCGCATTGAACAGCACCCGGCCGACCGTGGTGTCGATGACGCCGCCGTTGTGCGGGATCTTGACCGGCGAGTGGTAGGTGACGATGCCCATGTCGTAGGCCGACTGCACCTCGGCGTAATCGCCGAAGAGGCGGGGCTCCTGCTTCTTGTCCGCGTCGAGCGTCAGCCAGTACGTGCCCAGCACCATGTCCTGGCGCGGCGTGACGACGGGCTGGCCGTCGGCGGGCTTCAGGATGTTGCGGGTCGAGAGCATGAGGTGCTTCGCCTCGGCCTGCGCCGCCGCGGAAAGCGGGACGTGGACGGCCATCTGGTCGCCGTCGAAGTCGGCGCCGAACGCCTCGCATACGAGCGGGTGGATCTGGATGGCGTTGCCCTCGATGAGCTTGGGCATGAACGCCTGGATGCCCAGGCGGTGGAGCGTCGGCGCGCGGTTCAGAAGGACGGGATGGTCCTTGATCACCTCTTCGAGCACGTCCCACACCTCGGGGGAGACGCGCTCGACGTAGCGCTTCGCGCTCTTGATGTTGTGAGCCAGGCCGCGCTCGACGAGCTGCCGCATGACGAACGGCTTGAAGAGCTCGAGCGCCATCTTCTTCGGCAGGCCGCACTCGTTGAGCTTGAGGTCGTTGCCGACGACGATGACCGAACGGCCTGAGTAGTCCACGCGCTTGCCGAGCAGGTTCTGACGGAACCGGCCCTGCTTGCCGCGGAGCATGTCGGAGAGCGACTTCAGCTTGTGGTTGCCGGTGCCCGAGATCGCGCGGCCGCGACGGCCGTTGTCCATGAGGGCATCGACCGCCTCCTGGAGCATGCGCTTCTCGTTCCGGATGATGATCTCGGGGGCGCCGAGCTCGAGCAGACGCTTCAGCCGGTTGTTCCGGTTGATCACGCGCCGGTAGAGGTCGTTCAGGTCGCTCGTTGCGAAGCGGCCGCCGTCGAGCTGCACCATCGGGCGCAGGTCGGGCGGAATGACCGGAAGGATCGTGAGGATCATCCACTCGGGCGACGCCTTGGAGCGGAGGAGCGCCTTCACCAGACGAAGCCGCTTGATGGACTTCTTGCGGCGCTGGCCGGTGGTCGAGCGCATCTCCGCCTGGAGCTCGAGCGAGAGCTTCTCGAGGTCGATCTGCCGCATGATCTCGAGGACGGCCTCGGCGCCCATCTGCGCGCGGAAGAAGCGGTACTTGTCCGCGAGCGCGCGGTACTCGGCCTCGGTCTTGGGCTCGAGCGCCTTGATGCTCATGACCTCTTCGCGCTTCGTCTTCGCCTCGTCGCGAACGATCTGCACGTCCGGCGCGATGTCCTGACGGACCACGGTGAGGTCCTGGTCGGCGCGCATGCGGATGTCGGCGATCTTCTTCTCCGAATCCGCCCGCGTCTGCTCCTCTTCCTTACGGCCGGTCTTCACCATCGCGTCGAGCTGCTTCTGCAGGCTGCGCTGCAGCTGCGTGAGCATCGACTTCGTGACGTTGTCGCCCTTCTCGGCGATGGTGAGCTCCGCCTGCTTGAAGACGATGTCCTTTGAAGCCGGCTTGCCGACGTTGTCCTCGAGCTGCTCCTTCACCTTCGACGCGGCGGTGGTGAGCGCGTCGGAGTCCGACGCAAGCTGCTCCTCCTGCTGGCGCACACGCTGCTCAGTGGAGGTGCGGATCCGCATGATCTCCGCCGAGGCGCGGCTTTCCACCGCACCGGTGCGGTCGGAGATCGTCTGCTCGAGACGGCGGATCTTCCCAGCGGCCTCTTCCTCGATTTGCTGGAGTACGCGCTCGCGCGCGTGCTCGTCGATGTGCGTGATGAGGTAAAGCGCGAAGTAGAGGATCCGCTCGAGGTTGCGCGGGGACATGTCGAGCAGGATGCCGAGACGGCTCGGCGTGCCCTTGAAGAACCAGATGTGCGACACCGGCGACGCGAGCTGGATGTGGCCCATGCGCTCGCGGCGCACCTTCGCGCGCGTCACCTCGACGCCGCACTTGTCGCAGATGATGCCCTTGTAGCGGATGCGCTTGTACTTGCCGCAGTAGCACTCCCAGTCCCGGGTGGGACCGAAGATGCGCTCGTCGAAGAGCCCGTCTTTTTCAGGACGGAGCGTGCGGTAGTTGATCGTCTCCGGCTTCGTCACCTCGCCGCTCGACCACGAGCGGATCTGGTCCGGCGACGCGAGCGAGATGCGGATCGCGTTGAACTCGTTTACTTCAAGCATTTATTCACCTGATTCCAGGCCGGAGATGTTGATGCCGAGGTTGGGCTCGTTGAACGTGGCGTCCTCGACGAAGCGGATCGCTTCCTCCGAGTCGTTGAGCACCTCGACGCTGAGCCCCAGCGACTGGAGCTCCTTGATGAGCACCTTGAACGATTCCGGGACTCCCGGAGGCTGAATGTCCTCGCCCTTCACGATGGCCTCATACGTCTGGACGCGTCCCATGACGTCGTCGGACTTGACCGTGAGGAGCTCCTGGAGAATGTAGGCGGCACCGTACGCCTCGAGCGCCCACACCTCCATCTCGCCGAACCGCTGTCCACCGAACTGCGCCTTGCCACCCAGCGGCTGCTGCGTGATGAGCGAGTACGGGCCCGTCGAGCGTGCGTGGATCTTGTCTTCGACGAGGTGGTGCAGCTTCATCATGTAGATGTAGCCGACGGTGATCGGCTGCTCGAACTGCTTACCGGTGCGGCCGTCGCGGAGGTTGATCTTCCCGTCCTCGGGAAGGCCAGCGAGCTTCAGCTGCTCCTTGATCGCGGCCTCACGCGCGCCGTCGAAGACCGGCGTCGCGACGTGGATGCCAAGGGCCTGCGCGGCCCAGCCGAGGTGGGTCTCGAGGATCTGCCCGATGTTCATCCGGCTCGGCACGCCGAGCGGGTTGAGCACGATGTCGACGGGCGTGCCGTCCGGAAGGAACGGCATGTCCTCGACCGGAAGAATCTTGGCGATGACGCCCTTGTTGCCGTGGCGTCCGGCCATCTTGTCGCCGACGCTGATCTTGCGCTTCTGCGCGACCGCGATGCGGATCATCTTGTTCACGCCCGGAAGAAGCTCGTCGTTGTTCTCGCGGCTGAAGATCGCGACATCCACGACCTTGCCGTGCTCGCCTGACGGAAGACGGAGCGAGGTGTCCTTCACCTCGCGCGCCTTCTCACCGAAGATCGCGCGGAGCAGACGCTCCTCGGCCGTGAGCTCGGTCTCGCCCTTCG
>VBEY01000165.1 GCA_005889295.1 Chloroflexota bacterium | reverse complement strand
CGGCCCTGACGAGCGGCTCCACCGAAACGATCAACCTGACCGCGAGCGGCGCGCCAAATGGCGCGTCCGCGACGCTCAATCCGACCTCGGTCACGACGGGTGGCGGCTCGACCGTGACCGTCGCGGCGGGCACCGCGGCTCCGGGGACCTACACCCTCACGGTGACCGGCACCGCTACCAGCGCAATGCACAGCGCAACCGTGACGCTCACCGTCACGGCGGCGCCACCACCGAATGACTTCTCCATCACCGCGAGCCCGACCACTCTCTCTTTGGTCCAGGGCCAGACCGGAACGTCGGCCATCTCGACGGCCCTGACGAGCGGCTCCACCGAAACGATCAACCTGACCGCGAGCGGCGCGCCAAATGGCGCGTCCGCGACGCTCAATCCGACCTCGGTCACGACGGGTGGCGGCTCGACCGTGACCGTCGCGGCGGGCACCGCGGCCCCGGGCACGTACACGCTCACGGTGACCGGCACCGCTACCAGCGCAATGCACAGCGCGACCGTGACGCTCACCGTCACCGCGCCGCCGGCGAGCGGCATCACCAACGGCGACTTCGAGGATCCCGTCGTCTTCACCGGCTGGGCCCGCGTCGGCAGCACCGCCATCTCATCGACCGCTCATGGCGGCGTGGCAGCAGCCCAGGTCGGAAGCGGATCCCCGTTCAACGGGGATAGCTCCGTCGCGCAGACGTTCACCGCGCCCGCAACTGGCGGAACCCTGTCCTTCTGGTACCGCGTCGTGTGCACCGACACGGTCACGTACGACTGGGCGACCGCGACGCTGAAGGACAACACGACCGGCACGACCGCGACGATGCTCGCGAAGACCTGCACCAACACGACGGCGTGGAACAGCGCATCGGCCGCACTCACCGGCTCGCACTCGTACACGCTCACGCTCATCGACCACGACGACAATTACGCGAGCGACCCGACGTACACGCTCTACGACGACGTGGCCATCGGGGCACCGCCACCGCCTCCCCCGCCGTCGGTCATCACGAACGGCGATTTCGAGAACGGAAGCCTCTCCGGATGGACGAGCATCGGGAGCGCCACCGCCATCTCAGGGACCTCGCACACCGGGTCCTGGTCCGCCAGGATTGGCAGCACGTCCGCGTTCAACGGCGACAGTTCGATCGCGCAGACGTTTGCGGCACCCTCGACCGGCGGCACGCTGACCTTCTGGTATCGCGTCGTCTGCACCGACACGGTGACCTTCGACTGGGCCACCGCGACACTTCGGGACAACACCACCGGCACCACGACGACCATGCTGGCGAAGACCTGCACCAACACCGGCAGCTGGAGCAGCAAGTCCGCAACGCTCGTGGGATCGCACTCGTACACGCTCACGCTCATCGACCACGACGACAATTACGCGACCGATCCCACGTACACGCTCTACGACGACGTGACGCTGCAGTAGCAAAAAGGGCGGCGGTCGCACCGGCCGCCGCCCGGTCGCTCTAGGCGGACATGAATGCCATCGCGCGGCTCAGGGTCTGCGGCATGTCGGGCGGGTATTCATGACCGAGATCGTCGCGGAGATCGAGCTCGGCTCGGACGCGGTGTCTCACAAGGAGCGCGACGAGTTGCTTCGCCCCATCGCAGCTGGGATCGCGCCCGCCCACGACGATGTACCCGCTGAGGTCACGACCGGGACCTCTGTCGAGCATCGTCGCGAACTCGCCGATCGTCGGTAGCCAAGCCGCCACCGCTATAAACGCACGAGCGCGGATCCGTGCGGTAAGAGGCAACGCGATCGCCTGCAGCCCGCCCATCGAGAATCCCCCCATCACGACTCGGTCGGGATCGAGCTGGGTCCGCTTACCGATCTCGCGGATGTGCGCGGTCACTTCGCGTACGGTCCGTTCGGTCTCGTTCCACGTGAACGCGCCCGGGCTCACTCCGATCTCGCTCGACTGCGGAACCGCGACCACCCAACCGGCGCGCGCCGGCGATGACCAATGCCCGACCGTATCGGACATCGTGCTGTTGTTCCCATGGAGCGCGACGAGTAACGGATACCCTGCGGGGGGTGCCGACCCTGCGGGCATCACCAACGTCAGCTCGGGTCGCGCTGCGGCGGAGTCTTCTTCGTACCGGCGGGCCGATCGCTCAGTGAGCTCACGAAACCGCGGGGAGCCACGCAGCCCTGAGAGCCGCGGGTTCTCGTCGAGCCAAGAACGCTTGTAGCGACAGCCCGAGGCGAGGGCGGCGTCGAGCGAATCGATCGCCCGGTCTGGTTGAGCGAGCTCGGTGAGAAGCTCCGCTCGCACCAGAAATACGAGCCCCTTCTGCAGTGCGAAGTCGCTTTCGCGTCCTTCGAAGAGCGCCAGCGCGCCCGCGAAGTCGCCCGACTCACGACGCGTTTGAACAGCGGCGAAGAGTTCACTGAAGCTGGTCATCCCTCGATTCTCCTCGGTGAGACAATTACGGGGGCCGCGGGATGCGGCCACGGGAGCGATCCAGTGAAAGACATCGTCATCATCGACGGGGCGCGCACGGCCTTCGGGACCTACGGCGGCGGGCTCCGCGACACCTCCGCGACCGACCTGGCGGTCATCGCGGCGAAGGGCGCGCTCGAGAAGTCCAAGGTCGATCCGAAGCAGATCGACCAGGTCATCTTCGGCAACGTGCTCCAGACATCGGGCGACGCCGTGTACTTCGCGCGCCACATCGGCCTAAAGTCCGGCGTGCCGAAGGAAGCGCCGGCGCTCACCGTGAATCGACTCTGTGGCTCTGGTCTGCAGGCCATCCTTCTCGGCGCGCAGGAAATCCAGCTCGGCCAGGCGGAGTTCGTCCTTGCCGGTGGCGGGGAGAACATGTCGATGGCGCCGCACCAGATCCGCGGCGCGCGGTGGGGACTCCCGCTCGGCGAGCAGAAGCTCGAGGACTACCTCTGGGTGGCGCTTGTCGACTCATACAACGGCCTCGGCATGGCAAACACGGCCGAGAACCTCGGGCGCAAGTACGGCATCACCCGCGACGCGGCGGACGAGTTCGCATATCGGAGCCACATGCTCGCCGCGAAGGCGCGCGAATCGTGCCGGTTCAGCGAGGAGATCGTGCCGGTCACGGTGAAGACGAAGAAGGGCGAGATCACGGTCGACAAAGACGAGCACATCCGCGCAGACACGACGCTCGAGATCTTGCAGAAGCTCGTGGCGCGATTCGAGAAGAACGGCACGGTCACGGCGGGCAACGCATCCGGCATCAACGACGGCGCAGCTGCGGTGGTGGTCGCGTCGGCCGATGCCGCCAAGAAAGCCGGGCTCACGCCGATCGCGCGCATCGTCTCGGGTGGCGTCTGCGGCGTCGACCCCGACATCATGGGTATCGGCCCGGCTCCGTCATCGCGCCAGGCGCTCCAGCGTGCCGGGCTCAAGGTCCAGGACGTGGACCTGGTCGAGATCAACGAGGCGTTCGCGACCCAGTACCTGGCGGTGGAGAAGGATCTCGGTCTCGATCGTGAGAGGACCAACGTGAACGGCGGCGCGATCGCGCTCGGGCATCCGCTCGGCGCGTCGGGCGCGCGGCTCGCGCTCACGCTCGCGTACGAGCTGCGCAAGCGCGAGAAGCGCTACGGGCTCGCGTCGCTCTGTATCGGTGGCGGTCAGGGGATCGCGGCGGTCATCGAGCGGGTGTAGCGGTGACACTGGCCAGCATCGAACAACACGAGGAGCTCGTCTTCACCCCGCAGTTCGGCTTCCGCTCCGCGCAGGTCCTCGAGTCGCCGACGAACCTCGTGGTCGAGCGCGACGGCCGCACGCTGACGGCGAATGTCGTCTCCGACCGTGACTGCACCACGGTCCATTTCACGGTCTTGGGGTTTGAGGCGCCCGCCGACTTCGACGCCGTGCCGTACTACCACGTCAAGGAGTCGGCGACGGTGCGAGACGATCGCGGACGCGAGGTGTTGCCGCATCCGAGATGGCACACCGGCGGCATGGTCCGGCGCCGGAGCGATGGCACGCTCATCCTAGACTGGCAGCTCAAGCTTCTCCGTCTCGCGGCGGATGTGAAGAGCGTTGAGCTCTCGTTTGGCGGGCCAGCCGGCGATTGGACCGTGCAGATTCCGGTGGTGACCGTGATGCCAGCCGGGATACGGGCGACTCCGATCTCCGCGACCGACGAGCATCACGGCGTTGCCGTGACCGCGACAGCCGTCGCCCGCTCGAGTGAGATCACAGCGATCGAGATCGAGGCGGACATCGTGGATGAGCCGGGCGTCGACCCGAAGTCCCGGGTCCGGTACGTTCAGGGCATCGGCGCGCACTCCCCCAGCCGGCTTGTTGACGAGCTCTTCGTGCTGCGCGACGACCAGGGTCACCAACATCTCGAGCGTTCGAGCATGCACGCCCCGGCGGTGCGAAATCGACAGGTCCTCAGCTTTCCGGGGCTTCCGGACGAGGTGCGGTCCGGCGTCATCGAGATCCCCTTCGTGGTGGTGCAGCAACGAACGGACGAGACGCCGACCGTTCCGGTCCCGGGCAAGACGGACATTCGTTTCCTCGGAGGCGAAGCGACGATCGTGACCTCGCGCACGAGCGGCGACGAGGCGCTGCGTTCGCTCGAGGGTCGGCCCGACTACCACGGACCACGGGTTCGCGTCGAGATCATTCCAAAGGACCGTGAGGCAGCGACGCAGCTCCTCTACTTCTCAAGGCCGTACGTCGAGGGCGTGCCGGACATCGGGATGTGGATGAGCCACATAGCGGGGAGGCAGCCGGTGGTGGAGACACCAGACCCGTCTGGTGTAGCGACCACCGTCGCACTTAGAGGACCGGTGCTCAAGCTCATCGGTCCGTGGAGGCTCGAGCTCAAGCTCGATTAGATCAGAGGAACTCGCTCGCGAAGCGCTCGATCTCGCCGATCTGGCGGTCGTCGTAACGCCGGCCGATGACCATGAGGTCGACGCCGGCCTTCTCCATGGCGCGGACCTGGCCGTCCCAGAGGCGCTCTTCCTGCGAGGTCCACACGCAGGCCGCGAGCCGCGCACCGGGCCGGCGAGCGCGCAGCTTCCGCCCGTACTCGGCCACGCGTTCCGGGGTCTGGAGCCAAATGAAGAGTCCGGCATCGTGCTCCGCCGCCATCCGAACAGCGCCGTCGCCTTGCCCACCAATCCAGAGGGGCAAGCGCTCGCCCTGCGGCGGGTGCGGATGCACGCCGACCTCGGGTATTTTCACGAAACGGCCGTCGTAGGAGAACGTGGGTCGGGTCCACGCCAATCTCAGCACCTCGATCGTCTCCTCGAGACGCTCCTGGCGATGATCGGTCGGATGACCGAGGGCCCGACCTTCTTCGAGAAGCCAGCCGGCGCCGAGACCGAGCTCGAAGCGCCCGTTCGAGAGAAGGTCGACTGTCGCGGATTGCTTCGCCAGCGTGATCGGGTCGGTGATGATCAGGGGGACGACCGCGACGCCCAGCCGCACACGCTCCGTCGCAGCCGCGACGAAACCAAGCGTGGTCATCGCGTCAGCCCACGCGGTGTTCGCGTTCCATGACGGCATTCCGTCCTCGCTGTACGGATAGCGCGGTTTAAACGAGGCCGGCACGACGGTGTGAGAGTTCGTCCACACCGAGTCGAAGCCAAGGCGTTCGGCTGTCCGTGCGACACCGAGCAAGGTTTCGCGGCTCGGTCGAAGGTATGAAGGGAGCATCACTCCGAAACGCACGGCGGGGAGTTTAGGCGCGCACGCGGCCTAGCGAACTGTCGTGCTCGCGCTCACCACGAGGACCACGATCAGCACGGATGCGCTGATCGCAAAGATGCCGAGTAACAAAACGGCGAAGACGAGCGTCCCGTCACGCGTCCCAAGATCAACGGGACGTTTCTCCATATGACCGCGAAGTTTAGTGATTTCATGCGGCAAGTCCCCCATCCGGGGCAGTACTGGGGTACCCCCGACCGAATGCGCCTAACCCTTCGGCACGACCGCCGTTAGGCACCTATGCACAGGAGGTGCATATGTTCCCCACGTCGGTATTCGGCCGTTCGACACGCGTTATCGCGGCCGGCGCACTCATCTTCTCTTTGACGGCAACGACGCTCGTCGGTAGCGCGAACGCAGCGCCGCTGACGAACACGGACGCCTGCAGCGTTGCTTCGCAGGCGCGCAACGACGCGGTCCACGCTCTCCATGACGCATGGAAGGCATCGACCGGTGACCTCAAAGCGCTCGGGCACGGCGCACCCGAGCTTCGGAATGACGTCATGAGCTCGTGGCACGACCTCAAGGACGTGGTCGTGCAGGCCGTGCAGGACATGAGGGCCCTCGGGGTGCTCAGCGCCTGCCACGACGAGAACACCACTGCGGCCCCGGCGGTTGTCTCAGCGACAACGGACCAGGCTGTGAAGGACATCGTCGACAAGGCGATCAAGGACATGCAAGCGATCGTCGAAGCCGCTCGTAAGAGCCTCGCGGACCTCACGGTTGCGAAGGCTCCAAAGGACTCGACGGCCTCGGACGACCCGGAGGACTCGACCGCGGAGGCCGAGCCGAAGGACGAGACCGATGGCGCGAACGGCGACGAGAACAAAGATCATCACGACGGCGACCAGGCCCAGGACGAAGACCGCAACGCGAACAACGAAGACAAGGACGACGACGCCAAGGACAACTCGAACGAGAAGTCCCAGGCCAAGTCGACCAGCATCGCGAAGGCCAAGACCCTCGCGGCGGCGGTGAAGTCCGCCAAGCTCAAGAGAGATGTCAACCGCATCGGTCACAGGCACGAACGCGAGTAGCTGAACAGACGGACCTTTGAACAGCCCGCGGGGAAACCCGCGGGCTGTTTCTTTCTACGCTTGACGCGCGAGCGGGGCGGGGTGAACGATCGCGCGCAGGCGCTCGAGGTTGGCGGTGCGTCTCGCGGCGAAACCTCGGCGGAGCGCAGGAAGGCGCCAACCCGTAAGGACCGCGTTCAACCGCGAGAGCTGATGCCGTCCGGAGTAGGTCACGATCGAGCCGCGAGGATGCGGCTGGACCTCGAACAGGTCAAAAAGCTCCGCGTGCTTGACGATGACCTGGAGCACCAGCCGCTCGTACGGAACGAGCTCGATCACGACGAGCTTGGCGATGAGGTCTTGTCCGGATACCCGAAGCGTCTGCCGGATCACGCTCCCCTTCCGCAGAAGCCCGGGCGTCTCGAGCACGGTGCGGACGATCGAGTCCATCCATCGCGGCTGCTCGGAGATGTCGAACATCACCGCGGCGACCGCCTCGGGCGCTGCGTCGAAGACCGACTGCACGGCGACGTCGAAACGCCGGTGCTCCGCAGGGAGCCACCACAGTGTCCAGAGGATCGCGAGGGCCGCGAGGACCGCACCGAGAAGCGGTGTCCCGACGAGGAACTCGACGATCACGAGGGCGAAAGCGGCAACCGTGAGCTGCTGCGACTGCACGGCTCGCGACTCGAACACGGGGTAGTCGCGGCCGTGTACCCCGGAGTGGTCGACGAGAAGTGCTCCGACCAGGAGTCCCACGACCAGTATGAAAAGCCCGGTCTGTATCAGCAGGAGGAGCACGCCCGCCCGAGTCTAGACTCGCCGCGCGTGGGGCAGTACGTCGTCACGAGCGATGCGCGACACGTGGACCGCGAGCTCGTGTGGCGTTTCCTTCACGACGACGCGTACTGGTCGCAGGGTGTGCCGCGCGACGTCGTCGACCGCGCCATCGACCGATCGATCTGCTTTTCAGCCTTCGAGGGCGATCCCGATGGCGACGGTCGGCAGGTGGCGTTCGCGCGGGTGGTGACGGATCGGGCGA
>VBEY01000164.1 GCA_005889295.1 Chloroflexota bacterium | reverse complement strand
CATCGGTGGCCGCTCGCTATTCGCGCTGGCGCCCCACCTTGCCTTGGCCCTCGTGCCGTTCTTCGCCGAGTCGATGATCCGGGCTGCCTTCCAGCCGCTCTTTAATGCGTGGCTCATCCGGCGTACCGATGAGAGTATTCGCGCGACCGTCCTCTCGACGACGAGCGTGGCGAACGCGCTCGGTCAAATCGGGGGCGGGCCGGTTGCCGGTGCGATTGGGAACGCGTTCGGTATCCCCGCGGCGCTGCTGTCGACCGCGGTCATGCTGATCCCGGGGGCAGCGTTCTTCGCGCGCGCTACCGCGGTCCGGAGATGCATCGCATCCATCGTTTCCTCGACCGTCAGGAGGACGGTCGTTTCGAGCGAGCTCAGCGCACCGCCACCACTTATCGCCATCGCCACCGCTGCCATGGACACATTGTCGGGCGCCTCCCAGAGGTTGTACCCATCGTGCGTCCCGAAGGCATGCCAGAACCCGTGAAGCTTCCCGCCGATGCAAGCGTAGGATCGCGGCCGAAAGCCTTAGGGAACAACGCTTGGACGGGCAGGGATCGAGATGACTGTGACAGAGACGGAAACCAACCACGACGCCACCGCGAGTGCGCGCGCTACGCTCCGCCGGGGCAAGCCCGAGGACGCCCAGGACTGCGGTCGCATCATCTACGAGGCCTTCAAGTCGATCGCCGATCAACACAACTTTGCACCGGACTTCCCGTCGGTCGAGCGCGCTACAAGTGTCGCTTCGGCATTGTTGTCGCACCCTCGCTTCTACGCCGTGGTGGCGGAGTTCGACGGAAAGATCGTCGGCAGCAACTTCCTTGACGAGCGCTCCGCTATCGCTGGCGTCGGACCGATCACAGTCGATCCTTCGCAAATGAATCGGACGTTCGGCCGCCAGTTGATGCTCGATGTCATGCACCGGGCCGCGAGCCAGAATTTTCCTGGCGTGCGGCTTGTCCAGATCGCCTACCACTACCGCTCCCTCAGCCTGTATACGAAGCTCGGGTTCGACACTCGCGAGACTCTTTCGGCGATGTATGGCCAGACGCTCAATCTGACGATTCCCGGCTACCCAGTGAGGAAGGTGATTGCAGCTGACGTCGAAGCCTGCAATCGGTTATGTCGAGCGATCCACGGTCATGACCGCGATGGCGATCTCCGCGACGCGATCGCGCAGGGCACCGCGAACATGGTCGAGCACCTCGGCCGGATCAGCGGGTACGCCACAGGCATCGGTTGGTCTGGCCACGCGATCGGCGAGACCAACCAGGACTTGGAGGCACTGATCGCGGCCGCTCCGATGTTCCAGGCTCCTGGTTTTCTCGTGCCGACGCGTAACGGCGAACTGATGCGCTGGTGCCTCGGGAAGGGACTTCGCGTCGCGACTCAGGCCACCCTGATGACCATCGGCCTCTACAACGAACCTGTCGGCCGCTACCTACCTTCGATTTTCTACTGATAACAAGAAAAGGGCGCGGGCGGCGGCCTCGACTTGCGGCCCCACGCCGAGCGCCATGAACTCACCTTGGTAGTCGCGCCACTCCCCGCACCGATTGCAGCCCATTCGCCGTTACAGAGCGATCGTCGTCCGTTGACGTCCCCGGTTCCGGAGTAGATTCGCCCCCGGGTACGCGCGGGAGCGATCCCGATCGCGGATTGGGGAAGGTATGAAGCGCTTCGCTCTTCTCATGGCGACCATTGCGGCACTCGTGCTTTCGTCGGTCACCTCAGCGTCTGCCGACCAGCTGAGAGGCAATCGATTCGCGGCGCCGACAGCGCACACGACCGTCGCGAAGCTGGCCACGTCTGTCTCTCCCATCAGCACCGCTGCGACGCTCGGCGGAAGCACCTCGGGAATCCTGCCGGCGACCGGTCACCGAGCTTTCTACGAAGAGGTCCAGCGTCAATGGTGGCAGTGGGACGGCGCGTTCGTCGTCTCGAAGGGTCATCCGGGATTGGACCCGACGGGTGCCCTCTGCGGAAAGAAGCAGAACGGCGCCGCGTGGTTCCTCGAGACCGGCGATGTCGCCACCGAGCGCACCTGCCGCGTGCCGGCAGGGCGACTTATTTATATGCCGGTGGCGATGGTCATCTGCTCGCCGCTCATCGGCTACGACCTTCGTCCGAATGAGCTGCAGGCGTGCGCTTCGGGCGAGTTCGACGCACTCGACTTCCAATTCCGCGCGACGCTCGACGGCCGGCCAGTGGACGATCTGCTCTCCTATCGAACGCAGACCGGCGTCTTCACCCTCAAGCTTCCCGCGGACAACCTCTACGCCTACTTCGGCCTGCCCGCGCCTGGAGGGAGAGGACCGGCGGCCGCCGACAGCATCGCCTTGCTGCTCCTTCCCCCTCGGCCTGGGACCCACGTGCTGTTCGTTTCCAGCTCGCTTCCTGACGGCACAGTGCTCGGGACCACTCGCTACAACCTCATCGTCGGCGACCGCGACAACGAGCAGGAGTAAGGAGTGAGGACCTGGACAGTTCTCGCGTCGCTTACGTCTCATCTTCGAGGAGATTCAGGCCGCTCACGTCGATGGCAAACTCGTCGTGACGTTCAAGCCATTGCCGCACTGGGAGCCTTACGTCGACGCGGTGCTGGCTAAGAAAAAAGGCGGCAGGGTCGGACTCCGACTCTGTTTCAACATCTGTGCGGAAGACGGGACTCTATGGTCCCCAAGCTCTCTGGTAGGTTGCGCACCACCCGCGGAGGAGGCCGACCATGAGCGCCTGGCCCAGCACGCCGAGCGAGCAGTTGATCCATTTGTTCCGGGGCTTTTGGGTCAGCCAGGCGATCTACGTCGCCACCGACCTAGGCATCGCTGATCTCTTGGCGAACGGGCCGCGGACGGTGGCTGAGCTCGCTTCTGCGGCCGGCGCCCATGCGCCCTCGCTCTACCGTGTTCTGCGGCTGCTCGCGAGCGAGGGCGTGTTCACTGAGGCCGAGGATGGCCGGTTCGAGCTGACGCCGATGGCCGCAACGCTCCGGCGCGACGCAGGGCCGGTGCGATTACAGGTGTTGTTCCTCGGTCAGGGTGCAACGTGGCGGGCGGCGGGGAGCCTCGCGCACACCGTGCGGACCGGGGAGACGGCTTTCAACCATGTGCACGGGGTTGATTTCTTCGAGTACTTCCGCGAACACCCGGACGAGCGGGTGCTCTTCGACCAACTGATGGTCGGCAACACCGCGCCGGCGGGACGTGCGGTCGCGGCCGGCTACGACTTCTCGAAGATCGGGATGGTCGTCGACGTCGGCGGAGGGCGCGGCGCGTTGACCGTCGGCCTTCTAGCGGCTTACCCGCATCTGCGAGGGATCGTCTTCGATCAGCCGGCGGTGGTGGCGGGCGCGAAAGAGGCTGTCGCGGCGGCGGGGCTGAGCGGCCGCTGCGAGGTGGTCGCCGGTGACTTCTTCGCTGCCGTGCCTGGAGGCGGCGACGCCTACGTTCTGAAATACATCCTGCATGACTGGGACGACGAGCGGTCGGTGGCGATCCTCCGCACCTGCCGGCGGGCTGTTCCCGCGGGAGGCCGTCTGCTCGTCGTCGAACAGTTCATTCCCCAAGGTAACGCGCCCTCGTTCGCCAAGACCCAGGACGTGAACATGCTGATCAACGCGGGTGGGCGGGAACGCACGGAGGCCGAGTACCGCGCCCTGTACGCCGCCGCGGGCTTCAACCTAATCAGGAGCATCCCCGTCTTAGGAGAGCTCCACGTTATCGAAGGCATCCCCGTCTGAGCTGCATCGCGGTGGCCGGTCTGACACGGGCGGCAGGAACACGGTGCGTGGCGACCGCTCGCAACTTCGGAGCGGAAGACGGGACTCTATGTCCCCAATGTTGAAACAATCCGGCTCCTTCGCGATGACCGCGGGTGGCTCCGGCGGGCCAAACTGAGCCCCCGGTACGGCTGGTTGTGATTGGCCCGCACGATCGTTGCTCGAGACCGCTCCGGGCTAATCTCACGACTCAATGGGGAGCGACCTTGTCGGGCGAGACGAGGAACTTGCGGCGATCACGCATTTACTGCTTCGCGTGGCCGCAGGTGGCAGCGGGTGCTGTCTCATCGAGGGCGCCGTCGGGATCGGCAAGACGGCTCTCTGGAATGCTGCCCTCGAGCTCGCCGGACAGCGCGGCTTCCTCGTCCTCAAAGCGCACCCGGTCGAGGCCGAGACTGCCTATTCATTCGCTGCAGTAGCCGACCTCCTGCGACCGGTGTTGGATGAGGTTCTAAAGGGACTTCCCGCACCGCAGAAGGTCGCGATCGAGACGGCCTTGTTGATCGATGGGGGAAACGATCGCGCTCCCGACCCCCATGCCGTGTCGATGGCCGCCCTGACCGCGCTGGAGTTGCTGGCGAAAAAGAGGCCGGTGGTCGTGGCCGTGGACGACGCGCAGTGGCTGGACAGCCCCTCCCGCATGACGCTCCAGTTCGTCGCCCGAAGGCTGACAGCGCGAATGGCTCTGCTCATGACCGAGCGGACCGAAGGTCATGTCGAGCCAACGACCCAACTCGAATGCGAGCGCCTCACGCTCCGCCCTTTGAGCGCGGGCGCGCTGCAGCAGTTCATCCACGAGCGCATGGGCGTCGCGCTTCCTCGCCCGACTCTCTTGCGACTGCACGAGGCGAGCGGCGGATATCCGCTCTACGCGCTCGAGATCGCGCGCGCCCTTCGCGCACGGTCGAGCGACCTCGCGGTCACAGACCCTCTGCCGGTGCCGGGAAACCTGCGGCAGCTCGTCGCGCGGCGGCTCGCCGCGATCTCGCCCGAGACACGGAGCGAGCTGCTGGGTGTCGCGTCCAGCGCGCGTCCAGCACCCGCACTCCTTTCGCCCGAGGCACTCCAAGAGGCAATCGCCGCAGAGGTCATCGCGGTCGAGGGAGCGCGCGTCCGATTCACGCACCCGCTCTTTGCTTCCGTTCTGTGGGTGGAGGCGTCCTCCGCTGAACGGCGAGCCGTCCACCGGAAGCTCGCCGACCTTGTCGGGGATGAGGAGGAGGCCGCGAGGCACCTTGCACTCGCGGCGACCGGGCCCGACGAGATCATCGCGGCCCGCCTCGAGCGGGCGGCGGCACGAGCTCGCGGACGCGGGGCTCCGACTGCGGCGGCGGAGCTGATGGAACGAGCACGTGAGCTCACACCTGAAGCGCATAGGGTGGACCGACTCCGTCGAGCCGTCGATGCCGCCGACTTCCTTGTCGCCGCACGTTCACCTGGTGCCGAGCAGCTGCTCGAGGCTGTCCTGCCAGCGACGACCGGCAACCTCCGCGCCCGCGCCCTACAGCTACTCGCGGTCGGCCGCGGTCTCAACGACAACCGAGCTGCCCCGCCACTGCTCGAAGAGGCACTCGAGCATGTCGAAGACCCAATGCTCGAGCTCCGGATCCGGCTCCAATTGAGCGATCCGATCCTTCGCGGCACTAGCGACCGTTCGATCGTGCATGCCGTACGTGCGGTCGAGCTCGCTGAGCGAGGCGGGGACGCGGGACTAATGGCTGCCGCGGCCGGCACGCGCGCCGCGCTCCAGGGCAAGCCGATCGAGGATCTCGAGAGGGCCGCCCGGATAGAGGAGTTGTCGCGCGGCGGCGTTCAAGCTCGGCTCCTGCTCGCCTGGTTGCATCTGGCCAGGGGATCGGACGCAGGGCGCGTTCTGCTCAATTCACTTCTCGATGAGTCTCTGGCTGCCGGGCTCAGGGCGCACAACACGGTCATGTCGATGCTGGCATATGCCGAGGCTCGCGCGGGCAACCCCCGTCGCGCGAAGCTGCTCGCGAACGAGTTCCTTTTGTACAGTGTGCCCGAGCAGAACAAGACGGGTGAATCGGGCGGACTGGGCATACGCGCCTACGCAGAGGCGTGCCTTGGCGAGCTTTCGGATGCGCGCCGCGACGCTGACGCCTCGATGCGGATCGCCGATGCCGCGGGCTTCGCGGGTCGCTCGATCCAAACTCGAGGAGTATTGGGTTTCGTCGGTCTTTCGGGGAGCGACGTCGATCGCGCCGCGGCGTACTTTCGCGAGGCTGTCGCTCGCCTATTCACCGCCGATCAAGGACGATGGCCTCCGCTCGCCCACACTCGGCTGGCGGTCCCGACGGTGCTGGCGGATGCCGTCGAAGCTCTTGCCAAGCTCGGCCGCCTCGAGGAAACGCGCCCCCTCACCGATTGGCTCGAGCGCGATCCCGGAAATCCGTGGCACAGCGCTCTTGCCGCGTATTGCCGTGGGCTCACCGCAGCCGCGCGAGGCGACCAGGACCGTGCGCAGGCCGAGCTCGGCGAGGCCACGGGTCGATTCGGGCCGCTCGCACTGCCGCTCGACCACGGGCGCGCGCTTCTCGCGCTCAGTGCCGCGCAGCGGCGCGGGCGGCGTAAGAGCGACGCCCGTCAGTCGCTCCAGCGCGCGCTGGAGATCTTCGATGGGATCGACGCGCCCCTGTGGGCCGCGAGCGCACGGCGCGAGCTCGCCCGTATCGGTGGCCGCCCGCGCGGCGAGGCGGGTTTGACCGCCTCCGAGCGTCGGGTCGCCGAGCTCGTCGCGTCAGGACGTACGAACAAAGAGGTGGCCGCGGCACTCTTCATCTCAGCGAAGACCGTCGAGGGCCATCTCGCGAACGTCTACACGAAGCTGGGCGTCCGCTCGCGGGCCGAGCTCGCGCGCAAGGTCGCGTCTGAGAAGATCTGCACACCGTAGCCAAGGGATTCTCAAGGGTTATCCCGCGTAGCCTCGAGAACCGCTCGCGATGAGAGTCTCAGCGTGCCAAGCTTTCTGGCCGAGACATATCTCCCCCGTCCCGGCAAAGCCCGCCTGAGGAGCGCTCAGCGCGCGCGAGCTGCGGCGAAGAAGCTCGCCGAGCACGGCACCCCCATCCGCTTTGTGCGGTCCATCTACGTGCCCAACGACGAGATCTGCTTCCTGGTCTTCGACGCGATCTCAGCGGATGCGGTCGAGGACGCCTGCAAACGCGCCGCTCTTCGCTTCGAGCGCGTAGTCGAAGCGGTCGAGTCGCCACTTCCCCGCGGCCGAACGGTCCGACGTTCCGGCACCCACGGCCCAGTTGGCGAAAGGAGACGCAAATGAATCGTGGACACGACATCACGCGGCGCGAGGTCCTCCGTCGAGGCACGGCTTTGGCCGCCGGCCTCATGGTCCTTCCGCTGCTCGAGGCATGCGGCCAAGCCGCGGCACCCGTCAGCACGGCGACTGCCACGCCGACGCCCACACCACTACCGGCGCCGGAGACGACGACCTTCCGCATCCAGTGCGCGTCGTGCGACGCGCCCGTCATGGCCGCCGAGCGGTACCTGCGCGACGAAGGCTTCACCGACGTCCAGATCACCGACACCGGCGGCGCGGCCGCGCTGACGGCGGGAAAGCTCGACATGACGATCTTCTTCCCGCCGTCGATCGCGAACGCGGTGCAGTCCGGAACGAAGCTCGTCGCGCTCGGCGGCATTCACCCCGGATGCGTCGAGATCTGGGCGCCCCAGAGTGTCCCGGCCCTCACCGACCTGCGCGGCAAGACCGTCGTCGTCCGCTCGAAGGCTCTCTCCGAGCTCGGCTACAGCTATCTCGCGCTCGTTCTAAAGCAAGCCGGCGTCGACCCGGCCGCGGTGAACTTCGTCGTCCAGGCCGATGCCGATCCCGTGAAGCTCTATCTCGAGGGCAAGAACGATGCGGTGTTCGCAGCCACCACCGCGACGGCCGCACTCAAGGCGAACCCGGCAAACAAGGGCCACGTGATCCATTCACAGGTGATGGACGAGCCGTGGTCGAAGCTCGACTGCTGCATCCTCGCCGCAAACGCGGAGTGGTACCGCGCCAACCCGATCGCCGCGAAGCGCGCACTGCGCGCCATCTACCGCTCTGCCGACGCGCTCCCCGCGGATCGCGCCGACGCGGCGAAGATCGCGACGGACAAGGGTCTCTTCGGCGGCGCGGCGAACGTCGCGCTCGTTCGCGAGGCGGCCAACATGGTCCCGGTGGCCTGGCGCATGTCGGATGTCGAAAAGAGCATCGGGTTCTTCGCGCCGCTCCTGAACGACACGGGGTTATCGAAGCTGACGGCCGGCGAGATCGCGAACGTCGTTGACCTGCGCATCTTCAAGGAACTGAAGAGCGAGCTGCACAACTAGAGCGTTGCCCAGATCGGAATTAGCGACTACCGGAGGAGGACATCCATGCTGATCAAGCCGAAGTTCGCACAGAAGGCACTCGTCCTCGCGGCGTCATTCGTGCTTCTGGCCGCGACCCTGCCGACGACAGCTGCGGCAAGCGAGGGGCCGGCGGTCATCGCGACCATCAGTCTGGGGCCGAACGTGGATGCCACAGCGTTCGCTCTGGCAGTCAATCCGAACACGAATAAGACCTACGTCACTCCGGGATTAGAGCCGCTTGGTTGCGAGTCGCACATCGTCTCAGTCATAGATAACCGAACGAACACGGTGCTGGCGCCCATCACGGTGGGCCTTAGCCCGTTCGGCGTCGCCGTAAACCCGACGACGAACAAGATCTATGTCGCGAACGCCGGGGGCGCTGTCTGCACCGACGAGTCATCGAACACCGTTTCCGTCATCGGGGGTTCAGCCGACGCGGTGCAAAAGACGATCACCTTGAACGGCATCGGTCCGGCCTTCGTCGCCGTCAATTCGAAGACGAACAAGCTCTACGTCACGATGACCGGCGGCTGCTGCACCGATGGGAATACGGTCGCCATCATAGATGGGTCGACAGACACGGTTTTGGGTTACGTCGACGTAGACCTCAACCCCTTCATGGTGGCTGTCAATCCCCGCACGAATCTCGTTTACGTGACGCACGGTGGTCAAGACAAGATCACCGTGATTGACGGATCGACAGACACGGTCAAAGGGACGTTCTCGATCGGCAGCGAGGCGCGAGAAATCGCCTTTGATTCAAATGGAAAGTTCCTGTACGTGGCCGCTCGAACCACGAATCAGCTGGCCGTCGTTGACGCCAGAACCAACACTCTGGTGCAAACCATCCCGGTGGGCCGTCGTCCACATGGCGTGCTGTTCAATCCCGACAACGGCAGGATCTACGTCACCAACCGTGGGAGCTGCGACTCGACGCCTGGCACGGTCTCCGTGATCGACAGCGGTACACGGACCGTAGTGGCGACCGTCCAGGTGGGTTCCTGTCCGCGCTTTCTCGATCGCAACCCACGCACGGGCCTGGTATACGTGCCGAATGCGTTCACGAGCCGTTCTGTGTCGGTGATACAGGACGAAAATTGACGGCGTCGCCCTCGAAAAAGACGCGAAGGCCGGGACATCGCCCGGCCTTCGCACAGCTCGCCAATGTGGACAGCGAGCGCGGACGCTGCGGGCTCTCGGCCGCAAAGGCGCCGGACAGCTGGACGAGACGAATCGCAGTTTCGCCAGGTCCGGACAGGAAGCCAGCATCGCACCATAGCCTGTCGTCGGTCTGAACTCGGAGCGGAAGACGGGGGTCAAGCGCGCGGAAGTGATAACAGCGCGGCTCATTCAGGACGAGCGCGGATGGCTCCGGCTGGCGGGCTGAATCCAAAGGGGGGCTGATCTAGAGTCAGCCGCCTAACGGGACATATCAGAGTCCCGCGCAATATGACCATGCCGAGTTTCGGCTCCGCGACCGAGGGGCGCCAGAGGTCAGGCCCGGCGCGGACCGTGCCGCGCCGGCTGCGGAACCGTGGCACGCAAAAGCCCACTCTGTCGCGGACCGCGGAAAAATCGAGCAACGACATCAGGAGTGGAATCATGCGGATCACCAAGAACACGATCGAGACCACGCCGGGGCCGCGCGAGTGGTTCACGGGTGCGGCATACATCGATGCGATCGCGACGCCGACAGGACCATCGCGCGTGAACGCGAGCAGCGTCCGATTCACGCCGGGCGCACGAACCGCGTGGCACGCCCACCCGAACGGACAGACGATCTACGTCACGGAAGGCATTGGCCTCGTGCAGCGGCGCGGCGCGCCGATCGAGGTGATCCGCCCGGGCGACCGCGTGTTCTTCGATCCGGGCGAGGAGCACTGGCACGGCGCCGCGCCGACGCGCTTCATGAGCCATCTCTCGATGGTCGATGTCGACGAGAAGGGCAACAGCGCGACGTGGGGCGCGCACGTCGGCGACGAGGAATACGGCGCAGCGCCACCCATTTAAGGAGATCCGTCAATGAGCACGCGGACGAGCAACGAGCGCGGGATTCGACCCGGGAAGAGAGAGTCGACGATGCGAGGAGCTGTTCTCTACGGCGCGGGCGATCTTCGTTTCGAGGAGCGCGACGCCCCCACGATCATCAAGCCGACGGACGCGATCATCCGGATAGCCGCGACGTGCGTCTGCGGGTCGGACCTGTGGCCCTATCGCGGCCTTCAACCGATCGCTGAGCCGACGCCGATGGGACACGAATATTGCGGCGTCGTCGAAGAGGTCGGCAGCGCTGTCAGGACGCTCAAGCCTGGCCAGTTCGTCATCGGCTAATTCTTCGCCTCCGACAACACGTGTCCGCATTGCCGTGCCGGCTATCAGTCGTCCTGCCAGCAGCGGGAGTTCGTCGGCGGCGCTCAGGCACCGATGCTGCGTGTCCCATTGGCGGACGGCACGCTTGTGGCCACGCCGGAGGTCCCATCAGACGACCTCATCCCCAGCCTGTTGGCGCTCTCC
>VBEY01000163.1:2000-9997 GCA_005889295.1 Chloroflexota bacterium | reverse complement strand
GCCGCCGTCGTTGAGCTTCGACGCGTTGCCCGCGGTGATCGTCCCGCCGGGCTTGAACGCGGGCTGAAGCTTCGCGAGCCCGTCCATGCTGGTTTCGCGCGGCGTCTCGTCCTTGTTCACGATCGTGACGGCGCCCTTTCGCCCCGGGACCGCGACGGGAACGATCTCCGCATCGAACGCGCCCTCGCGCTGCGCGCGGAGCGCCTTCTCGTACGACCCGAGCGCGAAGCGGTCCTGCTCCTCCCGCCCGAGGCCGCACTGCTCGGCGACGAGCTCGCCCCCCAGACCCATGTGGCCGTGACCGTACGCATCCATGAGCCCGTCGGTGAGGTTCGCGTCTTCGAGGTTGTGCTCGCCGAGCGGTAGGCCGGCGCGGAGACCGCGGGCGAGGTAGGGCGCGTTGGACATCGACTCCATCCCGCCCGCCACGACGAGCCGCGCCTCGCCTGCGGCGATCTGCGTGGCCGCGAGCATCACCGACTTGAGACCCGAGCCGCAGACCTTGTTGATCGTCGTGCAGGGGACCGAATTCGGGATGCCCGCGGCGAGAGCGGCCTGCCGCGCCGGCGCCTGACCGACGCCCGCTTGCACGACGTTTCCCATGAATACTTCGTCGACCTCGTCCGCTCGGACACCGGCGCGCTCGAGCGCGCACTTGATCGCGATCGCTCCGAGCTTTGGGGCGGGAACCGGCGCCAGACCACCGAGGAATGCGCCGATCGGTGTCCGCGCCGCGCCCAGAATGACCGTGTCGCTCATTTGGCCTCCTGCCCAATCTCGCGGCTTCGCCGCGGAGACGCGCCTCCGGCAGATTGGACTCGCTCGTCGCGGCAAAGCCGCTCCTCGCTCATTTGGCCTCCTCGAGGCGCTTCATGACGTGCTGGCGATACGAGCGGATCTCATCGCGGAGAGCGGCGAGCTCGCCCAGACGCTCGCCCACGGTCGCGAGGTGCGAGTCGAGCAACTCGACGAGGCGCGGAAGCACTTTGGCATTGGTGTGATGGCGACCGTAGAGCGTTTCGAGCTCCTGCATCTCGGCGAGCGAGAGACCGAGCACCTTGAGCTTTTGGATGAACTTGAGCCTGCGGACGTCATCGTCCGTGTACACGCGCTGCCCGCCATCGAGCCGCTTCACTGATTCGAGGAGGCCGCGCTCTTCGTAGTACCGAATGGTCCGCTCGGTCAACCCGACCTTCGCGGCAAGCTCTCCGATCCGGTATGCAGAGGTCCCCGGGGCCGCTGTCGCCACGGTGGCCAGTTTACGTCAACTGGCAGACCCGTGCTCGTAGCTCGTCATCCGAGCCGCTTCCGGAGCCGCCCGGCGATCTCGTCGAGGGTCTTCCGCTCAGCCGCCGCGCCGTAGTGGGGCGGGAACTTGATCTCGAAACCATCGCCTGGCCAGCGCGGGACCACGTTCAGGTGGGAGTGGAACACCTCCTGGCCCGCCGCGGCGCCGTCCGAAAGGAAGAGGTTGACGGCTTCGCAGCGCAGGCCAGAGACGCGGAGCGCGCCGGCGACGCGCCGCGCGAGCGACCACATCGCGACGGCTGCGACCTCGTCGACTTCGCCGATCGACGCTGCGTGCTTCCGGGGGATCACGAGTGTGTGGCCCTCGTTGATCGGATGGATATCGAGAAACGCGACCGCGTCGCTTCCCTGCGCCACAAAGCTTGCTTTCTCGCGGTTCTCGAGGATGCGGCAAAAGATGCAGGCGGTCTGTTCGGTCATGTGGCAAGCTCCTTAATCGCGTTCGCGAGCGCCTGCGCCCCGAGCGCGGCGTCGTCGATGGACGCGAACTCCCGTGGCGTGTGTGAACCGCCGGTCGAACGGACAAAGATCATCCCAGTCGGCACGCCTGAGAGCGCGGGGTTCTGCGCGTCGTGGCCGGCGCCACTTACGAGCTCGGGCGCATCGACGCCGACGCTCTTGGTCGCCCGCCTCAGCACCTCGCGGATCTTCGAATCGAGGGAAGTTGCGGGCACCCGCGCCAGGTCGTCGACCGACGCCTCGACGCCGCGGGCGTCCGCGATCCGCGTCACGGTATCGAGCACCTCTCGCACGAGGCCATCGTGATCGCGCGCCGCGCGCAAGTCGAGTGAGAAGACGCACTCACCGGGCACGACGTTCTTCGCGCCCGGGCGGACCGCGATCTCACCGACGGTCCCGACCGAGTCGAGGCGGCTGCGCGCGATGCGCTCCACCGCCAGCACGATCTCCGACGCGGCGGCGAGTGCGTCGGCACGCGCAGTCATCACGGTCGCACCGGCGTGGTCGGCGCGGCCGTGGATCGACACGCGAGCGTGGTAGATGCCAACGATGGCGCTCACGATCCCCAGCGGTACGCCCGCGGTCTCGAGGCGCGGGCCCTGTTCGATGTGAAGCTCGAGGTACGCAGCGAGCTCTTTCGGATCGCGCCGCGCAGCCGACGGATCGCCGCGCTCGCCAAGGGCGCGTAACGCGTCGGCGATCGATGTGCCGTCACGATCTCGGCGGTCGCCGACACCGCGCGCAAGACGCCCGAACGCCGCGGTCGATCCGAACAGGCCAACTCCGAACCGCGCGCCCTCTTCGTCGGCCCAGGCGACGACCTCGATGGGGCGGCGCAGCTTCACCTTCGCGTCAACGAGCGACTCGACCGCCTCGACAGCGCAGAGCACGCCGAGCGCACCGTCGAAACGGCCGCCCTCCGGCACCGAGTCGAGATGAGAGCCGACGAGGACTGCTTCGCCCTCACCCGGCAGGCGGGCGAAGAGATTGGCCGCGGCGTCTCGCCGAACCTGCGCGCCCCTGGGCGCGAGCCAGCTGCTCACGAGCTCGCGCGCCCGCTGCTCGTCGGCCGAAAGCCCGAGCCGCGACACGGCGGTCCCGCGCCCGGCAATGCGTGAGAGCTCGCCCGCCCGGCGCTCGAGACGTTCCCGATCGATCACCGCACTTTCTCCTCGAGGTCCTCGGGCGGAAACGACACGTCCGAGAACACCTCCCGTTCGATCGCCTTCGCGAGCGGGATCGCTCGCTCGATCTCCGTGGCGTACCTCGGATTGCGCTGCGCCGTGTCCCGGGCGCGTTCCTCGAGCGGCTCGACGACCTGGCCTCCGCGCCGGTCGGCAACGTACACGAGCTTCTCCTCGGCGGTGCGGGGCACAAGGTCCGGGTCGAGCACGGTGTAAATGGCGTGCCGCCGCGCAAGCTCGACACAGGCGTCGAGCCCTTCCGCCGCAAGGACCAGCCCCGAGAGGATGTTGTGATCGCGTGCGTCGCCGGCGAGCAGCGGGCTCCGTCCGACGTCGTGGAGATATGCGGCAAGAACAACGGCCTCGCCGTCGACCCGCGGAGCTCGCGGCCGCCGCCCCGCGAGGAGGGCCTCCGCGATTGCGCCGACCGTTCGGCTGTGTGTTTCGAGCCAGTCGGGGTACTGGTAGCGCCGGAAGAATGGCTCGGCTTTCGTGGACAACTTTGTCAATCCGCTATTGACACCAGACAAACGCCTGACTACGGTCCGCGCCGCAGGGGAGGTGTGCGTGGCCGAGTCGGCTCTTCCTGTTGGAGATGACCGCATCATCGCGCACCTTCAGTTCGCCCGAGCCGTGGCCTCCCGATCCATCGACCCGCGCTGCCGCGGCGCGGACCGGGAGGATCTGATCGCCTGGGGTCTGGTCGGCCTCGTGCAGGCGGCCCGCCGGTATCGCGGCGATCGCGGCGCATCGTTCGGCGCGTACGCCGCGCGGCGTGTCCGCGGACAGATCCTCGATGCCCTTCGCGAGCGCGACCCGCTCACTCGGAGCGCGCGCCGCGCCTTCCGGGCGGCTCAGCGGGCCAGCGACGATGGCGATGGAGGCTCATCCCCCACCCCACCGCCGTACGTCGAAGTCTCACTCGATCGGATCGGCGACGTGGCCGAAGCTCGCCGCGCTCCCGAACGTCGCGATGAGCGGTGGCCGCAAGTCGCGAGTGCCCTTCGCGACCTGACTCCGCTCGAGCGTCGCGTACTCGTGCTCTCGTACGGCCGAGGTTTGACCTTGAGGGAGATCGGCAGTGAGGTCGGTCTCTCCGAGTCGGGCGTGTGCCGCCTGCGAGCGCGCGCGCTCGCCCGGGTGCGATCGGCGTGCGCGGCTTGAGGCTTCAGCTCGCCGCTAACGCGGCGAGCGGAGAGGGGTGGAAGGGGATACCTCCCCTGCATTGATAGAGTGCGATCGTGTCTGATCTCCGCCGCGCGCGATTCGCGCGACTGGTGCGCAACGCTCTAAATGAGCTGCCCGCGGAGTTCCACGAGCGGATCCGCAATCTGGAGATCGTCATCGAGGACGAGCCCGCGCCGGAGCAGGTCGCGGGCGGCGGGACGCTCCTCGGTCTCTACGAAGGGGTCCCGCTGACCGCGCGCGGCGCGCAGGAGCCGTACCTTCCCGACCGAATCTGCATCTTTCGTCGACCAATCGAGCGCATGTCCGCTTCCCCTCGACGACAGGCGGCGATCGTCCGCGACACGGTCGTGCACGAGATCGCGCACCACTTCGGGATCAGCGACGCGCGTCTTTCGGAGCTGGGCCTCGGCGACGCCGATTAACTAGGCGACGCTTTCGCCGTCCACGAGCCGGCGTCGCATCTCGCCCACCGTCCGCCGCAGCAGATCCATCTCAGTCCAGAGCGCCTCCGCGGAATACCCGTACTCGGATGCGTGCGTGCGGATCTCGGATTCGATGAGCCGGTAGCCAATCGCGACCGTTCCGAGCAGGACGACGGGTGGAATGTTTTCGCCGGCCTCGGCATCGGTGCGCAGGAGACGCTGAATCGCCTTGGCGCGCTCCGCGTCATCGGCCTCGAGAGCCTGGACCCAAAGCGGGATGCGACGCTCGAGGTACGCCGTCAGGCGACGCTCCAGCTCGCCTGCGTCGGTCCGTTGGCGGTCGCCTGAGGTGGCGTCGGAGACCACACGCGGAAGGATGGCGGAAGCGCGCATCCGCACCAGCGCTGCCGCGGCGGCCCGCGGAGTCGAGCTCATCGAGGGAATGAACGCACGAAACGGCCCGGTGCGCCGAATCTCGTTTCACCTAACTCCGTATCGCTGCCTTGAACTTGCGGAGCGCCGCAACGGGGCCGTCCGGATCCTCGAAGATCGCGGAACCGGCGACGAGCACCGTCGCGCCCGCGGCCACGACGCGCGCGGCGTTGTCGGGCTTGATCCCACCGTCCACTTCGAGCTCCGCTGACAGGTGTCGCCGATCCAATGACTCGCGGATCGCTTTCACTTTGCCGAGCGCACTCTCGATGAGCTTCTGCCCACCAAAACCGGGATGGACGCTCATCACGAGCGCGAGGTCCAGCGCGCCGAGATGCGGCAGGACCGCCTCGACGGGCGTCTCCGGATTCAGGGTCAGCCCCGACCGGACACCGCGGGCGCGGATAGCCGCGAGCGTGCCCGGTACGTCCTGCGAAGCCTCGACGTGGATCGTGAGGTAGGCCGCGCCCGCCTCGGCATAGCGGTCCACCCAGTCCTCGGGCCGCTCGATCATCAGGTGGACATCGAGGGGGAGACGGGTCGCCCTGTGGAGGTCGGCCACCATCTTCGGGCCAAACGTGAGGTTCGGGACGAAATGGCCGTCCATCACGTCGACGTGGATCCAATCCGCGCCCGCTCGTTCCACCGCGAGTGCCGCCTCGGCAAGGCGGGCGAAGTCCGCCGACAGGATGGATGGAGCGAACTTCGGTTCAGTCATATCTGACTTTCGCCTTGTGACCGCGATCAGCGGCTGGCATCATCAACACCGGGAGGGCGCTCAATGTACCGTCCGCAAAACCTCCGCATCCCTGGTCCCACGTTCGTCCCTCAGGCGGTGCTCGCCGCGTCGGCGAGACCCCTGATTAATCACCGCGGGCCGGAGTTCGCCGCGTTGCTCGCGGCACTGACCCGCGCGCTCCAGGACTTTCTCCGCACCGAGCACGACGTCCTGCTCTTGACGGCGTCCGGATCGGGCGGCATGGAGGCGGCGATCGCCAACACGCTCTCGTCCGGCGACAAAGTGCTCGTGTTCAGCTGCGGCGCGTTCGGCGAGCGGTTCGCCGCGATCTGCAAGTCCTACGGCGTGGACGCGCGGCGCGTCGACGTTCCCTACGGCCGAGCGGTCGAGCCCGACCTCGTTCGCGATGAGCTCGCGAAGGAGAAGGGCAAGGACGCCGCGAAGGCCGTGCTGATCACGCACAACGAGACCTCGACCGGGGTCCTGAATCCGATCAAGGACATCGCGCCGGTCGTACGCGATTCCGGAAAGCTCTTCCTCCTCGACAGTGTTTCCGGCGCCGGCTGCACCGAGCTCGAGATCGACGAGTGGGGCGTCGACGTCTGCATCACCGCGTCGCAGAAAGCCTGGGGCGCCCCTCCGGGCGTTGCCATGGTCACGATGAGCCCACGCGCGTGGAAGGCGTACGAGAAATCGAATCTTCCGAAGTCGTATTTCGACCTCGCCACGTACAAAGCTTCCCTTGAGAAGGCGCAGACGCCGGCGACGCCCGCGGTCACCGTGTTCATCGCGCTCCAGGAGTCGCTCCGACTCATGGCAGAGGAAGGTCTCGAGGCCATCATCCGCCGTCACCGCGATCTTGCCCGCGCGACGCGACGCGGTCTTCAGGCTGTGAGCCTTCAGCTCTTCGCCGACGAGCGCTACGCATCGCCGGCGGTGACCGCATTCAGACCGCCGGCGCGCGTCGACGCGCGGAACCTCATCCGCATCCTTCGCGACGATCACGACACGATCGTGGCCGGCGGCCAAGGGAAGATGGAGGGCCAGCTCGTACGGGTCGCGCACCTCGGCTTCGTGACGCTGCAGGACATCGTGGCGTTCTTCAGCGCCCTCGAGCTCACGCTGCGTGATCTCAACCAACCGGTCGAGCCGGGCGTCGCGATGACCGCGGCGCTGCGTGCGTACGCGGAGAGCCAGCAACAGCAGCCATCGCGTCCCGCAGCCCGCAGCTCGTCGACCGCAAGGCCGGCGAACGACGCGGTCGCGACTCGTCGCTAGCCGCCGCAGCATCGTTCACGTCGCGGACCCTCTTGCCGAAGAGGGCCTCGCGCTGCTCCGCGCGCGCTGCGAGGTCCGCCAGACCACGGGTCTGAAGGAGGCCGATCTCGCGGCGCTCGTCGCCGATGTCGACGGTCTCATCGTGCGCAGCGAGACCAAGGTGACCGCGGCGATCCTTGATGCGGCGAAGCGCCTCGTGGTCGTTGGACGCGCGGGGGTCGGCGTGGACAACATCGACGTGCCCGCGGCAACAGCGCGCGGCGTCTACGTCGTGAACGCGCCTCTCGGAAACATCGTCGCGGCGGCGGAACACACCATCGCGCTCGCGCTGGCTCTCCTGCGACGCGTGGTCGATGCCGACCGCAGCATCCGCGCCGGCGAATGGACACGCTCGAAATTCATCGGCCGCGAGCTCCGCGGGAAGACGCTCGGCCTGGTCGGGGTCGGCCGCGTTGGCGGCGAGGTGGCGCGCCGCGCGAGCGGTTTTGGGATGAATGTCATCGCGCATGATCCCTTCGCGACCGAGGCATCCGCGCGTGCCGCGGGCGCCCGGCTGGTCGACCTCGACGAGCTGCTGCGGACCGCGGACGTGATCTCGCTCCATGCGCCGCTCACCGAGAAGACGCGCGGCCTCATCGGAGCGGAGGCGCTCGGCCGGATGAAGCCGACGGCCGTGGTCGTCAACGCGGCGCGCGGCGAGATCGTGGACCTCGACGCGCTGGCGGAGGCTCTTGAGAAAGGAACGATCGGCGGCGCGGCGCTCGACGTGTTCGCGGCGGAGCCCCTTCCCGCCGATGCCGCGATCCGCAGGGCGCCGCGCACCGTGCTCACGCCGCACATCGCCGGATCGACGACGGAAGCGCAGACCAACGTCGCGGTCGACGTCGTCGAGCAGATCCTCGACGTGCTCGACGGCAAACCGGCGCGCTATGCCGTGAACGCGCCGCGCCCACCGGCGGAGGAAGCCGGCGGGATGGCCTGGCTGCG
>VBEY01000163.1:0-1920 GCA_005889295.1 Chloroflexota bacterium | reverse complement strand
GTCATTGCCGAGCGCCGCGAGACCGAGCCGGCGCGCTACGCGTCGCTCCTTTCGGTGAAGGTCGGATCGACGGAGGTCGCCGGAACGCTCGTGCAGGGCGACCCGCGGATCGTGTTCATCGACGGCTTCTGGGTCGACGTCCCGGTGGAGGGGCACCTTCTCCTCACCAAGCACCAGGACAAGCCCGGTCTCGTCGGACGCGTGGGGACGCTTCTCGGTGAACACGACGTGAACATCTCGTCGATGCAGGTCGGGCGCCTCCATCCGCGTGGCGAAGCGCTCATGATCCTGACGCTCGACGACGCGGTCCCCGACGAGGTGCGCGCACGCATCGGCGCGTTCGCGGACATCAACGCGGTGCGGACGGCGCGACTCGGGGTGTAGCGGACCGAGCATTCATCCGCGAGGCCCATGGAGTAACCTCTCGCGGCCTGTGGAATCCTCGCGCTTCGAACGCACCGTCCGCACCGAATCGAGCGAGATCTTCGCGATCTACGGCGGCGCGCGCCGCGTGGGCCGCATCGATCTGCACTACGGTCGCTTCGAAGTCCACGGCACACTCCTCCTCGAGGTCGACCTCACGGACGACGAGCTGCAGCAGGTCATCGATCAGATAGACGAAGAGCTCGTGCAGACGCACGACCCCGAGCGCGAAGACTTTCTCGTCACCGTGTTCAAGTCAGAGGAACTGGGGTTCTACTCAGATGAGTTCGAGGCCGACGACGAAGCCGACGAGGACGAAGAAGAGCGCTAGCGGCCCGCACATGACGCGCCCGCGCATGCCGACGGGCTATGGCGTTCCGAAGACCGAGCGCGGCATGCTGCCGTGGGCCGCGACCCGGAAGATGCTCGAGAGCGCCCGGTCCTACTGGCTCGTGACGATCGACCCCGACGGGAAGCCGCATCTGGTCGGTCAATGGGGCGCGTGGATCGGCGACCGCTGGTACTTCGAGGGCGGTGAAGACACGAAGTGGGCGCGCAACGTCGCGCGCGACGCCCGGATCGCGATGGGCGCCGAGTCCGGTACGAGCGCCGTGATGGTGGAGGGACGCGCGAGTCGCGTGCCGTCGGTCGATCGCCCGACCGCGGAGCGGATCACCAAGCAGTACGGCGCGAAGTACGGGCGGACGTACAAGTACCGTCCGAAGCCGGAGCAGTGGGACAAGGGCGGCTACGTGCTCACACCGACGAAGGTCCTCGCCTGGGACGTCCGCGGGTTCCCGCGCACCGTGACGCGGTACTTGTTCTAAGAGGCGATCCGGGCGACCTGGGCCTCGGCGATCCGCACGAGCTCTCTCGGAGCGATCGGGAATACCGCGTCCGGCAGCCCGGCCGCCGCCCAGACCTCATCGAATCCGAGCAGTCCCTCGTCGGCGATGACGCGACACGGCTGGGCGTGCGCAAAGGGGGGGACCCCGCCGATCGCGTAGCCGGTGAAGGCCTTCGCCTCATCGGCGGTCGCGCGACGAACGGCTGATACGCCGAGGGCTTCGGCGAGGAGCCGTTCGTCCACGCGGTCTCGCCCAGAGCAGAGCACGACGACCGGCTCCTCGGCGTTGACGAACACAAGCGATTTCACGATGCGCTCGACGTCCGTCCCGATCTCCCGCGCCGCGTCCTCGGCGGTGCGTGTGGTCGCGGTGAAACGCTTAACCGGCAGGTCGATCGCGCGCTCGGCGGCGTACGCGCGAACGCGTGCAACGTTCGGGTGGTCCGCGGTCAGCGCCAGAGATGCGTGATGAAGCGAAGCACGCGTCCGGGCAGGAGGGTGAGCATCGCCGAGGCGGCCTGATGCCACGCGGTCTCCGCGGCGTCCTTCAGATCGTCGTCGGCTCCCTCCACGGAGTACTGCTCCAGCACTCGAGCTTTCGCCAGGGTCTGCACCGGCTCGTGCGTTTCCGGGATGGCGGCGCCGAGCGA
>VBEY01000188.1 GCA_005889295.1 Chloroflexota bacterium | reverse complement strand
GTCCGACGATGCCCGTCGTCGCGGCCACGTGGAGGAGCCAGTCGTGGGCGGACGTGTTCGTCGTGTTCATGCCGGCGACCGCGAACCACTCGGCCTGTTGATAGCGCGGATAGGCGACGGCGAAGTTCTCGAAGCCGACGCCGAGGAACGGATGGTCGAGAAACATTTGGAACGCCGACTGATAGAGCAGGACGCGGTCGCGGAGTCCGATCCCGCGTCCGATGTCGAGCAGACGGCCGCCGAGCGGCGTCGCGACCAGCATGACGACGAGGGCGACGGCCGCGACAGCGGTGGCCAACGCAAACCGAACCAGCACTGGCCGCGAGAGCCCCGCCCGGCGTAGCCACAACGGTGCGATCACGACTGCACCCGCGACGATTCCGAGGAACGAGCCGCGCGTCTGCACCACGAGCATCAACGCCACGTTCATGACCGCGAGGAGCGCCACGATTCCCTTGACCCAGAGACGCCGTCGGGCGAAAACGAGGACGGCGCCGCAGGCGATCGCGACCACGGCGAGGAACTGCCCGTAAAAGTCGGCGTTGCCGAAGGAGGAGAACGGCCTGACCCGGGGATCGAAGTCGACCCACTGGATCGGATCTCGGCCGAGCGCCTGCTGGATCGCGTACAGGCCGGCAAGCGCGGCCGCGGTTCCGATGGTCCACGCGAGCCAGGGAGTGCGTCGCGGGTAGTCGATCGAGACCGCGATCGCCAGCGCGATGAGCCCGAGCACCGCGTGGGTGGTGAGCCCGAGGTAGCGACCCACCTCGCCGTAGATCGCGACGTACTGGTTCTCCGCGGTGAGCGTGGTCAGCGCCTCGACGGCGACGACCGCGTAGAAGGTGACGAAAATTGGCGACACGGGGATGCGGATGCCGTCGCCGAGCGCGATGACGATGAGCGCGCCCAAGAGGCCCCAGGCGAGCGCATGCGTGAAGCTCGCCTTCGTGAGATCGAAGACGTTGAGGACGGTCGGGTCAAACCCGAGGATGAAGATCGCGATCTCCACGCAGACCAGGACAAGCGCCAGCTCGCGCCAGAACACCCCGCGGACGACCGGCCGTTCGCGCCCGGCCTTCCTCTCGGCTTTGGTCGCGCGTGCCGCGCGTCGTGCGGCGCGGGCCTGCGCCACTTAGAGGGCGCTCTCGAAGTCGTCCTTCGCGCGGTCGAAGTACCAGAAGCCGACGACGAAGAGGACGATCGCGACGGCCGCCGAATACGCAAGTGCGTCCCACTCCGGACCCAAGCCGTCGAGGAGCGCGCGCTGGTACGCGACGATGATCGCGGTCATCGGGTTGAGGTACAGGAGGCGCAGCTGCTCCGGCCGATCGCTGAGCACGGCGACCGGGAACAGCACCGGGGTCAGGAAATACCAGGCGAGCAGCAGGATGCCGAGGATGTGCTGCACGTCGCGGAAGAACACCGCGAGCGCGCTCAGGAGATACGCGAACCCGAGGTTCATCACGATCTGCAGCGCGACGAGGAGCGGGATCCAGAGGAGCCCTTCGGGATGCCGCGGGCCAAAGATGGCAAGGACCGCAAGGAGCACAAGAAAGCTCAGGAGGAAGTTGGCGAGCGCCGAGAGCACGCTTGCCGCCGGGAGAAGCTGCAGCGGCATGCGCACCTTCTTGACGAGCGGTGCGTTCGCGAGGATCGCCGATGCGCCCGACTGCAGCGACGTCGCGAAGAACGTCCAGGGCAGGAGGCCGACAAAGAGGAAGATCGCGTACGGCTGCTCGCCCGACGCGGTTATCGGCCGGGTGCGCAGCACGACCCCGAACAGGATCCAGAACACGACGAGCTGCAGGAGCGGGTTGACGAAATTCCAGGCGAAGCCGAGCGCCGAGCCCTTGTACCGGGCGCGGAGCTCGCGCCACGCGAAGTCGAGCAGAAGCTCGCGACGGTCGACGAGCGTGCGGAGGTCGGCGATCACGGTGGAAGAGTATTTCGCCGCGCTTTCAGGAGAGGAGCTCCGGTCGCTGTGCCCGAAGCCAGTCGTGGACTTCCGCCAAGAGTCGCTCTGCTTGGACACGGAGCTCGCTGGCTTCTGCCGCGGATACGCCGCCTGCGAGGTCATACATCGATCTGTTCCGCCGGACTCGGCAGTGCTGGAAGTAGTTCGCCGCGCTCGCCCAACGGCCATCCGCCAGCTCGCCCAGGCGAACGAAGGTCAGGCGATGATGCTCAGGTCCGTGGATCCGTTCCCCGTGACCGCGGATGAGCATCGTCGCCGCGGTGAGGGCCGCCACGTACGCGTGCTCAAAACTGCCGTCGGCCGATAGCCCACGGATGGCGGCATCGCCGAGTTCGCGACGCGCCACTGCTGTCAAGCGGCGGATCTCGATAGCGCTCGGCTCGATGCTCACTTACGCGTTGGCCGCGGATCGAGCTCGGCGAGCTCGTCATCGTCCCCGAGCACCCAGAGCTTCGGCCCGGCTCGCACGTTCGTTAGGAACGGGTCCGCCTTGCGCAAGCGCGTTGTCCACTCGCGGGCGGTCATGACGTGCTCGTTCACCGAGCGGCCCAGGGCGCGCTCGGCTCTGGTCAACTCGCCGCGCATCACGCGCGCGGACTCGCCACCGAGAACCATGAGGTCTATGTCGCTCGAGGCGTCCGCAGAGCCCGACGCGAACGATCCGAACACGAACGCGATTTCGACTTTGTGTCGCTTGAGCGCCGGCCGTAGGCTACTGGCGGGCCCCCGGAGCTTGCGAATGATCGACGAAACCTCGTCGAAAATGGCTGACCGCGGATCGGCCGAATACACACGTCGCCCGCCAGCCGTGCTGGTCCTGACCAACCCCGCCGCGCTGAGGCGCTTCAGCTGGCGCTGGACGGCGACGATCGGCAGGCCCGTAGCGCGGGCCAGCTCCTTTTGGTAGAAGGCGCGACCGCCCTCGCTGAAGAGTGCTGTCAGAACCTTTGCCCGCGCTTCGGAGAGGACCAAGCCACGGAGCGCATCCATGACAACAGATTGTAGTCTATAGACTACTAAATGTGGTCGAAGGGAGACTATGTCGCGGATGCCTGAACGCGGCACCCTCACTCGCGAACGCACGGAGCTCGTCTACTGGACGTGGCCTGGTGCCGGTCCACCGGCGCTGCTTCTCCACGGCATCGGCAACTACGGCCGGTACTGGGATCTCGTCGCCGAATCGATCGCTGGCCGCCTCAGCCTGATCGCGCCTGATGCGCGAGGTCACGGCGAAAGCGGACGCCCCGCTCATGGCTACGCGCCCGCGGACTTCGCGGCCGACGCCCTCGCCGTGCTCGACGCGACCGGGACCGAGCGCGCAATCGTCGTGGGCCACTCGATGGGCGGACTGCATTCAATCAACCTCGCGGCGCGCCATCCGGAGCGCGTGGGCGCTCTGGCGATCGTCGACGCCAGCCCGGACCCGCTGCCGGCGGGCGCAGAGCGTGCGCAGCGGCTCCTCACTGGGCGGCCCGCGCGGTTCGCGGACCGCGCGGAGGCGCGCGCGTATCTCGAGAGAACTTCGCCGGGTTACCCGCCCGCGGTCTACGAGAATCGCCTCGCGTTCGCGTTCCGCATCGAGGACGATGGACTCGTCTGGCGGTCCGACCCCGCGGCGCTCGAACGGATCATGAGCGGTCGCATGCCGGCCGAGGATCGATGGGCCGCACTCGCTTCGATCACGTGCCCGACCCTGGTGGTACGCGGCACGCGCTCGAATGTTCTCTCAGAAGGCACCGCACGCCGCATGGTCCAGACACTCGCCGACGGACGCCTCATGGAGCTCGACGCGGGCCACAACGTGCCGCTCGACCGGCCGCGGGAACTTGCCGACGCGGTCGTCGTTCTAGCGGCATGAGAGCTCGCTTGGCCGCCATCGCTTTCGCGACGCTGGTGGCAGCGTGTGGCAGCGTCGCGGGGCCCGGCGGCGCGGACCCGTCGCCCACGCCCGAGCGCAGCGTCATGGTCACTCGCGCTTCGAACCAGCAGACCGTGACGGCACACGTTGGCGATCACATCCAGGTCGCGCTCGGCGACGAGTTCAGCTGGCAGCTCGAGCCGCCCGACGGCGCCGTCCTCTCGCTCGAAGCGAATCGAAACTACCTGCTCGTGCGCGGGACGCAGGCCGTCTGGCTCGTGCGATCGGCGGGCCGCTCGACGATCAAGGCGAGCGGTGGGGTGAACTGCCCGAGCGGCGCGGCCTGTCCGCTCCTCCTCGCGGTCTTCACCGCCACGGTCGAAGTACTGCCATAACGAGAAACGCGCCGGCGAAACGCCGGCGCGCCCTCGGTATTTGTCGTGAACGGTTACGGTCCCGCCGGACCCTTGCAGCTTGTTCCCGGTTGCGCGCCAACGATCGCCGACTGCTGTGCCGTAACGCAGCTGTAGGTGATGTGGGTCGGGCCATTCAACACGCTTCCCTGGTCGGTCCAGACGAGCGCCGCGCTTCCGCCGCGGTCGACCACGATCGAAATCGAGTCGGCGAGATCGCGGTTGCCGCCACTGACGCTGCAGAAGATGCCGTTGGTGCAGATCCCGCCGACGTGCATCACCCCGCTCGAAGCCGGGGTCTGGCTGAACTTAGGCGCGAGAGCGGTGCCGTTCATGGTCTGGGCGAACGTGACGGACCATGGCGACTGTTCGGCGTCCGTCGGGGTGTAATCCGGCGTTGTCAGCCAGACGAAGTCGACCCGACCGGTCGACCCCGCCGCGATCCACGGGAAGAAGTGCGTGCCCTTGTCGCTGTTCACCTTCACCGGTGGACTCCAGTTGACGGCCTTGTTGCTCGAATGGCTGAACCAGATATCGAACACGCTGGGGCCCTTTAGGTTGTCAGCGAACACCGAATACACGTTTCCGGCAACGCCGCTCTGACCCGAGTCGTCCACCGCGAGCGTCGCGAAGATGTCGTCCGTGTTCGTGTTCGGCCCACCGTCGAACACCATATGGGCGTCCCAGCTCGTGACCGTGGCGATCCCCGTGCCGATGGCAGGCTTTGAGTGCGCGACCCAGACCTGGTGGAAGTTCTCGATCTGCGTGATGTTGCAGCCCATCCCGACGTTTTGGACCGGGTCCGCCGTGATCCACTGCACGTAGACCTCGCCTGTCTCAGAGTCAACCTCGATGTCGCTCGGAATCGTGTTACAGAACGAGTTCGCGAACGCGATGTGGTTCTGGGCGAGCACGTCGACGGACGGGCCGAACGTCGTTCCCCCGTCGTTGGACGCGGCGACGTTGATCTGACTCGCCGAGAAGTCGTGGTAGCTGATGTAGACCTGATCCTGGCTTGCCGAGGACTTGCTCGGAAACACCGCGAGCCACGGCCGGTCGATGAATGATGGATTGGTAGCCGCGATCTGGTTCACCGTCCAGTGCGCGCCGCGATCATCGCTTCTCGCCAGATGCGTCTGCAGTACCAGAGGTAGGCGCTCGAGCGAGGTGACGTAGACGCGGTGCGCCCTGGGCAGGCAGGTCGAGGTCGGACTCGCGCACGGCGTCGGGCCCCCGACGCGCACGTGCACGTCGCCGATGTCGTTTCCGAAGGGATCGGCGATGGGGGTCTGCACGAACGAGCGGCCTCCGTTGTCCGATCGCGCGACGTGGGTGCCGCTCGCCTGCCACGCGACGTAGATCGTCCCGTCGGAGCGATCGACCGTGACGGATGGCTCCGTCGCGTTCGTCTCGGCATCCGGAGAGACCTTCTCGATGAAGCCAGAGATGTCCGCGAGCGCCGCAGCGGCGAAGAACGAGACCGTGAGAGCTAAGGCCGCGCCGAGGGTTGCGAGCGAACGACGCATTTTTTCCGCGCCTCCCATCCGAGATGAAGCCGTGCTGTCGCCAAGCACCGTTGCCTCCCTGTTACATCCGGGAGGCGGGCCGCGTTGCCGCATGCGCCGTGCCGGGTGAGGTCAAGATTTGGGAAACGGGACACTTCCCTAAAAAGAAACGCGCCGGCGAAACGCCGGCGCGCTCTCGTCACTTGTCCTCTGATCAGTCCTCGTCGCGGACTACGTGAACGATCCCGACCATGCCCGCGCCGTCATGGATGGCGCAGACAAACGGGAAGTCTCCGACGCTTGTGAACTTGAGCCGATATCTCGTGACTGCTACGGGGAATCCGAGCCCGTCCAGGTGGTAGAAGCTGAACTGCTCCCGAGTGGACAGCCAGCCGGAATTTGCGACTCCAGTGCCGTCGTAGGTCCGCCCTCCGCTCGCACGGAACTCCGCCAGCGGGTCATTCGGATCGAACGCGTTGCCGAAGGTGACCGTGTGCGGCTCGGTCGGATCCTGGGTCTTCAGGAAAGTGATGCTGTGCCCGACTCGGACCGTGACCGAGGCCGGGAAGAAGCGGATGTTCGAAACCCGCGCGTTGCCCGCGCCGACGAGGACCTTCGGACTGCCGTCCTCGTCCTCGAAGTTCTCGGTCGCCTCGGCGTTGATGCGGTCGAGCGACGCGAGGTCACGCGTGATCGCGGCCTGCGCGATCGCGGCGTAGTCCGCGTCCGTCTTCGGCAATGTCGCGCCGATAGGAAGGACGTCGACCATCTCGGTCATCCCGAAATGCAATGAGCAGATGAACTTGTACGAGCCTGCGGGCAAGGTCGCAGCGAACGTGACCGTGAATGTGAAAGGTGGTCCTTCTATGAACCCCGAGTTCAGGGTCGCGCTGGGATCAGCGAGCGTCGTCCCGCCGGATGGCGGGAAGAGCGCGAAGACCGGGACCGGCGGCCGGTTGTATGTGACCGTGTGCGGACCGAACGGCGCGAACTTGATGCTGTCCCCCTGGTGGATGGCGATGGCCTCCGGATAGAAACGGTTGCCGGCCCCGCGCGGACCAGCCAAGTCGAATATCGGCGGCCCGCCGGCCTGAACTTGCCATTCGTGTCCAGGCGGCGGATTTGTCGTGGCGAGCGCGGGTGATGCGAAGAGACCGGTGATGCTGAGAGCTGCCGCTATTGCGGCTACAACGATGCGATGCACCGTTCACCTCCCTATCCCACCGCGCGGGATCGTGCGCGCCGGTCATCGGGCCGGTCAAGTAAATTCCGGGAATTGCGTAGGTTCAGTTCGTGGTTCGTCGCAGCGCTCGCTGCTCTTGCGCTCGGCTGTACACCGACCAAGCTTGTCGGTGAAGCGTTACCGGGAGCGATCGCGCCCGACTTCACGCTCACCGACGGCCCAACCGGTCAGGTCGTCTCGCTCTCGGCGCTCCGGGGCAAGGTCGTCCTTGTCACGTTTCTCTACACGTCCTGCCTCGATGTCTGTCCACTGACGGCCGAGGTCATCCGAGCGGCACGCGACCGCATGGGCACATCCGCGAACGACGTGGCCTTCGTCGCCGTCAGCGTTGATCCCGTAGGCGACACGCCCACGAGCACGCGACGGTTCGTCCAGGAGCACGGGGTCGAGTCGACTCTCCGCTACCTGATCGGCTCGCAGGCCACCCTTTCGCGGGTCTGGCAGGAATACGGGATCGCCCAGGCCGTGGGCACGAAGGATGTTCTGCACTCGGACGCGATCTACCTCATCGACCGGAGCGAGCGCGGAAGGGTGCTGCTCCATAGCGACGTCACGCCGGAGACGCTCGCCACGGATCTCGGAATCCTGGTGCGGGAGCGCGGACCCTAGACGGTTAGGTCACGACGACCGACCACGACGCATCGAACCGCTGCCACACCGGACGGATGCTCGCGATCGCACGGTCGTCCGCGACGGCTCCGCTCGCTCCGGGTGTTCCATCCGTCGGCGGGCCGGAACCGGCGGGTAGCGTCCCATCGCTCGGTGGCGCAGAACCGCCCGGTGGGCTTCCGTCAGTGGGGGGACCCGAGCCCGCGGGAGGACTCGAGTCGATCGGCGCGAGCGACGAGTCGATCCCGGAACGGTCTGCCGCGGCCGGGAGCACGTCGGCCAGCAGCGGGTCGGTTTTCCCGTTCCAGTATTGGAATTTGTAGCCATCGGCGTAGAAGCCGACGAAATAGTTCCCGGGTGGCACGGTAAAGGAGTAGGCGCCGTCGCTCGTTGTTCCGTGGCCGACCCCGAAGACACAGCACGGCTTGTTGCCATCGGCGAGAAACGCCGACCCCGCGAGAGTCGCACCGGTGGCGGACCTGATGTGTCCACTGATAACGACCCCGCGCGCCAGCACCGCGTTGATGCCAGCGACCGAACTCGTCACGTCGATCGGATCCGCGGCGGC
>VBEY01000234.1:1169-29290 GCA_005889295.1 Chloroflexota bacterium | reverse complement strand
CCTTGCTGAGCCGACGCGCGTTCTCGCGACTGTCCTGTTCACCGACGTCGTCGATTCAACGCGCCGCGCCGCTCGCATCGGCGACACACGATGGCGGGCGCTCGTCGACGACCACGATCGCCTGGTCCGTGCCGAGATCGCTCGTTTCCGCGGCGAGCGCGTCGAACGGAGGGGTGACGGCTTCCTTGCGACGTTCGACGGCCCGGCTCGCGCTATCCGTTGCGCTTCCGCGATCGTTGAACGCGTGCATGAGCTCGGAGTTCAAGTTCGTGCGGGCCTCCATACCGGGGAAATCGAACTGATTGGAGAGGGTGTCGCTGGGATCGCCGTACATATTGGTGCTCGCGTCGCGAGTCTCGCGGGCCCAGACGAAGTCCTCGTATCCAGTACCGTCAAGGATCTGGTCGCAGGATCGACGCTCTCCTTTAGTGAGCGTGGCACTTATGACCTCAAAGGCGTGCCCGGAAGTTGGCGCATCTATCGGGTTGAGCGCCAGGCTGACTGACGCTCCGAGCAGCCGGCTGACACGGAAAGTGCTGCTGGTCAAGAGGCTGAGGCCCGCGCAAAATCATCTGACGGTGGTGAGGTTTCGGTGGGAGGCGCTGCGATCCCTCGCGCTCTTCTTGACCGTCACATTGCTCTGCGTCACCTTCCGTTTCGACGCCCGCGGCGCGGACGGGTCGCCGCGCATCGCTTCGCCGCAGGTCGCTTTCGCACGCGGTCCGCTCGCGGATCCGCTCATCAGCGGCGGAGTGCCCGCCTTCACGAATGACGATTGCGGCGGCGCCTATCCGGCCGCGCGTGCGAACGACGACGATTACGGGACCCAGTGGCGTTCGTGCAACGCGACTCCGTCGCCATCCCGTCCGGTATGGCTCGCGTACGACCTCTCAAGCGTGGCTGCCGAGCACCGAGGCAAGGTATTGGCGGTCTGGTACAACGACCCGGCGACCAGCCCCTACGACCACCGGCTCATCAACGACGTCGGCTACAACATTCCCGCGACCTATTCCCTCGAAGCAAACTCCGCGCCGGGCGGCGCGGTACCCGGGACCGGCTGGGTCCAGCTCGCGGCTGTCAGTGGGAACTCGTACCACTCGCGGCAGCATCTGGTGGATCTCACCCGATCCAACTGGCTGCGCATGAGCGTCAGCGCATCCGACGGGTCATCCCAGAACTTCAATGTCAGCCTCAATCTCGATCTGCACGACGCGAGCGCCGGCGCGGATGACGACTGGATCTTCTACGGAGACTCGATCACGCAGGACGGCATGAGTCACGATCCTCTGCAGGGGTTGGGCGGTGGCGGAACCTGGGCGCAACTCATCCGCGCAAGCAATCCGGGCCATTTCCCGATCGCCGAGGACGCGGGAGTCGGTGGCTTCGTGAGCGGCGATGGCGCGACTCGTTTGAGCACTTGGCTTCAGCTCTTTGCCGCCGGGAATCGCTCAGAGCTTCTACGACAACTATGCCTCGATGGTCCAGGCGGTCCTCGCCGCGGGCAAGGTCCCAATCGTGCCGACGGTCCCGTGGGCACGGACAGCGAACGTGCGAGCCAATGGCCCCGTGTTGAACCAGCAGATCCAGAAGCTCTACTCAAACTTCTCGCAGGTCGTGCGCGGCCCGGATCTTTGGTCCTTCTTCGAGAGCAACCAGTCGCTCATCTCCGCGGATAACTTGCATCCGACGGCCGCGGGGTACGTCGCATTTCGAAAGGCCTGGGCAACCGGGATGACGGCCGCCGTCTACCAGGCTCCGTGCACGAGCCTCACCGGTCCCGGCATCGCGCCGCCGAGCGTCGTCCCCTCAGGCCTCGACGGTTTCCACGCGGCTTGGTACGGCCAAAGCGGATATCAGTCGCTCTGCCCTGGCGCTCGGTCGACAGCGGTCGTCGCCTACTACAACTCGGGCTCCCGGGGGTGGGTCGCCGGCCGGCTGGGCGAGGTCGCATACCTCGGTACGTGGAATCCGCTGCCCGGGCAGGACCAGCCGAGCTTTCTGGGCGGTGATGGCACGAACGGGTCGCCGAACACCGGCTGGCCGCGCTACAACCGGGTAGCGCTGCAGCCGGCCAGCTACGTCGGCCCCGGCCAGGTGGCCTGGTTCCAGTTCACGGTGCAGGCGCCGACCGCGCCGGGCCGATACACGCTCGCGATCCGTCCGCTTATCGAAGGCGCCCAGTGGATGGAGGACTACGGCGTGTTCTGGCTCGTGACGGTGCTCAACCCGGACGGGTCGCTGCCCGGCTAAACCTGGTAGCCCGACTTAACGGGTTCTCAACCTGAAGGGGTCAGGCTGGCCGCGTGCGTGCCGGCGGTGTTCGCGTCCTCTTAAAGCGCTCGTACCGCCTCCCTGACTCCGCCGTAGCCGAGCTGACCGCACATCTGGATGAGCTGGGCGAGTGGACACACGCGGATGCCGACGCCGAAGTCCTTTATGACCACCCTGCGATCGCGCTTTCCGATAACGGCCGCTCGCTGGCGTTGCGCTACGGTCTTTCCGACGGCTTCTGCGAGCTCCGCCTGGAGACCAGACACCCCAAGACAGCACCGATCGCTCCCATCTTCGCCGCGGGCCCTGTCGAACAGGTGTTGACCACACTGGGTTTCTCGGAAGTGCGACGGACGGTCATGCTTCGGCAGGTCTTCTCCCTACCTGAGACCGAAATTCAGGTCGTTCACGCCGAGCCGGGCGGTTGGTCGTGCGAGCTTCGGGTCGAGAGTGAACATGCCGAGCAAACCACTGATGCGCTGGAGCGCCGGCTTGGGCTCGATCGCTACGAGCGCACCGATCCGAGCTCCCGCATGAGGACGCCTTGGAAAATAGGCAGCGGAGTGCGGCAAGACCGACGACACGATGAGCGGCGCGTACTGCCGGGGCCACTGGTCGCGGTCGAGCGGCGAAGGGGCCTCGACCGTCGCGCCGTCTTGTGGCCTGTGCCTCTCTCGCCGCCTGAGGGAGCCGAGACCTCAACGCCTTCTTAATCTCTCGCTCGCACGATCATTACGGGAGCCGCTCGGCGGCATGTGGGTTGGGGTGGGGCTTTGTTGGCAGCGTTGTCTATGACCCGGATCGGCGCGTTCAATTTGGCTTGTCCCGTGCGCGATTGCTCGGCGATCGATCGACGAAGAGTCTCGTATGGCGCCCATTCCTCTGGTAACGTCGTTGGCACTCAGGCAACTGACCGGCCCCTTGGTGGGGGCGAGTCGGACAGGGGCACTCCGGGCGTACTCACGATGTGGGGGGCTTAAGGGTGGGGGCGAGCGAGGCGATCCGCGATTCCGCTTTGTCCGCGCGACCATATGTAACGACGCTGACCGACCTTCATAAGGCGGCTCACGATCTGCGCACTCCCCTTGCGACCGTCGTCCAGGGCATCGACGCGCTCCTCGAGATCCAGGACGACAACAGCCTGCGCGCGCGAAAGATCTTCGAGCTGCTCCGAAGGAACGTTTTCTGGATGGGCGAAGTCCTCGAGACCTCGATCGAGCGCCGACAGCTTCCGGCCAGCGCCATCGATCTGGTCACGCTCGTCGAAGACACGCGAGCGCTGGTGGAACCGCTGCTCACGGCCCGCGATCAGAGCGTCACCATCGAAGCCGGCGGTCCGGCGTACGTCCGAGCCGATTACGGCGGGATCGCCCGCGTCGTGCTGAATCTGATCGACAACGCCTCGAAGTACGGGCCGAGCGGAGATTCCATCCGCATCACGATCCGCCGGCGCGGCGCCGGTACGGTCGTCTCGGTCATCGATCACGGCCCCGGGATACCCGCAGGTGAGCGCCACGCGATCTTCCGCGCCTTCTATCGGACGACGGCTGCCCGCCGATCAGACCGACCGGGCGTGGGCCTCGGGCTCACCGTCGTGCGGGACAACGTTGAGGCGCACGGCGGCACCGTCGGTGTCACCCGCGCGAAGGGTGCGACGCGCGTCTGGTTCTACCTGCCGAGCCACCGGACCGCCGTATGAAGATCCTGATCGTCGAAGACGATCCCGATCTTCTCGACGTGACCGCGTACTCGTTGCGCCGCGAGCGCTTTGCGGTGATCGAAGCGACCGACGGAGTCCAGGCGCTGCATCGCTGGAAGGTCGATCGACCCGACCTCATCGTTCTCGATCTCGGCCTCCCGCGCCACGACGGGTTCGAAGTCCTCGAACGAGTGCGCGAGAAAGACCTAACGCCCGTGCTGGTCCTGTCCGGTCGGGGAAGCGAGCAGGACATCGTTCGCGCCTTTGGACTGGGCGCCGACGACTATGTGTCGAAGCCGTTCGCCGCGAAGCAGCTCGCGCTCCGCATCCGTGCGATCCTCCGGCGGGCTTCGGTCGAGCCGCTAGAGCAGTCCGAGCCCACGCTCGAGATCGGCGATCTCCGCATCGATCCCGAGATCCAGGAGGTCACCTGGGCCGGGCGTTACATCAGGCTGACCCCGATCGAGTTTCGCATCTTCAACCTGCTCGCGATGCACGCCGGGCGGATCGTCACGACCAGTCGCCTCCTCGCGTACGTCTGGGGGTACGAAGGCGGAGATCAGAATGCCCTCCGCACCCACCTGAGTCACGTACGCACCAAGCTGCAGCTCCGGATCTTCGGGGGCTCGATCACCGGCACACCCGGAGTCGGCTATCGCTTCGAGCTACCGCGCGCGGGAAGTGCCGCGGGCCCGGCCATGCCGGCATCGACGGCAGAACCCGCCGCCACATTCGTGCCCGCCGCATCCTGATCGCGAGGCGGAGACTTGAGCACTCACCGGCTCGCCGGCCCGTGGTTCGCCGCGGTCGTGCTGATCACCATCACGACCTGCACCGGCTCCCGGAGCGCAGGGCCGTGGCGACCTGAGGGACTGCCGGGAGGCGAGCCCACTGCGGTGTTCGGCGATCACCTCGCGTTCGGGCTTCGCAACGATCCGGCGGATCTCGAGTGGATGACACAGAGCGGTGTCCCCTGGGCGGCGCGGTACACCTACCTCGCGGGCGGGGTGAATACCGGTGGCGGATGGGCGACCTGGTCTGCGAAGCCCGGGGAGTACGCCACCACCTATGCGCGTCGGAGCGCACTGAGCGGATTCGTGCCGGTCTTTAGCTACTACCAGCTGCAGCAGTCGAAGCCCGGTGCCGGCACCACTGAAGCCGGCCGGGACTTCGCGAACCTCATCGATCCAGGGACGATGCGCGCGTATTACTCCGACTTCGTCCTATTGATGCGCTCCATAGCGGACATGCCTCGCTCAACGGTCGTTCACGTCGAACCCGACCTGTGGGCCTACCTGCAGCAGCGCAATCCGGACCCCAATAAGATCCCGGCGATGGTCCGCTCGAGCGGGCATCCTGACGTCCAAGAGGCGCCGGACACCGCGGTCGGATTCGCCCACGCCCTTCTCGACATTCGCGATCGCTATGCGCCGCGGGCTCTCCTCGCCCTGCATGCGTCGTCGTGGAGCGCGGGCCGAGACATCGTCGTTTCGACGATGGACGCCGACCCGGCACCCTTCGCAACCGCGACCGCGCGGTTCCTCAACAAGCTCGATAGACCGGCGCGCGGATGGGACCTCGTCTTCCACGACATCATGGATCGCGACGCGGCGATGAACGACGGCGCCCCGGGACGACGTGCGTGGTGGGACCCGCAGGATCAGACCGTCCCCGATTTCGCGCGATGGCTCGCGTACGTGCACGCGCTCTCGACCGCGCTCGGCCGCCGCATCGTGGTCTGGCAGGTGCCCGTCGGCAACCAGCGGTATCGGACGATGGACAACACGCCGGGGCACTACCAAGACAACCGCGCCGAATACTTCCTCGCGCATCCCGACCTTCTAGCAGCCGCGGGCATCGCCGCGGTCCTGTTCGGCCCGGGGATCGAGGACGCGACCTGGTACACCGACGCACGCAAGGACGGGATCACGAACCCCGATCCGACGAGCGCCTTCGGGTGCGACGGCTGCAACGCCGACGTCGCGGTGTATCCCGACGACGATGGCGGGTTCCTCCGCCTCGCGGTCGGTACGTACTACCACGCGGGTGGGGTCGCGCTCCCCCGACGGTGACCGGAGCGGACTATCGCGTGGCGGGCGGCAGGTCCTGCGGGCCTTCCACCGGTTCGAGCAACAGCGGCGGCGCGTGAAGATAAGCGGTCGCGCGTCGCTTCTGATCGATGTCGTCACACACGCGGCGCACCTGCTCTGGCCGATAGCCCAGCTGGTCTGCGACGTCATCCGCAGAAAGGCCGTTGTTCTTCGCCCAGAGGATCAGGTCCAGCTTCGAGTAGTGCAGCGAGTAGTAGAAGTCCTCCTGCGACTGCGCGAGGCTATAGGTGTCGGTCGTCGGCTCGCGACGAAGGATCTCGTCGGTCACGCCGAGGTGGCGCGCTAGCGAATAGACCTGACTCTTGTAGAGGCTCGCGATGGGCTTCACGTCCGCCGCACCGTCGCCGAGCTTTACGAAGAAGCCCTGGTCGTGCTCCAGCCGATTCGTGGTCCCCGCAACAGCGTAGTTCAAGCGATCCGCGTGGTAGTACTCGAGCATCTTCCGCGAGCGTTGCTTGAAGTTGGTCGCGGCAACGATCTGGAGATACGAGCGAGGCGGCAACCGGAAGTGACGGTCCTCATCCGGTCGCGTACGCACGACGAGCTGGAAGAAATGCAGCGACTCCGAGCGGAGCGGGTCGCTCGCGAGGACGATCTTCCACGGCATGCCGGGCTCGAATTCGGGGAAGACCTCGCGCACCGCCTCCGTGCGAGCTTCGTAGCACCCGGCCGCATCGAGGATCGGCGAGATCTCCTTCACCACGTAGGCGATCCCGAGGTCTTCGCAGACTGCCTTGCCCAAGAGGAGGCTCTCCGGGTTCGAGTCGCGCTCTGGCAACAACAGGGCCAGGATCCGGTTCGCGCCGAGGGCACGGACGGCGAGCGCGGCGACGCATGCAGAGTCGATCCCGCCCGAAACCGCGATGACGACGCCGCGCCTCCGCAGCCGCTTGAGGACGGCCACCGACAGGGCGTTCGCGAGCTCGTTGGCGGTCGTTTCGAGGTCGCGCCCGAGCGCCTCGGCGAGCCGAACGGTCACAGTGAAAGCCGCGTTCGCGCTAGCTTGCCGGCCTCGTTGCGGGGCAATGCATCGACGAATCTGATCGTCGCGGGCACCTTGAACGATGGAAGCAGCTCACTGCAGAAACGGCGCAGCCGCGTCTCGCTGACATCGCACCCCTGCCGGCGTACGACGAACGCGACCGCGACCTCGCCCTGGATCTCACCGGCCCCGCCGACCACCGCCACATCCGCGACGTCGGGGTGACGCGCGAGCGTGTGCTCGATCTCCGCCGGGCTCACGCGATGCCCCGCGATCTTCAGGATCTCTTTGGATCTACCGGCATGGAAGAGGAAGCCATCCCGGTCACGCCACGCCAGGTCGCCGGTCCACAGCCAACCGCCGCGGAGGATGGCCGCACTTTCCTCGGGCTCGCCGTAGTAGCCCGGTGTGACGTTGTCGCCCTTGGCGATGAGATTCCCCACCTCAGCATCGGCGACTTCCCGGCCCGAGTCGTCGACGACCTTGAGCTCGACACCTGGGATCGGGATCCCGATCGAGCCCTCCTTTTCATCGGCGAGCTCGGGCGGGAGATAGCTGAGCCGGGCGGTCGCCTCGGTCTGGCCGTACATCACGAAGAGCACCGCCGGTCGGAACGCGCGGCGGACCCAGCGGATCGTGTCCGGTGACATCGCGTCTCCCGCCTGCGTGAGGTAGCGGAGCCGAAACGGACCGAGGGACCTGACATCGACCTGACGCCGGATCAGCTCGAAGGTCGCCGGCACGCCGGCAAATCCGGTGCAGCCTTCCTGGCGGAGGGTTTCGAGGACGACCCGCGGGAACATGAACCGGTTGTCGAAAAAGACGGATCCGCCGACGAAAAGATGGCTCTGAAGGACGCTTCTGCCGTAGCAGTACGAAAGCGGCAAGATAAGCATCGCCCGGTCGGCCGACGTGAGCCCTAGATACCGCACGATGGACCGAGTGTTCGCGTCGACGTTCCGCCAGGTCTGCACGACTCCGTGCGGCTTCCCCGCCGACCCCGAGGTATAGAGGATCAGCGCCGGATCCTCGGGGCGGACGTCTGGCGATCGCGGGATCGCTCGCGCGCCGAGATCGGTCTCCAACCCTCCGTCCGCCGCGATCCGCGCAACGATCGCGTCGACCGGCGTCGTTTCGGCGCCGCGGTCGCGCTCAGACACCAGCCAGAGCTCCAGCGCATGGGATCGTGCGATCTCGGCCCACGCGGCCGCGTCCCGATCGAGCATGAACGCGCGGCGCACGCCGGTCCGCGCGACGATCGTTCCGAGAGCGTCGGGGCCCGACGCGCGGTTCGTCTTCACCACGCACGCGCCGAGAGCATGAAGAGCGAGTTCGACGACCGCGGTGGCGGCCAGGTTCGGGAGCGCGACGAGGACGCGCTCGCCAGGCACGACGCCGCTTGCGGCCAGCGCTTCCGCAAGCCTTCGAACGCGATCGGCGAGCTCGCCGTAGGAGAGACGGACATCGGGGGTGGCGACAGCCGGTGCCTCGGGCGTGCGTTCGGCGTGCGTGAGGACCCAATCAGAAATGAAGGGCGAGTTCATGCGGCCTCGAGCGCGACGGCGTCAATGTCTCGGGAGCTCGCCTGATCGCGGCGAAGGAACTGATCCGCGAGCAGCTGCGTGGTCGCGATCGCGGTGATCGCCTGACTATCGGCCTCGCTCGTTGCGGCGGTCCGTGCGGCGAGCTTCGCGACGAGCCGTTCGACCTTCCGCTCGTCGAACACGCCCACAGTCCGGACCGCGTCCCGCGAGAGCAACGTTCCCGCCCACGACGGCGCGCCCTGGCCCGTGACCGCCGCGCTGACCGGCGCCCGGTACGGGTACTTCGTGCGCTGGACGATCGAGGTCGGGAGCCATCGCGCGGCGTAGCGCTTGAGGAGCCACTTCTCGCGGAGTCCGCGCAGCTTGAGCTGGGCAGGAAGGGCCGCCGCGAACTCGATCAGGCGGTGATCGAGGAAGGGATAGCGACCCTCGACCGAGTGACCCATCAGCATCCGGTCGCCTTGCGCGCTTAAGAGATACCCCGACAGCAGCGTTCGCATCTCGAGGTACTGCGCTCGCGCGAGCGGAGCCCACGTCCCGACCCTGTCGGGCACCGCTGCGAGCAGCGTGGCGACCGGATCCTCGTCCGCGACGCTGGCCGCGAACGCCGGAGAGAGAAAACGAAGGATGCGTCCACTCGAGAACCAACGCGGGAGGTGGGAGAAGGCGAGGTCTCCCGGCCTGTCGAGGCCCGCGCCGAAGAACTGCCTGAGCATCTCGTGGCCCTGCTCGCCCATGGAGAGATAGGGGTAGAGCCGCTGCAGGAGAGCAGGCCGAAGAGCGGACCCTGGACGACGAGCCCAGAACTGCCTGATCTGCGTTTCCCGGTAGAGGTCGTACCCGAAGAAGATCTCGTCCGCGCCCTCGCCGGTCAGGACGACCTTGGTGTCTGAGGCCTGCACGAGAGCGCTGAGCTGGAGCATCGGCGCGGGAGCGGACCGGAGCAGCACCTGCTCCGCATGGCGGACCACCTCTGGGAGGAGCTCCCCTATCTCGCGATCAGTCACAAGCACAGAGCGATGCCGTGTGCGCAGGTGCGCGGCCACTTCGTCCTGGAAACGCCGCTCGTCGAATCGGCGATCGGTGAAACCGACCGAGAACGTGGATAAGCTCCCTCCAAGCTGCGACTGCGCGACCGCGCAAAGAAGGCTCGAGTCGACGCCGCCCGAAAGATACGCAGCCACAGGTACATCGGCACGGAGGCGCAGGCGGATCGCATCTTCGAGAAGGGTCGCAAGTTCGGTCTCAGCGACGGCCGGCGGGAGCTCTGCGCGCGGTTCCACGCCGAGGTCGATATCCCAATAGCGCCAGGTCGCGAGATGGCCATCCGACCAACGTGCCAGCGAGCCGGGCTCGAGCTGCGAGACGCCGACGAAGATGGTGCGAGGCGGCACGGGCGACCACAGCTGCAGGGTCTGCTTCAACCCGCGCGCGTCGAGCGCGGGCTCGCACCAGCCACCGGCGAACAATGCCTTCGCTTCGGAGCCGAACGCGAAGCTCTCGCCGCTCGTCGCGTAGCAGAGCGGGACGATTCCGACGCGGTCACGCGCCAGCCAAAGCGTTCGCGTGCGCGGGTCGTATATCGCGAAGGCGAACTGGCCGATGAGATCCCGGACACAATCGATGCCGTTCGCGATGTAAGCCGCGAGGAGGACCTCGGTATCAGAGCTCGTGCGAAAGGCGTAGCCCGACGCGAGCTGCTCGCGCAGCTCGACGTAGTTGAAGATCTCGCCATTGAAGACGAGGGTCACGCCCGTCGCCGGATCGCGCATCGGCTGAGATCCTCCCGCCGGGTCGACGATCGAGAGCCGCGCGTGACCCAGGGCGATCCCATCAAGGAGCAGACCGCGCTGCGCGTCAGGGCCCCGGTGCCTGAGGCTCGCGGTCATGCGGCGCAGGCGACCTCCCCAGCGGGCCTCGCGCTCCTCCACCGAGGAGCCGCGAGGCGTGCTGAAGCCGACAATTCCGCACACGTGGGTCAGGCCGCATCCGCGGCGAGGAGCTTTCGTCCGACGAAACCTGCAGCTTTCGCGAGCGAGTCAAGGTTCTCTGGCACGAGATCCGTGTCCTGGACCTTGATGTAGAACTCTTCTTCGAGGAACAGGACCAGCTCCATCATGCCGGTCGAGTCGATGATTCCGCTGAGCAGGAACGACTCGTCGTCGGCGAAGCCATCGACGAAGAAGGTGTCCACGATGAACTGCCGGATCCGATCGCGGGTGCTCATGCGGTCCCCGGCGCCGCTGCCGTCCGGACGGCAAGCTTCTTGGCCGATCGCAGCGTCATGCTCATGCAGCGAGCGGGATTGCCGATCGCAAGACTTCCCGACGGAACGTCCGACGTGACCGTGCTTCCTGCCGAGACGACCGAACCCGATCCGATCGTGACCCCAGGCTCGATCGTCGCCCCATGCGCGATCCAGACGTCGTCGCCTATGACCACAGGTTGGACTCGTCCCCCTCGACCGTCGGAGACGCGTACGTGCGACCCGAACCGGCAGCGGCTCCCGATCCGGATCGACTCGCTCGCGTCGAGCAAAACGCCGTAGTTGAAGATCGTCCCGGCTCCGACGTCGATCGAGGCACCGGGGTCGCATCTGATCGCGGTCGGGATCATTCCGCCTAAGAGGACCGCGTGATCACCGAAGCGGACGCGGCCCTCGTTCGCGATGAGGACGCGACCGCCGACATGCACGCGCGTCCCACGCTCGCAGCCGCGCAGGTACCAGACCGATCGGACGATCTCGGCGCCGGCACGGAGCTTCGCGAAGAGGCCCGACGGTACCCGGACTTCGGGTCCGCGGACAGCCGCGCTCTGCGGTTCCGCCGGGAGCCCCTCGGCCGCGTCCTGGGCCGTCCCGAACCTGCGCGACACCACCGCCCCCGCCGGAACTCGTGCGTCGCTCGCGATCCAGGCCCCCGGCAGGAGGATCGCCCGCGGGCCCACCTCGGCCCGCTCGCCGACGAAGACCGGGCGTGATGGAGGCATCCGGTTCTGGCCGTCGAGCGGGTGGAAGTTGTTGTCCATGAGCTTGGAGAAGGGCCCCACCTTCGCGTAAGGGCCCACGGTGATGCGAGCCATGGCCTCGAGCGACGAGCCCGAATCGATCCGGGCGCCTCGCGCGATGTTGATCTCGGCACCGCGATAGGCATGGAGCTCGATTGGAGCGGCCCGGGCGTCCAAGACGACGTCGTCCTCGACGCGGACGGTGCCCTCGCCGTGAACCCACACGCGCCCGCGGATGGAGACCGATCGTCCGAACGAGAGGCGTCGATGCAGGGCGAGCCTGTTCATTCCGGGCGACCCCTTGAGGCGAGCACGCCGACGAGCTCTTGCGCCATGGAGACCCTGGCCGCCGCGTTGAGGTGACCTCCGTCGTCGGTGTAGGCGGGGCAGAGCGTGGGAACGGCACGGCCATTCCAGAAGTGCAGCTCGCGAGCGCCGGACGGCGCGGTCGACTCCAGAAGGGCGAGGTCGAAGAGCTCCTTCGCTTCGCCGTAGCGCCGGCGGAGCAGCTCGTTGAACTCCTCTCGCCGCGAGTTCGCGACGAGCGAACCGGGCTCGCGTCCGAGAATGCGTTTCACCGAGGCCACGGTCCCGGTGCCGCCCCACATCGCGGTGAGCGGGACCGTCACGTGGACGAACGCGACGCGCGAGTACTTCACACCAAGGGCTGTCATCGTCGTTCGGTACCGCGCGAACAGCCGGATCGGATCGGTGCCCGCGGAAAAGTCGAGATAGCACAGCTTGAGGAGCGCGACGTCCGCGACCGCTCCGATACCGGAGTCCAGGGCCCGCTCGAAGTTCAGGAGCTTCAGCTCGGGCACCCCGTTCTCGGGCATGAGTGCGTGCCCGATGACGCCGGCATCGAGGCCGCTCGACACCGGGGCGACCCGCAGCCGGATCGCGGGATGGCGCAAGGCGATCTCGCTGACACCGTCGAGCAGGTTCTGACCGACGGATTGGTGGCCGAAGAAGATCCGACGGGTAGCGAGACGGGAGAGCTGCTCCTCGAGAGAGACGTGCGGCGACGCGAGCTCCGGCACGATCACCCTCATCCGAGCCGCCGGGCGGCGATCCGACCACGAAGCAGCGCCGTGGCGAGCCGCAGATCGTCGGCGGGCAGCGCCCGGAACAGGAGGCACGCGCCGCCGAACACGAGAGCACCCAAGGGAGCGCTGATCGCGATCGGCGCCGGGGTGAGCGGCAGAAGGGCGAGCGCGGTGACACCTCCAACGAGCGCGGCTCGCGTCGCGAAGCGTCGGCTCGCCGAGCCGACGAGGCCGCGCGGCGACGCGACGAGAAGGCAGCCGAAGAGGAAGATCTCGGTCAACGAGGTGATCGCAGCCGCTGCTTCGATCCCAAAAACGGGGATCAGGGCGAGGTTGGCGATCGTATTGAGCCCAGCTGCTGTTGTCGCGATGAGCACTAGGCGCCGCTCTAGGCGAAGCGCAAAGAGCGCCGAACCGAGCACCGAGTTCACATAGAGGAAGAAGAGCCCCGGCGCGAGAAGCCGCAGCGCGCTCGCCGCGGGTGCGTACGCCGGCAGCGGATAGAGGAGCCCGACGATCGGCGACGCCAGCGAGACGAAGACGACCGCGACGAGGATCCCCGCGAGCGCGAGGTACGCGATCGTTTTTTGCACGACCGGGCGCAGCGCGGCGCTCGAGGCGCCCGAAAGCCGTGCGTACATCGGGTACAGGACCGTCCCGCACACGATCGCCGGCAGGATCGCCGCCGCGCTGAACAGCCGATACGCCGCGGCGTAATTCCCGAGAGCCTCGCGAGGCATCAAGCGCTCGATGAGCACCATGTCCACGTTGAAATAGAGCGTGCCCGCGACCCAGTAAATGGCGATCGGGAGCACCGAACGGACGAGGCGCCAGTTGGCGCGCGGCTCGACGCGGATCCGCAAGAGACCGGTGCCGCGCAGACCCGCCGCGAGAAGGATGAGCGCGAAGGCGGCTGAGATCGCGTATACGACGGCGACGCTGATGACGCCGAGACCAGCCTGGAGCACGAGGATCCCGACGATCGCCGCGGCGACCCGCTGGACGATGTTCGCAAGCGTGGGCAACAGAAAGCGCTCCTTGCCCTGATAGAAGGCGGTCAGTGCACCAGACGATCCAACGAAGAGGAGCGACCCGACGAGAATGAGTGTCGTTGCCTGCAGCTCCGCCTCGTACCCGAGGACCATGGTCGCGAGCCATGCGAGCGGCATCGCGATGAGCCATAACGCCGCGCGCGTGGTCACTGCGGTCCAGAGGACCGCGCGCTCCGCGTTCTCGCGCTGGGCGACAGCCCTCGTGAGATACGTCGACACACCGAAGTCGACGACGACCGCGAAGAAGGTCGCGTAGCTGAGCGCGAGCGAAAGCTCGCCGAAGCTCGCGGGACCGAGAGACCGCGCCTGCGCTAGGACGAAGAGGAACGTGGCGAGCCACGTCACGACCTGTCCGCTCGAAACGATCGCGACGTCCCGAAGGATGCGCCGAAGAGAGCTCACGTCGGAAGACCCCGCGCCTGCGCGAGACGGGAGAGGTAGCTCGTCAGTCCGAGGACGACGCCGAGCACGATCATGCAGCGGCTGTACGTGAGGCCGAGGTCGACTGTCGAGAAGACGACCTGGATCACGATGAGGGCGAGCGGGACGATCGCGAACAGCTTCAGATCGACCGACGGAAGCTGACGGACGAGACGCCCAGCGACGACCGCCGTCTGCACGACCAGCGTCCAGAACGCAAAGAAGCCAAGGATGCCTGTCTTGAGCCAGACCCACAGCACCGCGTCGTGGGTCATGTACCGCCAATACACGAAATTCGTGAGCTGAGGTGGCTCGCGTACGAAGAGGTACTCCTGCCCGAGGCCCACACCCGTCAGCGGAAGCTGCCGGATGGTGTACGCGATGTTCGCGTTTTCGAGCTCGCGCCACCAGTTCGAAGCTAGATCGCGCGCGGAGAGCGACGAGCTGTCGATCGCGCCCTTGATCGCCCGGACCGGACCAGCCAGAAGTCCGGTCTGGTCCCAAAAGAGCGCGGTGTACACGACGAAGATCGCGGCGGCCACTCCGAACAGCGTCAGCGTCTGACGCGGCCTCAGGTGGGCGAGAACGATCGCGGTTACGAGGAGCGCTCCGCCGAGCGCGATGAAGGCGACGCGCCGCTGGGTCACGAGCTCGGCGAGAGCGATCACGGGTATGAGCCCGTACACGAAGACCGCGAAACGGTCGCGCACGCCAAGGATGAACGCCGCGACGGCGATGATCACGACGAGGTCCAGGAAGACAACGTCCTCGTGCGCGGTCACCGCTTCGAGCCATACCGGTCCATTGACCATGTCCACGTAGTTGCCAAGTCCCTGCGCCGCTTTAACCGCCGCCAGGGCCACGACCAATCGGACGATCCATTTCACGTGCGCCTCATCCCGCACGAGGTTCACGGTCAGGAGATAGGTAATGCAGAGGAAGAGCGGGCCGCGCAACTCGGCCAACGCGGCCGACTGGTTCCACGATCCTCCTCGCACGAGCCCGAGGGCGAAGCCGACGCCGAAGAGTCCGGTGTATGCAAGCACCGGCCATCCCAGAGGACCGAGGCGTGCCGGCGCGTTCGCGCCGACGAGGCGCCGCAGGAGCCACGCACCGAAGGTGAGCAGCGCGAGGAGGTCGGCGAAGCTCAGTCGGATCGGGATCTCGGAATAGCCCGAGACGTTCTGGAAAAACCGAACCTGTCCGGTGAGCGGATTGAGCCCGGCGATCCCCCATTCCTCGAAAAGCAATGCCGCCGCGAACAGCGCGAAGAGCCCACTGCGCGGCCAAACGAACAGAGCGATGCCGATCGCGGCACCGATGAGCGGCGCGAGAAGGAACGCCGACCCATCGGTGAGGACGACGCCGGCGGCGTAGGCGGCGGCTATCCCGCAGGCGGCCGCGGCGCCGAGGAACCGGACGCGCGCTCCCTGACGAGCGAGCCGGTCGCTCGTGGGCCAAGCGCCGGTTCCGTACCGGACCGACGTGCTCAGACGAAGAGCTCCAGGATCAGCTGAGCGAGTACGGCCAGTCCAGCGACCCAGAGCGCGAATCTCGCCGTAGTGCGTTCTTTGGTTCTGAGCCCGTACATGACGCCGGCGAGCGCCACCAAGACCGGAATCGCGGCGTGGTTCATGCGCCGTACGCGACGCTGAGCGCGGCGCCCTCCAAACGGCTCCGGTTCAAGATGAGCTGCGGGGCGTGGTGCGGGCCGAGCTCTGCGACCGCCTTGCGGATCAGACCGACCGGCGTCGTGCCGTGACGCATCACCAGGTAGGTCTGGTCCACGGCGCTCGCCCAGGGCACAACGAGCGCGGGCGCGACGAGCACCGGGGGCAAATCCACGACGGTCTTGCCGAACCTGCTGCCGATGTCGTCGATGAGCTTCGCGAGGCGTCCGAGCGGCGGGAGCTCGTCGCCAAAGCGGCCCGCTGGGAGCAGCCAGAGATCCTTACGCGCGGCGGGAACGACGGCGTCATCCAGCGCGAGCTCGCCCCTGAGGTACTCCGCGAGGCCGGGCGCATGGATCCGGTGCCCGTCCGCGCTGAGCGATGGTCGCAGCCAATTCGCGTCGACGAGCAGCACCGCCTTCGAGTCGTAACCGGCAAGCGACATGGCGAGCCCGAGAGCGACGGTCGTCGAGCCCTCGCCGTGGAGCGTGCTCGTCACGGCGAGCGACCGAACGGGAACACTGCTCGCGTTCACGCGAGCCGCAACACCGTCGAAGATCGCGCTGATCGGCGAGCTTGCCTCGATCATGTCCCTGCCTCCGCCGTTTGCGGCTGCGACGTCCGGCCGAACGCGGCGGCGGCGAGCGCCGCGCGGATCTCACCGCGCGCTCCTTTCGACCGCCTACGGGCGACGTGCGGGATGGTCGCGAACAACGTGGCTGCACCGAGACGCCCGAGGTCGGCCTCGCTCGCGATGCTCGCCTGGAGGAGCGTGCCAAGGACGACGACGAGTCCGGCGAGCGCGACACCGCCGGAAAGCGCGACGCCCAGGAGGAACGCCGCGGGGCGAAGCCCGCCCGACGGAAGCTTTGGAACCTCGGGGTGGTCGATCACCTCCACGTTCGGACCCTGGGAGAGCTGAAGAAGAGCGCTCGCGATGCTCGCCCGGTCGACGCGCGTCTTGAGATCCTGCGTACGGATCTGCGCGAGATCCGACGCCAGCCGCAGCTGCCGCTGCTTGTAATCGTCTGCCGCGTTCCATGGCCCTGGATGGGCGCTGTTGAAGTCGTCGAGCTGCTTTTGCGCACGGATGGCCTCGATCTGAGCGCCATCGAATTCGCGTTGATAGAACAACGATGAGGAGCTGGTTGCGCCCAGCTGGTCCTTGAGGGTGCGTTCATCGCGGACGGCGAGCGTGGCTGAGACCATCTCAAACGTGAGCTGCGGTGAGGAAGCCCGGAACGAGACCTTCACGAGATTCATTCCGAGGGCCTGAACCCGGAAGCGTTTCCGAATGTCTTCGAGATAGGCCACCTGATCCGCGGCACCGGCGAACCCTTCCTTCAGCGATGAGCGATCGATCACCTCTCGGAGAAATGCCTGGGTCTGAACGAACTGGCTCAGCACCTCGGCGTACTCATTCGCTGGTGTCTGAAAGTTGGGTAGTGTCGGCTGGTCGGTCGTGGCGCTGTCAATCGTTTGGAGAACGCTCTGCGAATTCCGGGCGATCCAGATCGTCGCCGAGGACTCATACGTCGTCACGTACTCCGTGAAGGCCGACAACGAACCGGATATCGCGAGGATCGCAAGGATGACGGTGATAACCCAGAGGTACCGCCGAGCCGTGTAGAGATAACGCTCCACGCCCGTCCCACCCTTCCTTGTCGCAGTGCGTCGCTGACGGGGACGCTAGGCACGCCGCGTTGAGGTTCCGCTAAGGCGAAGTTGAGAATCCCCCGGCGAACCACGTTGCTACGGGCGCGCCGGAGTATTTCGTACAGATATCTCGACAAGCGTTCTTAATTCGGCGCGCGGCGCGACTACAACGGACGGACCGCTTCATATGCCCATCCGGGAGGGGTGGGCAGGGAGTAGTGGCGATTGGACGCGGGCAAGCGGACCGTGGCGCGCCGCTCATCGGCGCGAGAGCTACGCACCAAACTGGCCAATCGCGGGTGGGGGCCATGCCCATTCGCCCCGTTCCGCCCGAAGTTGTGCTCGGCCGCGGTTGCCTGATCGACGACAGCGTGTTGCTCGGCGTTCGACCGGGCCGGCATCTGAGAAGGACGCTCTTACATATCGGCCGCGGGGCGATCGTGCGCAGCGGGACCGTCATCTACGCGGGGAGCGAGCTGGGCGATGGCTTGGAGACCGGCCACAACGTCGTCATCCGCGAAGACAACGTGATCGGCGCCAGCACGAAGATCTGGAACAACACCGTCATCGACTACGGGTGCACCATCGGCGACCGGGTCAAGATCCACTCCAACTGCTACATCGCGCAGCTCTCGACGCTTGAGGACGACACCTTTCTCGCGCCGGGGGTGACCCTAGCCAACGATCCCCATCCAGGCAGCGCGACCCACGTCTGTATGCGTGGCCCGACGATCAAGCGCGGCGCCCAGATCGGCGTGAACGCGACGATCCTCCCGTTCGTCACCGTCGGCGAACGCGCGCTCGTCGGCGCGGGAGCGGTCGTGACGCACGACGTCCCAGCAGGGATGGTCGTGGTTGGCAACCCGGCGCGGATCCTCAAGCCCGTCAGCGAGGTCGTGTGCCCGCTGGACCTCGAGAGCGGTGACTACCTCGCGGAGCCGGTAGCACCTCCGGGGTCGGTCGCGTGAGGCTTCTCGGCTTGCAGCTGATCCGCTACGTCACGAACGCTTTCATCGCGCACGTGCCGTCCCATGCGCTGCGCCGTGTCTGGTACACGCGCGTGGTCGGCATTCGGATCGGTGATCAGACGGCGCTGATGATGGGGCTGCACATCCAGACCCGCGGCCGGCCACAGAGTGGGCGGCCGGGGATCGAGATCGGCAACCACACGGTCGTCAACGCGAACTGCCACCTTGACGGTCGCGGGGGTCTTCTCGTCGGGAACAACGTGAGCATCTCGCAAGGCGTCTGGATCTTGACCGACGAGCACGACGTGAACGATCCGGATTTTCCGGAGATCTTCGCGCCGGTCCGGATCGAGGACTACGTGTTCATCGGATCGAAGGCCATGGTGCTTCCGGGCGTGACGATCGGGCGCGGTGCGGTGGTCGGAGCAGGCGCCGTCGTCACAAAGGACGTACCGGCCCTCGCGATCGTCGGGGGCGTTCCAGCGAGCTCGATCGGGTGGCGCCAAGACCACCTTGCCTACGAGCTCAACTTCCGGCCCGCGCTCGAGTAAAGCGTTGACCCTGCTCGCGCTCGATGGGGAAAGGTTGGGTTGAGATGGCCACACGCAGCACCGCGTCCCTCAGAATTGGAGGCACTTCCGTCGTCGCGCTTCCCGATGCGGCTCTTCGCCTTCGATCGCGACCCACGTACGCGGCGTGCAAGCGCGCCGTCGACGTCGTCGGCGCCTTCGCGTTGCTTCTGTTTCTCGTCCCGGTCTTGTTGGTCGTCGCCATCGCCATCGTCATCGATACCGGCTGGCCGGTGTTCTACACGGGCGAGCGGGTCGGCCGCGCGGCACGGATGTTCCACGTATTCAAGTTCCGTTCAATGCGCGCTGACGCCGACGCCTCGGTGCATCGCGACTACCTCTTTGACCTGTTGAGTGGTCGCGCCGCCCCGGCGAACGGCCTCTATAAGGTCCCGAAGGATCCCAGGATCACGCGGATCGGCGCATTCCTGCGGAAGACGAGCCTGGACGAGCTTCCCCAGCTCGTGAACGTGCTGAGAGGCGAGATGAGCCTTGTCGGTCCGCGGCCCGAGGTCCCCTATGCCTTGGATCAGTACGAACCGTGGATGTATCGGAGGTTCGAGGTGGCGCCGGGGATCACCGGCCTCTGGCAGGTGAGCGGTCGTGGACGGATCGGCGTCCGGGACATGTGGCGACTCGACGTCGAATACGCAGACCGTTGTGACCTCGGTCTCGACATCGGAATCCTCGTTCGGACGATCCCCGCGGTGCTGCGCGGCACTGGCGCCGGATGACGAGCGAGTGAACCCCGCGGTCGATCTGGCGCACTTGATTCTCCAGGTGATCGCCACCGTCACGCTGCTTGTTCCAAGTCTTTTCCTTACCGGGTTGGCGCTCGCCACGCTTGGACCGTCCGCGCGGCGCGCGACAGGGCAGCACCCTTGGCGGCTAGCGATCCTGGTAGCCGCACACGACGAGGAAAACAGCCTCGGGGCGACCCTCGACGCGATCTCCGCCGCAGCGGACGATCAGATCGCCGTGCACGTCGTCGCGGACAATTGCGTCGACGCGACGGCGGCGATCGCGGCGACCGCGGGCGCGTGCGTGCACCGGCGTGACGACTCGTCGCGAAAAGGCAAGGCCGCCGCGTTGAACTGGCTCGCAGCGCGGACGCTGAGCGAGGATCTGAGTGCCGAGGCGTTCGTGATCGTCGATGCCGACACGCACATAGAGCCGGGGTTTTTTGCCGCTCTCCGTGAGCGCCTCTCTTCGGGTGCCCAAGTCGTCCAGGCGGCGAACCTCGTGCGTGTCAGTCCCGCGCCGCTCAGCCGCTTGCGCGACCTCGCTTTTCACCTTCGGTGCGAGCTGCGTCCCCGGGCCTTCGAGCGCCTCGGAGTCTCGGCCGGTCTTCACGGGAACGGCATGTGTTTCAGACGGACTGTTCTCGAGCGCTACGCGTGGAACGAGCGATCCGTGGGCGAGGATGTCGAGTTGCACATGCGGCTCGTCGCCGATGGCATCCGAGTCCGGTTCGCTCCCGTCGCGGTCATCCGCTCGACGATGCCGGAGCGTTTCGACGGTGCCGCGGGGCAGGCACTTCGCTGGGAGCGCGGGAAGATCGACCTTGTACTGGCCGGTGTGCGGCTCATCGTCGGAGGGATCGTCGGGCGCCGCCTCGCGCCGATCGTCATCGGATACGACGCGACCATCCCGCCGCTGTCCTTCCTTTTCGCCGTGAGCCTCGGCGTCGCCCTCGCTGGCGCAGCGATCGGCGACGCCGAGCTTGCGGTCATCGCCGCCGCCTCGGTGACAGGCTGCGTCGCGTATGTCGCGCGCGGTCTACGCCTCGCCCGCGTCGGCCCGCGCTCCCTCGTCCGCATGGCGCTCTGGGCGATCCCGTATATCGCCTGGAAGACGATGATCGTGAGTCAGGCACTGGCGGGCGCGGGACGCGGGAGCTGGGCGCAGGCGCGGCCTGTCCTGACGCTCGTGACACCCGCGCGCGGTCCCGAGCCGGACTCATGAGGGTGCTTGTTCTGTCCCACACGTTCCCATTCCCACCGCGCTGGGGCTACGCGACACGCGTGTACCACCTTCTTCGACAACTCGCACTGCGGCACGACGTCACGCTTCTCACATATGCGGACCACGGAGAGCAGCGTGGCCACCAGCTTGGGTTGGAAGGAGTGCGGGTCGAGGTGGTCCAACGCAAGGAGAGCTCTCGTCGCGCCAAACGGGCGAGCCAGATCCTGTCGCTCGTCTCAGTCCAGCCCTTTTCCTCCCGTGCCGTCCTTTCGGCGGAAATGCAGACTGCGATCGATCGTCTCTGTGCGCGCCAACCTTTCGATGTCATCCAGATCGAGGGAGCGGTGCTGGCGGCATTCAAGTTCCCCGCGAAGACGGCCGTTGTCCTCGACGAACACAACATCGACTACGAGGTCTTCGAGCGAATGCGCTCGAGCGAGCGGTCGTTTCCGCGTCGCTCCTTCTATTGGTTCGAGCACGACCGGTTTCGACGATTCGAGCAACGTACCTGGTTGAGGGTCTCCGGGTGCGTCCTGACGTCGGAGCGCGACGCCAGGATCCTTCGGGCCCACGCGCCAGAGACGCCTACAGCAGTGGTCCCGAACGGTGTCGATGTTCACGACTTCCGGCCGAGCTCAGGTGGCGTGGAGCCGCACACGATCCTGTTCAATGGAGCGCTCGACTACCGGCCCAACCTTGACGCGGCGCATTACCTGACCGACGAGATCCTGCCCGCCGTGCGAGAGCGCTATCCAGACGTGCGGCTGACCATCGTCGGTCGAGGCGACCCCGCCGATCTCGCGCGCTTGAAACGCGCCGGCGCTCAGGTCACGGGCGAGGTGCCGGACCTCCGGCCACACCTCCAGCGCGCGGCGGTGGTCGCCGTGCCGGTCCGAATGGGCGGCGGGACTCGCTTCAAGGTCGTCGAGGGGCTCGCGATGGCGAAGCCAATGGTGTCAACGACGATCGGCTGCGAAGGTGTCGACGTGATCGATGGAAAACACCTGCTCATCGCCGACACCACGGGTGCTTTCGCGGCGCAGATAACCCGCGTGTTCGAGAACGCCCTCTTGGCCGAGACGTTGGGCCGGGCCGGCCGCGATCTCGTCGAGAACGAATACTCCTGGGACCGCGCGGGGGAACGCATCCAGGATTTCTATGGGCACATCGCGCGTCAGCGGTCGGCTTTCAACGTCGAACGCTCGCTCGCGGCGGTGTCGGCGCAGCCCGCGGCCCACGAGTCGTGAGCTGGGCGATGACCGATCGCGAACGATCCACGGGGACGGTCCTCAACCTCTGCTTCCATGGCATCGGTACGCCCGGCCGCAACCTCGAAGCGGAGGAGGGTCGGTTCTGGGTGGGCCTCGATCAGTTCGACGAGATGCTGAGCGTCATTCGTGGCCATCCGTCCGTACGGATCACGTTCGACGACGGCAATGCTTCGGATGCCGGAGTAGCGCTCCCCGCCCTTGCGAAGTGGGGTCTCAAAGCCTCCTTCTTCGTCGTGGCCGCTCGATTGGGAGAGCCCGGATCCCTGACGATGGGCGATCTGCGCGAGCTGGTCCGCGCCGGGATGACCGTCGGATCTCATGGCATGCACCACCGATCGTGGAGGACCCTCGGCAGGATGGCGCTACGTGAGGAGCTCAGCGAGGCGAGACGATCGATCGCGGTCGCGACGGGCAAGCCGGTCACGCAAGCCGCCTGCCCGTATGGTTTCTACGATCGCCGCGTCCTCAGCGAGCTGCGACGGTCCGGCTTCGCGCGCGTGTACACATCGGATGGTGGGCCGGCTCGGCCGCACAGCTGGCTGCAGTCGCGTTACGTGGTCCAGCGTCAGGACACACCCGAATTCATCGAAGACCTGGCGTGCCGCCCGCGCGGCACGTTCGTCGCGAGCGCGGTCCGCATGGTCAAATGCTCCATCAAGCAGCTGCGCTAGGGTCGGGCGAGCGTTCGGCCAATGGGCCCGTGGTGCTCGTCGGCTTTGCCGAGGCCTACGCGGCCATCGAGGCGACCTGGTCGCTGCGGGAAGCCGGCTTCCGGGTGGCCGCCTTCACACGGATCGGCGCGCGACCGGCGCTCAAGCACGTTCGAAATGTCCGCATATTCGAGGTCTTCCCCCCCGAGCTCGACGCGAAACGGACAACGGACGACGTTCGTGCCTTGATCCGTTCGCTTTCGCCGGACGCCTACCTGCCCCTCGATGACGCGGCCGTGTGGATCGGCGGCAAGTTGTCGGACGAGAGCGTGACCGTGGCCGGCCCGAGAGGCCAGTCCGCCACCGACTCACTCGACAAGGAGCTTCAGCTTGCTCGGGCCGGAGATGCCGGCCTCCTGATCCCGTCGACCCAGGTAGTCAGCTCCTTGCGCGACGTGAGGCCCACCGGATACCCGGTCGTGGTGAAGCCCGCTCGGGCCTTGTATTCGGTGGACGGCCACCTGGTGCGGGTGGCGCCGCGGGTTTGCGCAGACGAGTCAGAGTTCCTGCGGGTCTCGTCCAGACCGACGTACGGAAACGTCCTCATCCAGCCCTTCATCCGGGGGCAGGGTGAGGGACTCTTCGGCCACGTCTCGAGGACGGGGGTTGTCGGATGGAGCGCCCACCGGCGCATCCGCATGCTGAACCCCCAGGGTTCAGCCTCATCCGCGTGCTCCTCTCGAACTGTCGACGAGGGACTGCTCGGACCAGCCGAACGCTTCCTCAGGAAGATGGGCTGGCGCGGGCTATTCATGCTCGAGTTCCTGCGCGACGCTCAGGGCCGACCCTGGTTCATGGAGTTGAACGGTCGGACATGGGGAAGCATGGCTCTCGCGCGACGCCGGGGCTTCGAATACCCGGCCTGGACGGTCCGGGCAGCGCTCGATGAGGATTTCTCTCCCGAGATCCCGGCGGATCCGCCTGACATCTTCTGCCGAAATCTGGGAATGGAGATCGTGCATCTTGCCTTCGTTCTCCGAGGGCCCGGATCAGCCGCATTGAGCGACTGGCCGAGGCTGCTGCCCACGGTCCGGCGGTTGCTACACGTGAGCCGCAAGGACCGCTTCTACAACTGGAAATGGTCCGAGCCAGGGGTCTTGGCGGCGGATACCGCGAAGACGTTGACGACGTATCTGCATCGAGCGTTCCGGCCGGCAGGATGACGCGCATGCGCGCGGCAGCACACATCCACTCGGAGTGGTCCTACCACGCGACGTGGCCCTTGCGCTCCATCGCGAAGGCGTTTGCCCGTCGAGGGTTCGACCTTCTGCTCATGGCGGAGCATGACCGCGGCTTCAACGAGGCCCGGTGGCGGTCGTATCAGCGAGCCTGTGCGGACGCGAGCGACGAGGGCATCCGGCTCGTTCCGGGAATCGAATACGAGGACCCCGAGAACATCGTCCACGTGACGGTGTGGGGTGAACGGACGCCCTTCATCGGGGAATCCCGCCCGACACTTGACGTGTTGCGGGCCGCCCGGGCAGAGGGCGCGGTCGCCATTCTCGCGCACCCGTGGCGGCGCGATGCCTTCTCGCGCTACCGCCCCGAGTGGGCCGAGTTCTTGACCGGCGTGGAGGTGTGGAATCGCCAGTACGACGGAGTGGCGCCGAGCCGAAACGGCATGCGGTTCGCCGAGCGTGAGTCGCTCGCGCCGTTCGCGTCCCTCGACTTCCACACACGCCGACAGTTTTTCCCTCTGGCGATGAGGCTAGACGTCGAAGGGCCGGTCGACACCACCGCAATCATCCGGGCTCTCGAGGCGCGCCGGTTTCGCCCCGAGCTCCTGGGAATCCCATTAGCCGCGCTCACCGATGGTCTTCCGGCGGCGACCCTTCGCATTACCGAAATCGGCCGGCGAGCGTTGCGCGCACCCGCACGGATGGTCACAGGCCGGTTCAAGCCCTAGCGCGCCGGGGCAGGGCCCAAGGTTGGGCGCCGTTCTCAATCGATCCTTAACGGACCGTCTTTAGCGTGACCCATGGGCGCGCGCGTGAGCGTGGGCGGGATAGGGAAGGGAACTGTGAGCGCACTCGAATGGGACGCACCCGTCATGGAAGGGTCGCAGCCGGCTCCGTCTCGGGCGGTCGGGCGTGTCTGCGTTGTGCGCAGTCTGTATTTCCCGCGCGACCCAAAGTCGCGCCGTGAGGTCGACGCCCTCATCGACGCGGGGCACGACGTCGATGTGGTGTGCTTGAGACGCGGGAACGAGCCACTCCGTGCGCGCTATCGCCGTGCGAGAGTGTGGCGCCTTCCTCTCGAGCATCGGCGAGGGAGCCTGACGCGGTATCTCATCGAGTACACCGTCGTGCTCCTCCTCGCGACGATCCTGATCGGGGTGCTGCATCTACGTCGTCGGTTCGACGTCGTGCAGATCAACACGCCTCCTGACGTCCTGGCCTTCTCGGCGATCGTCGCGCGTGTCTTCGGCGCTCGCGTCCTTCTCCAGCTCCAGGAGCCCACTCCTGAGTTCTTCGCGACGAAGTTCAAGGCTTCCGAGCGGAGCCGGATGGTGGGACTGGTGGCATGGATGGAACAGGCGAGTATCCGGTTCGCCGATTTCGTCATCACGTGCACGGAGCACATGCGCCAGACATTCGTCGGCAGAGGCGCCCCGCCGTGGAAGATCGCCGTTGTCGTGCCGACCTCGAACGAAAACGAATTCAACCCGGGAACGGCGAGGCGCCGAAGCCATGATTCGGGTCGGTTCACCCTGGTCTCGCACGGCTCGATCGAGGAGCGGTACGGCCTCGACACCGTCATCCGGGCGCTGCGGCATCTGAGAGACGAGATGCCCGACATCCGGCTTCAGATCTATGGCGAGGGAACATACACGGCCACGTTGGAACGGCTCTCTCGTGACCTCGGCGTGAAGGATCTCGTCTCCTTCCATGGGTGGGTCTCGGTCGAGGAGCTCGTGCAGGCGATCGCGGACGCCGACGCGGGCGTCGTAGCGATGAAACGCGACCCCTTCAGAGACCTCACTCACTGCCTCAAGATGTACGACTTCATATCGATGCGTCGCCCGGCCATCGTCTCCCGGACTCGATCGGTAGACGACTACTTCGGTGACGACGCGCTCCAGAAATTCAACCCCGGCGACGAGCACGACCTCGCGCGCGCGATACGCGATCTGCGTGCGGATCCGATACGCGCGGATCATCTCGTGGAGAATGCCGCTAAGGCGACCGAGCGGCTCCGGTGGGCGCATCAGCGGAATTTCTACCTGCGAGTCGTCGACGGACTGGTGGCAGGGAGATCCGACTCACCGGCGTTCCGCTCTCTCGGCGAGGCATCGGAGAGCGCGCCTTGAAGAAGGGTGCGACCCGCCCGCGATGAGAGGTACGACGCGACGTCGTTCGGTCGCGTTCGCGCTGGTCGCGATCTTTAGTGCGCTCCTCCTCGCCGGCCCGTCCGCCCGATTTCTACCGGCTGGGGTGCCCGCTGCCGCAGCGGCTTCGAACCCGATCGTCACCGAGAATCAGAACGCCGGGACCGATGCCTGGCAGATTCCCGAACCGACCGCATGCGCGGGGGGACTCGCGATCCCCGATTGCGCGACGTCTCCGCCGACCACTCGAACAGCGGAGCGACGCGAGATCGAAGGGTATGCGTCCGCGACGAGCGTCCCGCTCGGCGGGCGAATCCTGTTCATGGTCTCGACGAGCACCGCGAGGCCGTACTACATGCAGTTTTTCCGTCTTGGCTGGTATGGCGGCGCCGGAGGGAGGTTGCTGACGCCGCCGGGCACGGCCGGTCCGACCGTGGGGCCATTGTCCGGAGTCGTCCAGCCGACACCGACGCCTGGCGCCGGTCCGGACTACCTCATCGAAGCGAGCTGGCCGGTCGCGTACACGCTGGACATTCCCACGAGCTGGACGAGCGGTTACTACGTCGTGAAGCTGATCCGCAACGACGGCTTCGAGCGATACATCCCCTTCCTCGTTCGAAACGACGCGAGCACCGCACCCCTCCTCATGCAGGCGAGCGTGACGACCTGGCAGGCCTACAACTGGTGGGGCGGAAAGAACCTGTACGGGACCTTCAACTTCAACACCGGATCGTCCGGCTACGGCAGTGACATCGCCGGGCCTGCTGCGGGCGTCGTGTCCTTTGATCGCCCCTACGCGACCCAGGAGTTCATGGGTTGGGAGCTCGAGATGGTGCGGTATGTCGAACGCGAAGGGCGCGACGTCACCTACGCCACGAGTGTCGAGACCCACGCCAATCCCAACCTCCTTCTCTCGCCACGGCGTGCGGCATTTCTTTCGGTCGGGCACGACGAATATTGGTCGGGTGAGATGCGGACCAACGTGACGAACGCGCGGGACAATGGCGTCAATCTGGCCTTCTTCTCGGCGAATGCGGTTTACTTCCGCATTCGGTTCGCAGCCGACTCGTTGGGTACCGCCAACCGCCGGATCATCTGCTACAAGAACCCGGCGATCGATCCGATCACCTACCGGTGGCGGGACCAGGGTCTTCCGGAGAACGCGTTGATCGGCGTCATGAGTGACGGCGCCGCCGACAACAACAACTTCATCGTCGCGAACGCCTCATCCTGGATCTTCTCAGGCGCCGGTCTTTCCAACGGCTCTGTCATAACCGCCCTCGTCGGCTATGAATACGACCGGACCTACGCCAACGGGGCTACCCCCGCGGGGCTGAGCGTCGTCGCTCATTCGCCGACCAGCGACGGCAGCTTTTCCGAGTCGACCGTCTACACGGCGGGAAGTGGCGCGGTGGTGTTCGCCGCGGGCACGATCCAATGGGCATCGGGGCTGGACGGCTTCCGTGATCCATGGGCCAACGGCGGGTTCAACGTGCCCGTCAGCGTGCCGCTTCAGAGGACGACCGCGAACATCCTCGACCGTTTCAGCATTCCGCCGCCCCCGCTTCCCACCGTCAGCGCGATCACCCCGACGAGCGGACCGGCCGGCGGCGGCACCGTCGTGACGATCACCGGCAGCGGCTTCAGCACCACGGCCGGCGCGACCACGGTGCGCTTCGGCGCGACCGCGGCGAGTGGGGTGAGCTGCGCGAGCGCCACCAGCTGCAGCGCGACCAGCCCCGCGGGCAGCGGCGCCGTCGACCTCACCGTGACCGTCGGTGGATTAACCAGCGCCACGAGCGGGGCCGATGTGTTCACGTACACCGCGCCGACCGGGGTGATCTTCAGCGACG
>VBEY01000234.1:0-1162 GCA_005889295.1 Chloroflexota bacterium | reverse complement strand
CCACCAGCTGCAGCGCGACCAGCCCCGCGGGCAGCGGCGCCGTCGACCTCACCGTGACCGTCGGTGGATTAACCAGCGCCACGAGCGGGGCCGATGTGTTCACGTACACCGCGCCGACCGGGGTGATCTTCAGCGACGGCTTCGAGTCGGGAACGCTCGCCGCCTGGGACGGCACGCTTGGCAACGGCACGCTGAGCCCGTCCGCCGCGGCGGCGCGCAGCGGCGGATTCGGCGCGCGGCTGAACGACACCGCGAGCGGTCAGTACAGCGTGCTGCTGAAGCGCCTGTCGAGCTCGCTCGACGACAGCTACACCCGCTTCAGCGTGCGCTTCAGCGGCATGACCGGCTCACCCACGGTGGCGTATGGCCGCGACGACTCAAGCAGCGCGGTTCGCTGGATCCTCTATTACGACGCGCGCAGCCAATCGTTCGACTACTACATCTTCAACGGAGCCGGCCAGAGCAGCGGCGTCACCGCGAGCGGGGTCGCGCCCGTGGGGACCTGGATCACCGTGGAGCTGCGCTTCACCGGAACGGCCACGGGGGGCGGGCAGATCTGGGTGAACGGCGTCACCCAGCCCGCGTGGACGATCAGCGGCAACTTCGCCACGACCGCCCCGTACCAGCGGCTCCAGCTCTGGAACGACGCGCTCGGGATCGCCGACTTCGACGATGTGAACGTGAGCACGGGTCAGACCGGGACCCCGGCCCCGACCGTCACCGCGATTACCCCGACGAGCGGACCGGCCGGCGGCGGCACCGTCGTGACGATCACCGGCACCGGCTTCAGCACCACCGCCGGCGCGACCACGGTGCGCTTCGGCACGACCACGGCGAGTGGGGTGAGCTGCGCGAGCAGCACCAGCTGCAGCGCGACCAGCCCCGCGGGCAGCGGCGTCGTCGATGTCACGGTGACCGTCGCGGGAATGACCAGCGCCACCAGCGCGGCGGATCGCTTCACCTATCCCGGGACGGCGCCCATGGTGAGCGCGGTCACCCCGACGAGCGGGCCCGCGGCCGGAGGCACGATCGTGACGATCACCGGCACTGGCTTCAGCACCACCGCCGGCGCGACCACGGTGCGCTTCGGCGCGACCGCGGCGAGTGGGGTGAGCTGCGCGAGCAGCACCAGCTGCAGCGCGACCAGCCCCGCCGGCAGCGG
>VBEY01000317.1 GCA_005889295.1 Chloroflexota bacterium | reverse complement strand
TTTGTCGTCAGTACCCAGGGCTCGATGTCGGCGCTCACCGCCGCGAGCCTCCTTCGAACTCAGCACGAGGTCACCGTTCACAACTACCAGCACGTCCGTCTCGAAGAGCACCCTCGCGGTCTGCAGACGGCGGTGCGATTCGTTCCCAAACGCACGACCCCCTAGCCAACTCCAACTTGCCCGTCCGGCAGGCTTCTTCGCCGTCGGTCTCCAGTCTGCTGGCACAGAGCGTGCGCACTGCCTCATCATGCGACGCGGGTTGCTTCAACGTCCGTCCGTTGTCGCGCGTGCGCTCGCACTCGCGACCGTAGCGCTTGTCGCATGCACCGCGGCGACTCCGCAGGCGACTCCCGCGCCCGGGGAACTAGCCCAGTCGCCCATGGCACCGACCCCCACGCCTCCGCCGCCCCTCAAGCCCGCCCGCTCCGTCAGCCCGGTCGGCTCGGGCGTCGCCGCGAGCGACGGCGAGACCTTCTCGGAGTCGGTCTGGCTCACGACCGCGCCGAACACCTTCCGGCTGAACCGCGCCAAGCTCGCCGTCGCCGACCTCACGTCGGACGGGAAGGACGACCTCGTCGCGCTGTATGACGAGGGCGACAACAAGTCCGGACTGCTTGTCTTCCGGTCGACCGGCGCCAGCTTCAGCGCGCCCGAGAAGTGGTGGGAGGGCGAGGACTACACGTGGAACCGCGCACGAAGTGTGGTCGCCGGGAACTTCTCGGGGAACGGCCACGATGCCGTTCTCGTGGCGTACCAGTACGACAACTTCCAGATGCGCATCCATTACTTCGAGTCGACCGGTTCGACGTTCCTCTTCGGCGGCATTCAAGGTGCCTACGACTCCGGTCCGGCGCAGTTCGACGCCGCGCGCGCTCGCTTTGCGGTCGGCCACTTCACACGCACCGGAGGCGCGGACCAGCTCGCCGCGTTCTACCAATCGCCCAACGCGAAAGCGAAGCTGCTTCTGTTCGACCCGCGCCCGAGCGGGCTCGTCCTCTCGAGCACGGTGTACGAAACGAACGAGGGCGAATACGACCTCGGCAGGGCATCGATCGGCGCCGCCGACGTCACCGGTGACGGGAAGGACGATCTCGTCGCGGTCTACGGCGATGCCGACGGGAGCGCGAAGGTCCAGGTCTTCGACTCGGGCAACTCATTCCAGCCGGCCAACGGTTTTGAGGGATGGGCGTCACTGCCCGCGGGCTCGGCGTGCGCCGGAGCGACGGCGGTGCTGCTCGGTGATTGGAACGGCGACCGCAAGATCGACGCGGACGCGATCGCGCCGGCCGACGGCATGCAGGTGCGAAGCAACGTCCTGCGGAACATGGGCGGCGCGTTCAGGGTGACAGCAACTTCTGAAGAGACCGTGTGCCCGCGATGGCCACTCACCGGGATGCCGCTGGGCGGCGGGTCTGCTTCGAAGCGGCCGCTCTACGTGAAGATCGACAACAACACGCATGCGCGTCCGCACTACGGGATCACCAAGGCCGACCAGGTCTACGAGTGGCTCGTCGAAGGGCTCACGACGCGCCTCGCTGCGGTGTTCCAATCCAAGGACCCGGACGTGATCGGATCGGTCCGTAGCGCGCGCATGACCGACACGCCGATCGTCCCGAGCCTCGGCGCCGCGTTCGTCTACTCGGGGGGCGGCCCCGAAGAGTTGATGCGCATTCACTACGACGCCGCGGTCACGTCTCGGTATGTCGATCTCGGGCCTGGTTACGGCTGGGGCTATCGCGTCGGGTTCCGCGAGGCGCCCTACAACTACTTCACGACATACCGGGCGTTGAGACAGGCACTGGCTGACGCGCCGGAAGGCGATCAGCCGGTCAGCATCGCGTCGTGGGACTTCCTACCGCCGTCGACGAACGACCCGCTCGCCGGCGGCTTCGCCGCGAGCGTCGACGCGAGCTCGATCACCGTCCCGTATCGGGCGGGGTTCGAGGTCGGTTACCGGTATGACCCGGCGACCCACACGTACGCGCGCTTCCAGGACGGTGTTCGCGAGGTCGATGGCGCGACCCGCGAGGCGGTCGCCGCGCGCAACGTCGTCGTCATCCAGACGGAGGTCCACTTCACCACGGAGTTCGGACTCGATCCAGCCGGCAATCCAAAGCTCGACATGACGCTCACCGGCAGCGGCAGGGGTTCGGTGTTCCGCGACGGCAAGCGCCAGGACGTCACGTGGACGCGTCCCGACATCTTCGACGTCTTCACACTTCAGAACGCGAGTGGTGAATCCGTGCGTCTCGAGCCAGGGCAGACGTGGATTCACATCGTGCCCGCCGATTGGACCATCCCGAGCCAATAGGCGCTGCCCGCGTTGCGGTGGCACGGTGTGCGGATTGAGCAGCGTCGGGGTCTTCTGAGCGAGCGGCCCCTCGCTGGCGGTTCATCGCGATCCCACGAGGGGCCGAGCGAAGAAGACCCCGGCGCTGCTCCCTCGGAGAGAAGCCGCAACGCGGTGGGAGCGCCTCACCACTCCCAGCGCTGTCGTCTCACGAAGAGCGCCCAACCCGCGAGGATCCAGAGCGCGATCGGCACGAGCGCGCCTGCGGTCGTGAGGGCCCCGAGACCGAGGAGCGCGGTGCGGTCATTCCCGGTGTAATCACCCGACGCCGCGAGCATCTCGATCCCATCGAGCAGCGCCAGCGCGCCGAGCCCGAGCGTGAAGATCGAGATCACGCCAAAGAGAACGACTCGGCGAAGCGCTGACACGTCCAAATCGTCGCATGGCGGGGTCT
>VBEY01000316.1 GCA_005889295.1 Chloroflexota bacterium | reverse complement strand
GACTCGCCTCGCGCGGATCCTTCACGGAGAGACCGCGCCTTTCGCTTCTTCAACTGAGGGATACCTCTTGGGCACGTTCGTATATCTGGAGACCGCCATCTTCTACCTCCTTGGTCCGAAAGCGCTCTATGTGGAGATGCTGAACGCGGTGATGGGCGGAATGCTCGTAACCCTTGCCTTCGACACGGCGCGTCGGCTGTCCGGAGACCTGAGGGCCGGCGTTATCGGGGGCACGCTGGTCGCGGTGTATCCCTCGCTTGTCCTTTGGTCAGCGCTCAACCTAAAGGACTCCGTCCTTCTTCTGCTGATCGCAATCGTGCTGTGGCTGCTTGTCGTCTTCCAGATGAAGCCGAGATTGTGGCTGGTTCCGGTGACATTCATCGCGCTCCTTCCGGCCGACAGCTTGAGGACCTACATTTTCGTAGGGCTTAGCCTCGTGATCCCAGCAACCGTGGTGCTGACGCCCCGCCTGGGCGCTCGAGATAAAACGCTAATGACCGCGCTCGCCGTCGGTCTCTCAATCCTGCTCCTCACAACGCAGTCCAATCCGACGGGACTCAGATCGTTCTCCGACTTGGATGCTGAGCGAAACGCCATGGGCGTTGGCGCGAACACAAACTTCGGCGACCAGCCATTCCACATTCGCGTTTTCTATGTGCTCCTCGCACCGTTCCCATGGAGTCCCCGAAGAATTCTTGATCTTCTGCCCGTGCCCGAGATGCTGCTCTGGTACGCGGCACTCGCCGGAGCCTTCATCGTCGCAGTTCGCGGATCGGTGTCGTGGCGACTCCTCGCGCCGCTCGCGCTCTTCATCGCGGGCAGCATGGCCGTGTTCGTGCTTGCGGAGGGTAATGTCGGCACGCTCTACCGTCACCGCGCGACGGTCGTTCCGTTCGTCCTGGTTCTCGCGTCGCCGCTGTTTGCGGCCGCGCTGAACTGGCACGCTCCGAAACAGTCGGTCGCAGCCGACGCCGCGCGCTTGGCGAACCAACGCGGCGATGTCTGAGGGTCGGATATGAAGTTGTTCGTGACGGGCGGTGCAGGCTTCATCGGGTCGAACTTTGTTCGACACATCCTCGGCGCAAATCCGCAGGACACAGTCTTGAACTTTGATCTGCTCACATACGCCGGGGACCGATCGTCATTGTCCGACATTGAGCGCGACTACCCCGATCGCTACGCGTTCATACAGGGAGATATCGCGGACGCGAACTTTATCGAGAAGTTGTTCGCGACTCACTTGCCTGATGTAGTGGTGAACTTCGCCGCCGAGTCGCACAACAGCCGGGCGGTGCTGGATCCATCCAAGTTTGTGCAAACGAACATCGTTGGTACGCAGGTGCTTCTCGAGGGCGCCCGACGAGCGGGCATCGGTCGCTTCCACCACATCTCCACTTGCGAGGTCTATGGGGATCTTCCACTCGACGCCAGGCAGTCGTTCCGCGAGGACTCGCCGTATCGGCCACGAACTCCGTACAACGCATCCAAGGCTGCGGCAGATCACCTCGTGAGGGCGTACCACGAAACGTTCGGGCTTCCGACGACGATTTCGAACAGCTCCAACAACTACGGTCCTTACCAGTTCCCCGAGAAAGTGATTCCTCTTTTCATCACCAACGCTCTCCGGGATCTCCCCTTGCCTATCTATCGACACAGCGAAAATCGCCGCGAGTGGATCCACGTTGATGATCACTGCCGAGCTCTGGCGCTAATCCTTGAGCGTGGACGCCCAGGCGACACCTATAACGTTGGGACGGGAGAAGAACTGAGTATCGAGGAACTGGCCGACGCAGTGCTCGCGGAACTTCGCAAGCCCCAAGGGCTAAAAACGTATGTCGATGACCGCCCGGGGCACGACCGCCGATACCTGCTCGACCATTCAAAGATTCAAAGCGAACTTGGTTGGACGCCTCAGGTCCAGGTCAGGGAGGGTCTTGCTGCGACGGTGCGCTGGTACCGTGACCATCGCGTTTGGTGGGAGTCGAAGGTATGGAGTCGCGACTTGGACGAATCCGCATGGGCGCGATTGACGTAACCCCGTCAATCATTCTGGCTTGTTGGCGCCGCGCGCGGCGACGAGCGTATTCGCTCGCAGGAGCATTTGTATCGATTCACCGCAGTCCGCCCAGTACCCTCGAGCGATATCGAACGCGAGCTCACCGAGCTCAAGGTACCGGTTGTTTACATCCGTGATCTCCAGCTCACCGCGTCGTGACGGGGTCAGGGTCTTAAGAAAGTCGAACACGCGCGAGTCGTAACAGTATGAATCCGACCGTCCGCCATGACCGCGACGCCATAGGCGGACGGGTTTTCGACCTCTGCGAGAAGGACGCGCGCACCGGTCGGTCTTTCGCTGAATCGTCGAACAAACGGAGCCAGCGAGTACTCGAAAATGTTGTCGCCGAGGATCGTGACGATCGGCTCACCCGCCGCGAAGAAATCTGCCAGCCCTAGGGCCTCGGCTATGCCACCTGCCCGCTCCTGGTACGCGTAATCGAGGTGCTGCAGCCCGAAGCTCCGACCATTACCGAGGAGGCGGAGAAACTCCCCTGCGTGATTCCCGCCTGTGACGATCATCATGCGGTCCACGCCTGCTCCTGCGAGTTGTTCGATTGCGTAGTAGATCATCGGCCGGTCATACACAGGAAGGAGATGCTTATTGGTTATTCGCGTCAGCGGATCAAGTCGCGTACCCGAACCGCCCGCCAAAATGATCCCTCTCAAGCTGGCACCAGCCGGGCCAACGGGATCGGATGGATGAACCGGCCTCCTTGCGCCAAATACTCGGCGTGCCGCCGCACCAGCGCCTCGGCGTAGTTCCAAGCTAAGAGCAGGACGTAGTCGGGCTTTTCCTCATAGAGGGCACGTTCCGATTTCACGGAGATGTGCATTCCCGGTGTTAGGAGGCCTTGTTTCATGGGAGTGGAGTCCGCGACGAAGATCACCGTCTCGGGTCCGATCGCGCAGTAGTTGAGCAGGGTATTGCCCTTCGCGGTCGCACCCAGAGCCGCGATAGTGCGGCTGTCCCCGCGAAGGTGTTCAAGCGTCTCGCGCAACGCATGGCGCGATTCTTCGACACGTCTAGAGAAATCCGCGTAAAGGCGCATGTCGTCGAGTCGCGCTTCGGACTCGAAGAGCGTCCGCAGCGCCGCAGTCGGTGTGCGAGTGCCTCGACGACCGGCATAGATACGGATGGAGCCCCCGTGAAGTTCGAGCCGAGTGACATCGAATAGCTCCATCCCCACCTCCCCAAGGAGACGCTTCAGCGGGAGAAGATGGAAATACGAGAGGTGCTCGTGGTAGATGGTGTCGTACTCGACGTGTTCGAGGAGGTCGCTGAGGTACGGAACCTCCGCCACAAAAACACCATCGGGGGCTAGAAGGTGCTCGACCGCCCGCGCGAGATCCCGCAAACCATCGACATGCGCAAGCACATTGTTCCCAACGATGATGCTGGCGAGCCCCCGCTCGTCCCGGATCTGACGGGCGACCTCTCCGGAGAAGTACGAATTCAGCGTTTCGAGGCCGGCCTCGTTCGCCATCGCGGCGAGGTTGCGTGCGGGCTCGACTCCGAGGGCACGCACGCGTCGATCCTTGAGCGGACGGAGCAAGATGCCGTCGTTGCTGCCGAACTCGACAACGAGCGAACCAGGCGATGCATAACGCGATACAAGCTCCTCGGCCAGCTCCTGGAAATGGGCCAGGAGCGGTGGCGACGCGGACGACGCGTACAGATAGTCAGCGAACAGGATGTCAGGGCGGACCACCGCGCTGAGCTGGACGAGCCCACACGACCGACACCGGAGCACCTCCAGCGGGTATGAAATCTCGGGGGCGCCTTGGTGGTCTGGACGTAGAAAAGCGTTTGCCAGTGGCGTTGCGCCCAAAGAAAGGATCTGATCAAGTTCCACCGCGTTGCAGACCCGGCAATGAGTTACCTGCCGGTATGGCGCGTTCGAGCTCACGGGGTGTCTTCAATCATGTACACCGGTCTTCATAACCACCCTGTCGGCAAGAGCGCACCGGTAACGCAGGCCTTGTCAGCGCCGAGGCAAACGAGGTGGAAGCTTGCGCCGGCGCACGCGGAAGAACTCTACGCACTAAGGACGGCTCGCGCGGGCCACGATAAC
>VBEY01000187.1 GCA_005889295.1 Chloroflexota bacterium | reverse complement strand
ACGGCGGACGCCTCTGGCTCGACGACAGCACGGACGCGGGCAGCGTCTTCGCGATGGCCTTGCCTCTCGCGAACTAGCTCCCGGCGGCGGCGACGAAGCTCATGCGCGTGTACGCTCGGTCGTCTCCTCAGCGGGGACTTCCGCGACGAAGCGGTAGCCCTCGCCCTGAACGGTCTCGATATATCGCGGCTTGTGCCAATCGTCCTGAAGCTTCGCCCTCAGGCCGCGCACATGCCGATCTACGACATTGCTCTCGATCACGAAGTCGGTGCCCCAAAGCGCATCGAGGATGCTTTCCCGGGTAAGAACGGTTCCCGCGTTGGCGGCGAGGAGATACAGCAAAGCCTGCTCAAGGGACGTGAGGTGGAGCTCGTGCTCACCCGCGAGCACTTTTCGGTTCAGTAGGTCGACCTCGAGCTCGCCGACGCGGAGCCGCGGTATCAGCTCGCCGGCGCTGCCGTGGACGCGGCGGATCACGGCACGCGCGCGGGCGATTAGGTCGTCGGGTACAAAGGGGATGCCGATGTAGTCGTCGGCGCCCCGGTTGAACGCATCGAGCTTTCCCCGCAGGTCGCTGCGGCGGGTGAGCGCGATGACACCCATCGGGCCGCGAGCCCGCACTTCGTCGATGAGCATGATCGCCCGCCCTCTCTCGAGATCGATGTCGACCATGAGGAGATGCGCCGCCCACTCCGCGATCGCGGCTTCGGCTTCGCTGATCGTCCCTGTCACCCTGCGCAGGTAGTTCCCGTGACGGAGGGTGAGATCGATGGTGTTGGCGAGGGCCCGATCACTGATTGCCAAGAGGACGCGGATCGTACGGTCGAGATCTCTTGCGGCGGGCGCGGCCCCACGGGCCTGCGGCATCCACGGAATCTTAGTTCGTCTCCGAAATGCCGACGCCAAGTTCTCGACTGAACGAAAGCGGCCAACCAGCCGGCGGTGGCGCGCCCGCTTGGTCGTCGCTCGCGAGAGGGCGCCCGCGGATGGCGGGCGGGCTACGACTCCCGCAGCTTGCGGAGGAAGGGCTCGATGTTTTCGATGAACTGCTCGGGCCGGAAGCCGTGAAGCAGGTGACCTGATCCGGGGAAGCGCTTTACGGTCACGTTCGGAAGCTTTTTCAGCCGCCACTCGGCCGGATCGTCGACCGTGCCGCCGAGACGAGGCTCGCCGGCCAATACCAGGACCGGCGCGCGCACCTTTCCGATCGCCTCTGTGATGAGCGCCGCGGCGAGCGCGTCGCCGGCGGTGCGCGCGTCGATGAACGCGGGATCGACGTCGCGGAAGTACGTGACCACACGTTCGGCCGCGTAGAAGCCGCGCAGCTCGCCGTAGGTGCGCTCGCCGCGGGGCCCGGGCGAAGGGAGCGGCTGCTTGCTGACGGCTTTCGCGAGCACCCCCGGTTCGGTGGAGGCGATTCCCGAGCGGAGAGCCGCGTACTGCGCGGGGTCCCACGCCTTGGGATAGCCCAGCGGCGGATCCTCGAGCACCAGCCCGCGGACGAGGTCGGGGGCGTCGCCCGCGGAGACGAGCGCGGCAAGGGCACCGAGCGAGTGGCCGATCAGGACCGCGGGCTCCTTTGCGATCTCGCGAAGAACGCGGAGCGTGTCGTCCGCAAAAGCACGCAGCGAGTAGTCCGCGGCGCGTCCGCTCTTTCCGTGGCCGCGTGCGTCGTACGCGATCGCGCGATACCGCGTGGCGAGTCGAGGAAAAATGTTCTCCCAGTCCTCGGACCGCGCGAGGCTCTGATGCAGCAGCAGGATCGGCGGCTCGCCCGGGACGCCGCCGCCTGAGTCGTAGTGCGCTAGCTTCGGCTCGCCCTTGAGCGTGCGCGCGCGCGGCAACCGCTTCGGCACGAGTTAAGGCTGGACCGGCGAGGGTGCCGGTCGAAGGAGGAGCCACCCGCCGATCACGAGGTGCCAACTCCACGCCGTGATCGTCGAAAGGCGCTGGATCAGGCCACCGACCGAGCTGAGCGGCGCGTTGGTGTCGCCAACGTAGCGCGGCCCGAGCCCGACGAAGAGCCCCAGGATGGCCAAGGACGCGAGCGCGGTGGCGACGGTGTAGGGCGCGAGCGCCTGCCAGTCCTCGTCGTAGCGCATCCGCCCGGCGATGAAGAAGAGCCCGATGCCGAACGCGACCGACCCGCCAACGAACCCGAGGACATGCAGGAGGCCGCCGGTCGTGCGCACGGGGCCTACGTCCGCGAGGAACGCCGCCGCGAAGAGGGTTCCGAAACCGCGTAGAACGAGGAGTGCGGGCCCGACCGCGTTCCCGAGTGGGAGGATCCGCTGGAGCAGCGACGCGAACACGACCGTCATAGTGCCGCCGCCCGCGAGGCCCAGCGTCACGAGGGACCCGTACGGGCCGAGCTGCGATGCGCTGATCACATCTCTTGTCGCGTCGTAGTTCGGCGTGACGACGCCGGCGATACCGATCCCCAGCAGGACGAAGACGGCACCGAGGAGCGACGCGATGCCGGCCATGCGGGCGTACGAAGTGGGCATTGCCGCGCAGTATCGCGAATGTGCGCGAGAATCCGCGCGATGGCCAAGCGCGTGAGGCTCGATCAGCTCTTGGTGCAGCGTGAGCTCGCACCGAGCAGGGAGCGCGCCCAGGCGCTGATACTGGCGGGTGTCGTGCGGGTCGATGGCGGCCGCGCCGACCGGGCAGCGGCGCCCGTTCCGGAGGACGCGGAGCTCGCCGTCGACGCCGGTCCCCGGTACGTCTCACGCGGCGGCGACAAGCTTGCGGGGGCGCTCGACGTGCTCGGACTCGAGGTCGCCGGGAAGGTCGCGATCGACGTCGGCTCATCGACCGGTGGCTTCACCGATGTGTTGCTCCAGCGCGGTGCTCTTCGGGTTCACGCGATCGACGTGGGCAAAGGTCAGCTCGATTGGGGACTGCGGCAGGACCCGCGCGTTGTCGTCCATGAAGGCGTGAACGCGCGCGAATCCGCGCCGGTTGACGAGCCTGTCGACATCGTCGTCGCAGACGTCTCGTTCATCTCACTGCGGCTCGCCCTGCCGCCGTCGCTCGCCAAGCTTCGTGACGGCGGCGACGTCGTGGCGCTGGTGAAACCCCAGTTCGAGGCCGGGCGCGATGCCGTCGGTAAGGGCGGCGTCGTGCGCGACGCGGACGCGCGCGCCGCAGCGGTGGTCGCCGTCGCAAACGATCTGGCGGCACGCGGGCTCGGAGTCGTCGCCATCACGCCATCGCCGATCGCGGGTCGCGAGGGCAACCGCGAGATCTTCGTCCACGCGCGCAAGGGGGCGGCGAGCCTCGACGAGGCGAGTCTGGCCGCCAGGGCAAAAGAGGCGGCCGGATGAGGATCGCGATCGGCTCCCGGCCCGACTGGCCCGCCTCGCTCGAGGCCGCCAAAACGGTGAGCGACAAACTGCGAAAAGCCGGCCACCAGCCGATGGAGGTTGCGCTGGATTCTCGCCCGCTCGCGAAAGAGGTCGAACGCGCGGAGGTCGCGTTCGTGTTCGGTGGCGACGGCACCGTGCTCCGCGCCGCGCGGGCGCTCGCGCCCCTCGACATCCCGATCCTCGGCGTGAACCTCGGGCGGCTCGGCTTCCTCACCTCGGCGACGATCGACGAGTTCGACGAGGCCATGGGCGACGTGCTCGCCGGGCGCTTCACGATCGAGGAGCGCGCGCTCCTCGACGCGCGTCTGGTCCGCGGTGGCAAGGAGGTCGTGCGCGCGCTCGCCCTGAACGACGTCGTCGTGGCGCGCGGCAAGCAGGTCCGCTCGATCAACGTCGCGGTCCGCGTCGACAAAGAGCCGCTCATCGTGTACTGGGCCGACGGTCTCATCGTCGCCACGGCGACTGGCAGCACCGCGTACGGCTTCTCGGTCGGCGGGCCGCTCATCCTGCCCGCGTCGCGCGCGATCACGATGGTCCCGATCGCCCCGCATCTCTCGTTCGGCAACGCGGTGGTGTTCGACCCGGACCAGGTGCTCGAACTCGAGACCCAGGACGACGATTCGGTGCTGTCGCTCGATGGTCAGGAGGAGCACGACCTGAACGCCGGCGATCGCATCACCGTGCGGCGCGCCGAGACCGTCGCCCGGTTCGCGCGCACCGCGCACGCGCGACCCTTCGTCGAGCTCCTGCGCGAGAAGATCCTGAAGGAGCCTGGAACATGACGCTCGACACGTCGGCCGCGGTCGCCGCGATCAGCGCCAAGACGAAACGGCGGCCGAAGATCGCCGTGATCCTGGGCAGCGGTCTCGGCGGTCTCGCGAGCGACGTCCAGGATGCGACGCGAATCTCGTACGCGGAGATCCCCGGCTTCCGCCGCAGCACCGCGCCGGGTCACGCCGGCGAACTCGTCGTCGGGAGGCTGTCGGGCAAGGACGTCGCAGTCATGAGCGGGCGCATGCACTACTACGAGGGCTACGACATCGCCGAGATCGGTTTCCCCGTTCGTGTCTTTCGCGCCTGGGGCGTCCGCACGATGATCATCACAAACGCGTGCGGAGGGCTGAACCCCGCGTTCAAAGCCGGCGACCTCATGGTCCTGAGTGACCACATCAACTTCATGGGCGTCAACCCGCTGCGCGGTCCGAACGACGACAGCCTCGGGCCGCGCTTCCCGGACATGGTCGGTACGTACACCGATGGCTTGCGCAAGCTCGCGCACAGCGTTGACGGCGATCTGCGCGAAGGCATCTACGTGGCGGTCGCGGGGCCGAACTTCGAGACACCGGCGGAGCTGCGGATGCTGCGTGGCTTCGGCGCCGACGCCGTGGGCATGAGCACCGTGCCCGAGGTGCTCGTCGCGCGGCACATGGCGATGGACATCCTCGCGATCAGCACCGTCACCGACATGGCGACGGGCATCCCGGGACAGATCGAGCACGTCACTCATGAGGCGGTGCTCGAGGTCGCGAACCGCGCCGGCAAGCGGCTCGCCGAAGTGATCAAAGGAGTGATCGCGAAGATCTAGTGCACGGATGAAGAGCATCCGCGATTTTGGCGTGCTCCCGGGAAACGAGCCGGAGCTGAACAGCACCAACCTCCAGGAGGCGATCGATTGGGCAGCCTTGCGCGGGGCAGCCCTGTACGTCGATCCCGACGAGGAGCCGTATCGGCTGACCGGCGGCATCGTGGTGAAGATGAACGCGTCGCTGATCGGCGCGCATGGGCCGGTGGGGCGGGGAACGAAGCACCCCACGAAAGCGCAGCCCGTGGGGAGCGTGATCGCCGTCGAGGATGAGAACAAGCCCTTGCTCACGGTCGAGCACGCGACGCAGGTCCGCGGAATCCAGTTCTGGTATCCGGATCAGACCCTCTCCGATCCGGCGAAGATCGTCGCGTACCCTCCGACGATCCAAGCGTCCCAAACCGCGGGCGCGCAGGGAGTGACGCTTTCATGCCTAACCTTCTACGGCGCGTACGTGGCGATCGACTTCAACTGTTCGGCCGCGGCGATCTGCGAGCAGCTCCTGGTCGAGCATTGTCACGGTTACCCGCTGTCGGGTGAGTTCGTCCGGATCGATCACTGCTACGACATCCCGCGCATCCTGCACTGCCACGTGAACCCGGCGAACATGCGGCTCTTCGTGGGCGGGTTCTCAAAGATCGTGATCGACGCAGTCGTGGCGCGTGGGACGTTCGCTTACGCGATCGATCACACCGACAACGCGCAGGTGATGGACGTATTCGCCTTCGGCACGGGCGGAGGCATCAAGCTCGGGGCGGCGAGTTACGGTCAGCTCACCAACTTCGACTTCGATTGCGTAAGCATCGGGATTCACAAACTCGGCGACCAGGCCTTCAACCGTAACTGGCAGATCGCGCAAGGGTCGATCACCGCCAACGCCGGCCCCCGTCTCGAGGATGTGCATCCCGTGGTCATCGAAGGTCAGGGGCATACAGCGATGACGAACGTCGACGCGTTCAGCGGCGACAACGGAGCGTTGACCAATTTCAGGGAGTCTCAAGATTTCATGCTCGTCCGCGGGGACAAGCGACTCACCGTGAGCGTCGTCGGGTCGCGGATCCGGAACTACGCGGCGGACGAGCCGATCACGGTGGAGAATCCGAAGGCATTGGTTCGGCTCGTCGCATGCGTGGACAAACATGAGCGGCTGCTGGAGAAAACGATTGGAAAGCCGTAGCTCGTTCCCGCGAGGGGGGTAGCCGTGCGGATCGTTGAGCTCATCGAGCGGAAACGCGACGGCGGAAAGCTGACCGCCGACGAGATCGACGCGCTCGTGCAGGGCTACACGAAGGGCGATGTCCCTGACTATCAGATGGCCGCGTTCTGCATGGCCGTGGTCTGGCGCGGCATGGACGCGAAGGAGACGGCGGCGCTGACCTCATCGATGGTCCGCTCGGGCGAGCGCCTCGACCTCTCGCGCTTCGGGCGCGTCGTCGACAAGCATTCGACCGGCGGCGTCGGCGACAAGACCACGCTCGTCGTCGCGCCGCTCGTCGCGGCGTGTGGCGTGCCGGTCGCCAAGATGAGCGGACGCGGCCTCGGCTTTTCAGGCGGCACCCTGGACAAGCTGGAGTCGATCCGGGGTTACCGCGTCGACCTGTCGACGGCGGAGTTCCTCGCGCAGCTCGAGCGGATCGGGATCGTCGTGACCGGCCAGACCGCCGATCTTGCTCCCGCGGACGGGAAGATCTACGCCCTCCGCGACACGACCGGTACGGTGCCGTCGATCCCTCTCATTGCCTCGAGCGTCATGTCCAAGAAGATCGCGGCCGGTGCCAATGCGGTCGTCCTGGATGTGAAAGTCGGGAGCGGGGCGTTCATGAAAGATCTCCCCTCCGCGCGGCAGCTCGCGCGCGCGATGGTCGCGATCGGTGTCGCCCACGGTCTCGCTGTGACCTGCGAGATCACGGACATGGAGCAGCCGCTCGGCAACGCAGTGGGGAACAGCCTCGAGATCGCCGAGGCCATCGCCACCTTGAGAGGAAACGGACCGCCGGACCTGGTCCAGCTGACGCGCGCGGCGGGCGCCGAGATGCTGGTGCGCGGGCGGAAGGCACGCGACACCAAGGCCGCGCTCGCGCGCATCGACCGCGCGCTGGCCGATGGGAGCGGCTTCGCGAAGTTTCGCGAGCTCGTCACGGCGCAGGGCGGCGACGTCTCGCAGGTCGACGATCCCTCGACGCTGCCACGCGCACCGAAGATCGAGACGCTCCGTGCCCCGCGGACGGCCTACGTCTCCGCGATCGCCGCGGACCAGATCGGCAAGGCGTCGGTGCGCCTCGGCGCCGGCCGCGAGAAGAAAGGCGATCCCATCGATCATCGCGTGGGGATCGTGCTTCGAGCGAAGATCGGAGATCGCGTCGAGCGGGGCCAGCCGTACGCCGATGTCCACGTCGCCGGCAAGCCTGGCGATGCCGACGCGGTCGCGACGATCCGCGGCGCGTTCCGCTGGAGCGCCCGGCGCGTCCCGCGGCGGCGACTGCTCCTCGGCCGCATCGCGAGCCGGTAGCTACCCGGCGCGCTTGGAACCGGCGCTCTTCTTCTGGCCCTTGCGCTTGGCGGCTTCGACGCTTGCGCGGAGCGCTGCCATAAGATCGCCGACGGGGCTCGCGGGGCTGGTCAGTGTTTCATCTGCCGGCCTCGCGGCCGGTTTGCTCCTGAGGAGCCCGAGGAGCTCCTCGCGGTACGCGTCCGCGTGTTTTTCGGGGATCCACTGCGCTGCCATCGCGGCGATGAGCTGCCGAGCGGTCTTGAGCTCGCGGTCGGAAAGAGCGAGGCCCACCAGGCCCGAGGTCAGCTCGCCAGGACTTCGCACCTCATCCCCGAAGAACAGGGTCTCGAGCGCGAGAGCCTCCTTCAGCGGACGAATGGCGACGAGGTGTGGCTTGGTGCGCAGCACGAAGCGTCCGATCCCGACCATCCCCGCGCCCTGCATCGCGCGGAGCAGGAGTGCATACGGCTTTTCGGCTCCGACCCCGCGGACCGGTCCGACGTGGTAGCTCTTCTCGAAGAAAACGGGGTCGATGTCCGCGAGGTCCACGAACTCTTCGATGTCGATCGTCCTGCTCCGTTCAGGCGCGATCGAGTAGAGCTCGGCGTCGGTGACCGTCACCAGATCGCCGCTCGGTAGATCGAAGCCCCTCACCACGTCTTCAGCCTCGACACCCTGCGTGTACGGGGACGGACCGGCCAGCTCTCGCTCGATGTCGCCCGCCACGCGCGGCTCTACGCGATCATCTGGCTCTGAGTCGTCGAGGGACGGCTCCGGCTCGAAACTCGCGGGTTCGTCACCCCTCGTCACCCGCTCGTAGTGCAGGCGTTTGCCGGTGCGCCGGTCGTAGAGATGGAAACGAACGTCCTTGGGCTCGGTGGCCGGATAAAGCTTCACCGGGATGTTCACGAGCCCGAAGCTGATGCTGCCGGTCCATACCGCCTGACTCATCGGCTGCCCCCCACGCTCCCTTCACGAAGCCCTCTGACCTGATTCTCTCAGGAATCGAACCGCGCACCTAGACTCGAACCAAGTGATCGCACGAGGGGTCCGCGGCCAAGGACCCGGAGGCATCAACCCGCTCCTTCTCATCGGGCTCATCTTCTTGCTGTACGCGTGGCTCAGCGGGGGACTGGTCACCGAGATCCGGAACGCCGCGACCGATCCGCTCCCGTTCGTCGCCTTTGTGATCGCGATCGTCCTCGGGATCACCGTGCACGAGTTCATGCATGCGTATGTGGCGACCAGGCTCGGCGACGACACCGCTCGGCTGATGGGCCGGCTGAGCCTCAACCCGATGGCGCACCTCGATCCGTTTGGCTCGCTCCTCATCGTGCTGGCCGGCTTCGGTTATGGAAAGCCGGTCCCATTCAATGAGTCCCGCCTCCGCAGCTCGATCGGCGTCAGCGCGGTCGCCTTGGCGGGCCCGTTCGCGAACCTCGCCCTGGCGGCCCTCTGCGCGCTGCCGCTGCGTTTCGGCGGCGCGGACCTGCTGGGCGGCGCGTATGACCTCATCCTCTTCCAGATCGTCAAGTGGAACTGCGTCCTCGCGATCTTCAACCTGGTCCCCATTCCGCCGCTCGACGGTGCGAACGTCGTGTACGGGCTGTTGCCTCCGCGGCAGAGGTACAGCTGGCGCACGTTCCAGCAGTACGGGCCGATGCTGCTGCTGTTGCTCCTCTTCTTCGGTGCGAGAGTTCTCGGCACGATCGTCTTCGGTCCTGCGCAATTCCTGATCCGACTGTTCGTGGGCGGGAGCGTCTAGCCGTGCTCCACCGCGTGCAGCAGACGGTCCGGTACCTCGGTCCTTCCGGCGCGGACGACCGGCACGCCACCGAGACCGCGCGAATCCTCCGCCAGCTCGGGGCGGATGAGGAGCTCGTCGTTGCGGGCATCCTTCACGACAGCGCGAAACCAGCGAACACGCTGCTGTGGCACCGGGTTGCGGGCGTGATCCTCGAGTCGCTCGCTCCACGCGTCCGCGGGCGCCTCGCGTCGGGAGATTCGACGTTCGCGCGCTACCTCGACCACGCGCGCCGCGGCGCGGAGCTCGCGCGCGCGGATGGGGCATCCGAGCGCGTCGTGCGCCTCATCGCGCGACATCACCAGCGACCGATCACCGAGGACGAGCGGCTCCTCGCGCGCGCCGACCGCGAGGCTCTCCCGTGATGGAGTCGCAGGCGCCGCGCGTCACGGTCGAGGGCTTCGACGGGCCGCTCGATCTACTTCTCGAGCTCGTCGAGGAGAAGAAGCTCGACATCCTCACGGTGCGGCTCGGCGATCTGGCCGACGCATATCTCGCGCGTGTCCGCGCGATGGCGGCGCTGCCCGCGGACGAGGTCTCGGCTTTCCTCGCCCTCGCCTCGCGGCTCGTTCTGCTGAAGGCACGGAGCCTGTTGCCGTCGCTCGAGCCGCTCGCGCTAGAGGACGCTGAATCGGAGGAGGAGCTGCGCGCACGGCTGCTCGAATACGCGATCGTGCGCGAGCGCGCGAGCCAGCTCGGTGCGCGTCTCCGCGCCGGCGAGCGCGCGTTCCACCGCGAGGGCGGCACGATCGAGTTGCCGCCGCGGGGCGGCGAGGTCGATGCCCTCGCCCTCGCATTTGGGCGAGTGCTGACGCTCGCGGCGAAGCAACGTGAGGAGGACATCGTCGCCCCCGGGGAGCGCTACTCGGTCGAGCAGCGCACCCTCGAGATCGAGGAGCTGATCGCGGCGCAGGGGCGGGTGAGCTTCGCTACGCTCCTCGGCGGCGCGCCGACGATCGGCTTCGCCGTCGTCACGTTCATCGCGCTCCTCGATCTGTACCGCCGCGCCGTCATCGACCTTGCGCAGGACGAGCTCTTCGCGGACATCGTGATCACGAGGAGGGAACCGCCATCCGTTCGGAACTAGCCAACGCCGTCGAGGCGATCCTCTTCGTCGCCGAGAAGCCCGTGACGAAAGGCGAGCTCGGTCGCATCGCCGGCGGAACGCCGCGCGCGGTCGAGAACGCGCTCGCCGAGCTCGCCACTGCGTACGAGGGCACCGGCCTGCGGCTTCAGCGCTCCGGCGACGAATGGCAGATCGTGACGGCCCCACAACACGCGCCCCAGGTCGCCGCGTATCTCGGCGCCGACCGGCTGCGGCTCTCGCCGGCGTCGCTCGAGACCCTCTCGGTGGTCGCCTACCGGCAGCCGGTCACCCGCGCGGAGGTCGAGGCCATCCGCGGCGTCAACTGCGACCAGACCTTCTACACGCTCGCTTCGCGGCGGCTCATCGAGGAGCGGGGTCGCAAAGAGACCCCCGGTCGCCCCATTCTGTACGGAACGACATGGGAGTTCCTCGAATGCTTCGGCCTGCAAAGCCTCGACGAGCTGCCGCGCGCGCTGAGCCCGGACGGCGCCCTCGTCCCCGGCGCGTGACGCAGGGGCTGGGGCCCACGGGGCAGCGGAGCGCGGAGCGCCGCCCCGAGCCAGCCGGGCTGATCCGGCTGCAGAAGGTCCTCGCCGACCGCGGGGTGGCGTCGCGTCGCGCGGCCGAGGAGCTCATGCGCGAGGGCCGCGTGCGCGTCGGCGGCGAGGTCGTTCGTGAGATGGGCAGCAAGGTCGCGCCCGATGCCCACATCGAAGTCGACGGCCGCGCGGTCGCGCCGCCCGCCCCGCACCGCTATGTCGTGCTCAACAAGCCCCGCGGGATCGTTTCGACCGCGCACGACGACCACGGGCGCCCGACCGTCGTCGAGATACTTGGCGCGCGCGAGCGCCTTTACCCGGTCGGTCGGCTCGACGAGGACTCCGAGGGCCTCGTGCTGCTCACCAACGACGGCGCGTGGGCGGAGCGGGTGCTGCATCCGCGATACGGGCACGAGCGCGAGTACGAGGTGAGTGTCGTCGGTCCCGTGCCGGCCGCCTCGATCGCGGCGCTCCGGCGCGGCATTGCGCTCGAAGAAGGCGTCGCGCGCGCCGCGCGGGTGTCGATGGCCGGCGGCGCGCGTGGCTCGACGCTGCGCATGGTTCTGCAGACCGGATGGAAGCGGCAGGTGCGCCGCATGTGCGCCGCGGTCGGGCTCCGCGTTCTGCGACTTCGACGCGTGCGTCTCGGTCCGCTCGAGCTCGGCCGCCTTCGACCCGGCGCGTGGCGCGACCTCACCGCTCGCGAGATCCGCGCGCTCGGAGGCGCTTAGTGTCGCGTCCCGGAATCCGTGCGCAGCTCCATCTGCCCTGCACCGCCGATGCCGGTGTCGCCTTCGTCCGCGCGCTCGGAGGCGCCTAGATGGCGACGCCGCGCACCGTTGCGATCGACGGGCCGGCCGGGGCGGGGAAGAGCACGATCGGCGCGCTCGTCGCCGAGCGCCTCGGGTACCTCTTCTTGGATACGGGAGCGATGTACCGCGCCGTCGCGCTGGCCGCTCTGCGCCGGGGCATCAATCCCGACGACGCCGAGCGCCTTTCCGCGCTCGCACGGGAGGTCCGCATCGCGATTGGCCCGCCGACCGTCCGCGACGGACGCGCCTACACGGTCCTGCTCGACGGCGCCGACGTGACGTGGGCCATCCGCGGCGACGACGTCGACCGCATCGTCTCGCAGGTCGCGCGCATCCCGAAAGTCCGTGACGCGATGGTCGAGCAGCAGCGAGACATCGCGAAGCGCGGGCGGATCGTGATGGTCGGCCGCGATATCGGCACCGTCGTTCTGCCCCAGGCGGAGCGCAAGGTGTTTCTGACCGCGTCGGCCGCCGAGCGCGCGCGCCGTCGTGAGGAGGAGCTCGCCGCCCGCGGAGAGAAACGCTCACGGCAGGACCTGCTCACGGAGATCCTTCGGCGCGACGAGCTCGACAGCAAACGCACCGTCGCGCCACTTCGCGCGGCGAGCGACGCGATCCTCGTCGAAACGGATGGCCTGTCGGTCGGCGAAGCCCTCGACCGAGTGCTGCAAGTCACGCGCTCGTGACCGTGTTCGCCGGATCGCCCGTCCTGCCCGAGGAGCGGCTCTGGATTTGGCGCCTGTTGTTCCCCATCGTTCGCGCTCTCGCGGCCTTCCTCGCGCCGTGGCGTCTCGATGGCGCGGAGAACATCCCGCGAAGCGGCGGCTACATCCTCGTCTCGAACCACATCAACTGGAAGGATCCGCCGTGGATCGAGTTCGCGCTCGGCCGCGCCATCCGCTACATGGGAAAACGCGAGCTTTTCGAGACTCCGGTCATCGGCTTCGCGCTCCGTGCCATCGGCGCGTTTCCCGTCCGCCGCGGTGAGGTAGACCGCGGCGCTCTGCAGATGGCACTCGCGGTTATAGCTGCGGGCCAACCGCTCGGCTTTTTTCCCGAGGGGCATCGCAGCGAGAGCGGCCAGCTCATCCGTGGTCGTCCCGGGATCGCCTACGTCGCGCAGCATTCCGGCGCGCCGATCGTTCCGCTCGCGGTCAGCGGGACGCGCCGCGCGCGACTCGGAGCGTTCTGGCGCCGCGACATTCTCTTTAGCGTTGGGCCGCCATTTCGTGCCTCGGATCTCGGCGCGACACCGAACGATCAGCAAGCCGTCGCCGACGCGATCATGCGTCGCGTCGCGGCGCTGCTTCCGCCCGAGCAACGGGGTGTGTACCGATAAACGACCCGTACACTTGATGTCGTGGAAGTCCTTCTCGCGCGCGAGAACGGGTTCTGTTTCGGGGTCAAGAAAGCGGTCGAGCTGACCGAGGCGGCCGCCGAAACGGGCCGGACCGTCCACAACCTCGGCCAGGTCGTCCACAACCCGAAGATCAGCGAGCGCCTCGGCGCGCTCGGCGTGAAGGTCATCAAGGACCCGTCCGAAGCGAAGGAAGGCATCGTCGTCATCCGTGCGCACGGCGTCCCGCCGGAAATGCGCGCGAAGATCGAGGCGCAGGGCCTCGAGTGCATCGACGCGACCTGCTCCCTGGTCCTCCGTGCGCAGCGCTTCACCAAACAGCTTGCGGACGAGGGCTACCACGTGATCATCCTGGGGACCCCCGAACATCCCGAAGTCGTAGGCCTCCTGGGCTTCGCGCCCGCGGCGACGGTCGTCGAGACGAAGGAAGAGTGGGACAAACTCCCTCGCATGAAGAAGG
>VBEY01000186.1 GCA_005889295.1 Chloroflexota bacterium | reverse complement strand
GCCGAGCCCGCGAGAGTCGCACCGGTGGCGGACCTGATGTGTCCACTGATAACGACCCCGCGCGCCAGCACCGCGTTGATGCCAGCGACCGAACTGGTCACGTCGATCGGATCCGCGGCGGCAAAGCTCGGTTTGTCGTTCCACCACTCGTCAATGAACGGAAGCCCATTACTCGGGAATAGGACCTTGTACGAACCTGCCGGGACGAGGACCGAATAGCGCCCGTCCGCATCAGTCGGAGCGCCCCCGACAAACATGGCCGTCGTTGAGTTGTCGACATTCACAAAGATCCCCGGGATGGGGCTCCCCGTTTCGTCAGTGACGCGGCCGCTTATCGGGATGCCGCGAGCGAGCCCGGCATCGAGGCCGCTCATGGGTCCAGTCACGTGGACCACATCGGCGGACAGCTGGTCGCTCTTGTCGTTCCAGTATTCGCCAAGGTAGTCGCTCAAGTAGGGTGGACCGAAGAAGACGATGTAGTTCCCAGTTGGAAGGTATAGCGAGTAGCTGCCGTCAGACCCCGCGACGCCACTCGCGA
>VBEY01000185.1 GCA_005889295.1 Chloroflexota bacterium | reverse complement strand
CAAAGTCTGGCTTGCCGTTCCAGTACTGGCTCACGAAGTCGGTTCCGTAGGGTGGGTTGAAACCGATCTTGTAGGTGCCGGGTCGAACGGTCACCGAATAGGTACCGTCGGGGCCCGTCTGCACGACGGTGAAGGCCTGACAGCAAGTCTGCGGATTAATCGTGACCACCGAGCCCTGGACGGGTCCGCCGCCGACCGCATCCGTCACCCGTCCGGTGATGTGGAAGCCTCGCTCAAGGACCGCATCGATGCTCGAGGTCGGCACACTGACATCGAGCAACGTCGCGGTCGCGTAGTCAGGCTTGTCGTTCCAGTACTCGATCACGAAATCGCTCGTGCTTGGGGGCTGGAAGTTGATCCGATACCTGCCGGCCCGCACATAAAGCGTGTAATGGCCGGCCGAGTCCGTCTGTGCCGAGTAATTGACGCAGCACGGCACCGCCGGGTCGTCCAGCGTCGCGACCACGCCGACCTGCGCGACCGGAGCTCCGGCCGCATCGCTCGTTGTCCCGCTCACCGGAATCCCATGAATGAGCACAGCGTTGATCGAGCTGAGGTCGACCGATGTCGACGGCACCGTCAGCAGATCGGCCGCGCTGTAACCAGGTTCGTTGTTCCACCACTGCTCGAGGAAATCGCTGCCGTATGGCGGGAAGAAGCTGATCCGATAGGTGCCTGCGGTTACATCAAGGGTGTACCGGCCGTCGGCGCGGGTGGTCGTGCTGTAGAAGCAGCATCCGAAGTTCGGTTGGGCCATCACACCTACATTTGCGACGCCTACTGCCGAATTAGCCGCGTCCGTCACGCGACCGCTGACTCTGGGTGCGGCACTTCTCGCAAGCTGAGCATTAATGCCCGTCTTATTCGCATCGGCCAGGAGCGCCGTCGCGGTGTCAAAGCTCGGCTTGTCGTCCCACCACTCGCCGAGGTAGCTCGTGCCCGGTGGTGAGCCGCCCAGCACCCCGAACTCGATCTTGATGCTCGCGCCGAGCGGCGCGATGAAGCGGTAGTTCCCGGACGTGTCGGTCTGCGCACCGTCGACGAAACGGCAACACGCGAGGGTCGCGTCCTGCCCGCTGACCTGCAGGCCGGCGATCGCGTGCCCGTCAGAGGCATCGGTGATCTGTCCGCTGATAAACACCGCCGGCATGAGCGAAGCGTTGGCACCAGGCGAGTCGTCGAAGATGATCAGGACATTGGCGTCGGCCGACGTCGCATGGTCCGACCACCACTGGAAGTAATGAGGATGTTCGCCCAGCGGTGACTCGAAGAAGTTCAGCTTGTAGCGGCCGCCGGGGATCACCAGCGCGTAGTCGCCGAGCGCGTTCGTCACGGAGCCTCCACCCACCGGTACGAGGCAGCAGGAATTCGAGGCGTCGAAGGGTTGGACGCGGATCCCGGCGAGCGGCAGGCCCGTCCCGCGCTCGGTCACTCGCCCGGTGAGCGTGTACATCCCGTTCAACTTGGCGTCGATCCCGGACAAGTTGGCGGTCGCGACAATTTCATCGGCCAGTTCGAAGGTCGATTTGTTGTTCCACCACTGTCCGTTCGTGTGCGGACGCGGCGGACTGAAGATCCCGAACTCGACCTTCAGCCTCGAGCCGGCGGGCACGAGCATCCGGTAGTTGCCGTCCACATCCACCTGGGTCCCCGCCACAAACCGGCAGCAAGCGACAGTGGCATCCTGCGCGCTGACGTTCAGTCCCGAGTAGACGATGCTGCCGGTGACGTCGCTGACGTGGCCGCGTATGGTGACCGCGGGAATGAGCGCCGCGTCCACGCCCGGCTGATCCGGTCCGACGATGACGGGGTCGGCCTGCTCGGGACCGCCGGAGTGGTTACGCCAGAACTGGGGAAGATGCCGGTCGCTCGGATCGCCGAACCACACCCGGTAGGTCCCGGGGCCTACGCGCAGCTGGTACGTGCCGCCGGGTCCCGTCCTGGTCGCGCCGACGTCCACGCAGCAGGAAAGGTTCCTGTCGCTCGCGACGACCTGCACGCCTTCGAGGCCCGCGCCGCTGCCCGCCTCGGTGACCCTGCCAGAGATGATGAAGCCGATCGCGAGCCGAGCGTTGATGAAGTTCTGGTCGGTCACCATGAAGATGGAGTCCGCGAGCGAGAACGCCGACTTGTCGTTCCACCACTCTCCTGTGTACGGCGAACCAGAAGGTGGTTGGAACTGGACCTTCACGAGCGTGTTCCGCGGCACGATGAAGCTGTAGTTGCCCAGGGAGTCGGTCTGTGCCCCGCCGAGGAACTTGCAGCACTGAGTCTCATCGTTGGACGCGCTCACGAAGACGCCGGGTATCCCCGTCGTCCCCGTCTCATCCGTCACGCGCCCGCGGACGAACTTCGCCGCGTCCATGAATGCATCGATCCCCGGGCGGTCCCCCGTGACGACTAGGAGATCCGCACCTTGGTCGAACGGTTTCTGCTGCCACCACTGATTCAGGTGGGGCTCTGCCGCGAGCGGGAACTCGAAGAATTGCACCTTGTATGTGCCGGCCGGTACCGCGGCGGCGTAGTCGCCCGTCGCGTTCGTCTGGGTGTGCGCGATCTCGCGGAAGGGACAGCACGGTACCGCTGGATCGATGACCTGCACGTGAATCCCCGGCAAGGAATGACCTTCACGGTCGTTCACGTGACCGCTAATCAGGAACCCCGTCGCCAGATGCGCATCGACGCCTGAGACGCTCGCACCGGCAACGATCGGGGTCGCCGCGTCGAAGCTCTGTTTGTCGTTCCACCATTGGCCGAGGTAACGCGTGCCGGGAGGCGTCCCGGGGCCGAAGATCGCAAACGCAATCTTCACCGTCCGGCCGGGCGCGAGGCTGATGCTGTAGTTGCCTTGGGCGTCGGTCTGCGCACCGCCGAGGAAAACGCAGCAGGGCACCGACCCGTCCAGTGCGTTGACCTCCGCACCGGGCACCGGAATCGTCCCCGTGCTGTCGGTGACCCGGCCACCGATCGTGACCGCAGAGGCGAGGTGCGCGTCAATCGCGGGGTGATCGATGCTCGTTTCCAGGATGTCGGCCACGTCGAACGACGGCTTGTTATCCCACCACTGCGAGCCGAAGGGCGAGTTGCCCGTGCCGAAGAAGACGCGCACCAGCCTGCCGGGAGGAACGATCAGCGTGTACCTCCCCGCCGCGTCGGCACCGCCGAATGCGAGCCCCTCGCAGCACGGAATCGTCGCGTCGTTCGCGGTCACGCCGATGCCGCCGAGCGGATTTCCCGATGTATCCGTGACTCGTCCTTGGATGAGCGTGCCGAAGACGACATCGAAGTCCCGGTCGGTCGCGTCAGCGGGCCCGACTGTGATGTCCGCCGCGCGCTCGAAGTACGGCGTCCCGCCGGGAACCCCTGCCCACCACTGCATGACGAGACGTCTGTCCGGGGATGCCGAGACGTTCAGCCGGTAGGTGCCCTGCCGGACGGTCAGCCGGTAGTGCCCGGTCGCGTCGGTATTCGTTCCGCCGACTCCCTGGCAGCACGGCACCGGGCCGCCAAGGCTCGCGCCGACGAAGACGTTCGGCACCGGGACGCCGCCGGGACCGCGCACGATACCGGTAATCAGGAAGCCGCTGTCGAGCCGAACGTCGACGCCGTTCTGGTCAGAGATCGCGCTTAATTCGTTCGCCGTGTCAAAGCTCGGCTTGTCGTTCCACCACTCACCCAGGTATCGCGACCCGGAAGGGGTGCCGCCGAACACGCCGAACTCGATCTTCACGCCGGCGCCGGACGGCACGAGGAGCGTGTAGAAGCCGCCGCCATCAGTCTGCGCGCCGCTGACGAAGCGGCAGCAGGGTTGGCTCGCGTCCTGCGCGCTGAGGTTGAGCCCCGCGACCGGAATCGTCCCGGTCGAGTCGGTGACCCGGCCACGGATGAACACGCCGGACGCGAGCTGCGCGTTGACGCCGCCTCGATCCGCCGTCATCTCGATGACGTCGGCCTGGTCGAAGAAGGCCTTGCCGTTCCACCACTGCGGGATCAAGCGCGATCCGCTCGCGGAGCCCATGCTGAAGAAGACCCGGACTCGTCGCCCGGCCGGCACCGCGACTCGATAGTTGCCAAGCGCGTCAGTCCCCGTCCCGACGATGAACTGGCAGCAGGGCAACGTCGCGTCGTTCACGTTTACGCCGACCCCGGCGAGCGAGACGGTGCCATCGGCGTTGCTGACGTGGCCCGTCAGGATGAAGCCGGTCGCGAGCCGAGCGTCGATCTGGAGCTGATCGGTCGCCATGTTGAGCGGATCTGCGCTCATGAAGTCCGGCTTGTCGTTCCACCACTCGCCGACGAAGGACGACCCCGGAGGCGGCGCGAACTGGACCTTCACGAGACCGCCGAGTGGAAGAAGGTAGCTATAGTTCCCGGCCGCGTCGGTCTGGCTCCCTTGAATGAATTGGCAGCAGGGCAGCGTCGCGCTCGGTGAGCTGACCGAGATGCCGGCGAGCGGGACTGTCCCCGTCGCGTCCGTCACGCGTCCGCGGATGAACACCGCGGGTGTGAGCAGCGCGTCGATATTCGGGCGGTCGGTCGCGACCACGAGAAGATCGGCGCCCTGATCGAACGGCTTCCCCTGCCACCACTGCTGCATATGTGGGTGCACCGGCTCCGGGAACTCGAAGAACTGCACTTTGTAGGTCCCAGCTGCCAGACCGACGGAGTAGTCGCCGGACGCGTTCGTTTGAGTCATGGCGATCTGCCGGAACGGGCAGCACGGCACCGCTGGGTCGATGACCTGCACGAAGACGTTCGCGAGATTCGCGCCGGTCCCTTGCTCGCCCACATGGCCGCTGACGAGGAACCCGGTGGCAAGGCTCGCGTCGATGTCCGGCACGTCCGCGGCCGCGATGATCGCTGTCGCGATGTCGAAGGAGGGCTTGTCGTTCCACCATTCCCCGAAGAAGCGCGACCCGGCGGGCGGAGCGAACTGCACCTTCACAGTCGAGCCGAGCGGCACGCCGTACGAGTAGTGACCGGTGGCATCGGTTTCGCCGCCGTTCAGGAAATGGCAGCACTCGCGCGTCGCATCTGGGGAACTCACGAAGGCGTGGGCGATCGGGGCTCCAGTCGCGTCGGTCACGCGACCGCTGATCAGCACCGCGCGGGTCATGACGGCGTTGATTCCACCCACGTCTGCAGCACCGATGACGACCTGCGTCCCTTGGTCGAACGACGGCGCACCGTTCCACCATTGGTCGACGTAGGTCACACCGTCAGCCGCGAGGAAGCCCGCGCGCGAGAAGAAGAGGACCTTGTACGTGCCGGGATGCACGAGGATCGCGTAATCCCCGCTGGCGTTGGTGCGGCTGCCTGTGAGGAAGTGGCAGCACGCGGCCAGTCCGTCGTTCGCATTCACGAACAGCCCTTCGATGGGGGTTCCGTCCTGTCGTGCCACGTGGCCGCGGATGAGGAAGCCGCGAGTCAGTGCGGCATCGATGCTTCCCATCGACCCGTCCACCGTGATTACGTCTCCGATCTCGGTGTCGGCTCGGCCGTTCCACCACTGTGGGAAGTACGGGGCCGCAAAGTTCCCGTTGAAGCGCACGCGATAGCTGCCCGAGGGAACGACGATTGAGTAGCTGCCGTCGCCGGCTGAGGTAGTCAGGTCGAAGCGCTCGAACGTGACCGAATCGAACACCGCGGCGCGGACACCGACCAGGGGTAGCCCGGTGTCGTGGTCGGTGATCCGCCCGCTGATCGCGAAGTTGACCGTGACCTTGAACGTTCCCGTGGCGGTGTTGCCGGAGGTGTCCGTCGCGGTGCAGCTCACGGTCGTCGGCCCATGCGCGAAGGCGCTCCCCGAAGCTGGCGCGCAGACCGTCGACGCGATACCGACGTTGTCGGTTGCGGTCGGGGCGAAGGTCACGACGGCGGTCGAGGACCCTGACGGCGCGTTGACCGTGATGTCGGCGGGCATCGTGAGCACCGGAGGTTCCTTATCGAGCACCGTCACGTTGAATGAGGTCTTTGTTGTCCCGTTCGCGTTCGTCGCGGTGCACGTCGCTTTCGTCAGGCCCACCCCGAGCGTCGCCGGCGAGCTCGGCGCGCACACGACCGCGCTCGACTCGCCCGTGAACCGCACCGTCGCGGTCGGAAGGCCAGGCGCCGTGGTGGTCGTGACGTCGGCACGCGGTCCGAGGAGAACGGGAGGCGCGGTGCTCGAGACGCAGTCGAGAGCGGCCAGGATCGCGAGCACGCGACGGCCGAGCTCCGCGGCGTCGCCGGTCAGACCTTTGACCAAATCGTTGAGCTCTCCGCTCTGACTGCAAGCCGCGTCCGTATGACCCTTCGCGATCTGTTTCGTCGCGGCGTCGATCAGGGCAAGCAGAGCCTGGCGCACGCCGCGCGGAAGATTCATGGCGAGGACCCTGTCGCGCAGCAACACGAGCTGCTCCGAGGCGCCGAGGACCGTGACGACGAAGGACCCGGTCGTGGTGTGGCCCGCCGCGTCCGTCGACGTGCACGTGATCGTGTTCTGGCCGACCGGCAGTTGTGCGCCAGATGCCGGTGCGCAGCTCAGTGACGTGGGGCGAATGTCATCGGTGGCGACCGCGATGTATGAGACGAAGGCGCCGTGCAAGCTCGTCGCGTCCGTTGAGGTCGCGGCGGGCAAGGTAATCGCCGGCGCGGTCACATCCGTCACCGCGTTGGCGCCCGCTGCACCGAGCAGAGCGATCGCCAAGAGTCCAAACCCAACGGGCGCGAGTGCCGCGCCCACCTTCCCCTGCACGCCCACTCCTCCCTCGCGCATCGCGCGAGCCCGTGGGACCGGCGGAGCCTAGTCCCAACGGTCAGGGAGTCAAGCGGTTGCCGACGTATCGGACAGTGCTTGCGCGCACGTTTGCGCCGTCACTGAACTGACGTCGCCGAGCGGAACACGAACGGTAAGCAAGCTGGCGAGGTCGGTGACGGGACTAGCTTCCGATGAGCCTCAGGATCCTGTCCGCGACCGGCTGGGCGGCCGCGCCGACATTCGCGAGCACGATCACCGTGTAACCAGACGTCGTCATCGCGAAGACGGCGCTCGCGCCGACGTCATCGCCGGCGAATACGCCCGAAGTCAGACCCGGCGAGGTCTGACCGGCGGGCGGAGGCAGGATCACGAGATGCTTCAAGGTCT
>VBEY01000184.1 GCA_005889295.1 Chloroflexota bacterium | reverse complement strand
CGGGGATGCTCGACCGCGGGTACGGGCGCATCGTGACGATCTCGTCGGGTGCCGCGTCGCGCCCCTCGGCGGGCTGGACAGCCTACGCCGCAGGCAAGGCTGCCATCGTCCAGATGACGCGGAGCCTCGCGCTCGAGCTCGAAGGCACCGGCGTGACCGCGAACGCGTTCAACCCCGGGTATATGGACACCGACATGCAGGAGCGCATTCGCCGCACCTCGACCGCCGATTTCCCGCGCAGCGACGAGTACCGTGCGGCGCAGCGGGAAGGCAAGCTGAAGGATCCGAAGGAGCCGGCTCGCGCCGTGGCCTATCTGGCGCTCCCGTCGACGCAGCGGAACGGCGAGGCTCTCGAGTTCTCTGACGAGGCCTTGCAGCGAGCGGTACGCGAAACGCTCGGTGCCTAGCTCGAAGCTCTAGCGAGCCCGCGGGACCGGCGTTCCCACTCGCGTGTAACAACTGTGGAACGAATCGTGCAGCCGCCTCCGGACGCGTCGGAGATTCGGAGGAGCGTCCATGAAGCGCGCTGTTCTAGCCTGCGCGGTCGCGGCTGGCCTCGTCATCGGCGCCGCGTTGCCGTCGTCCGCGATCGGGCTCACCCAGGTGACATTGAGCTGCGACGACGGTACAAGCGTCACCCTCGTCGTAGACACGGACACACTCGCCAGCTTGACCGCCAGCGTCCAGGGGATGCTCGACTACCCCGCCGGGCTCACCTGCACCTTGGTGCAGAGTCCGCTCCCGCTCGCATTCGGCGCGATCGCGCTCGCTTCGCCCGGCAGCAATCAGTTCATCGTCGCCGGAGGCCGCTGGGAGGTGCCGTGCGACATCATCTTTCCACTCCCCATCACCCCGGCCTTCGCTGGCGGTGGCGTTGTAGCTCGTGTTCCCGGCGCCTCGTATTCCCTTGGCGACATCGGCCCCGCAGCTCCGCCGACCTCGCAGACGGAGAGCGTCTGGGTGAATATCGCCGTCAACGTTCACAAGAAAGACTCTCCCCCGGGCCCCGGCAACCCGCCTTTCTTCGGAACGCTCAACGAGACGATCCCAGGCAACCAATCCTGCGGCGTCAACCCCGTCCGCGAGAGCCACTTCACCTCGAAGCCCACGTGCCTCTTGATCGTCGCGCAGCCCACGCCGGAACCCCCCAAAGCGTTCGTGACCTCCGAGGTCACCCAGATCTCGGGCGCCCCATTCCCCGCCGACGGGAGTGGAGCGGTGGGCACAGCGGGCAACACCTTCGTTCACTTCGGCTTCCAGGACAACGGAAATCCGCCGGGACAGAATCCCATCGACAGCACGCCTTCCACCGACATGCTCGCTGGTCCACCGGCGACACCGGAGGGAAGCCAGATGCCAGATTGCAACCCGCTCGAGTGGCCTCCCATCTTCCATCTAGGCGCGTTTGACGGAAGCAAGCAATACGGGAACATCAACGTGCACCCTGGATCCTGAGTCGATGTGAGCATGAAGAGAGCGGCCGCGAAAGCGGCCGCTCTTTTCAACTGCGTTGCTGGAGATTCGACCTTCGGCTAACGCTCCGCGGGCTTCTCCCGCGTGCCGACCGGCTTGAAGTTCTTGCGCTTTTCGATCGCCGTGCGCAGGAGCTTGCTGATCCCCTCGGGATCGGTCTGCGCGCGCCGCTCGAGCTCCGCGGCCGGACGACCAATGAGCCCGCATGTGGCGCAGTCGCCACGACTGTCGAGGCGCGCGTGGCAATGGGAGCAATGCACCTCGAACGCCCCGTGCGGCTGGAAGAGGTCCATGACCTTGGCCTCCGCGATGAGCGTCCTCGGGTCGACGGCCATCAATACGCGAGCACCACGGACTTCTTCTCGAGGTAACCGTCGAGCCCCTCGATGCCGTGCTCCTTGCCGAAGCCGGACTGCTTCGTGCCGCCGAAGGGCAGCTGGTCGTAGGCGACCTGGATGTCGTTGATCCATGTGTATCCGGCCTCGAGAAGCTCGGCCGCCTTGCGTGCTCTCGCCGGATCTTTTGTCCAGATCGACGATCCAAGACCGTAGACGCTCGCGTTCGCCTTGGCGATCGCCTCGTCGAGGTCTTTCACAATGAAGATCGGCAAGGCTGGGCCGAAGACCTCCTCGGTCGACATGCGCGAGTCCTCGGGCACCTCCGAAAGCACCGTCGCCTCCATGAACCAGCCCTTCTCGAACTCCTTGCCCTCAGGCCGCTTCCCGCCGGCGAGCACTTTGGCGCCGCGCTTCACCGCATCGGCGACCTGCGACTCGACCACAGCCCGCTGCCGCTCGGTGTGAAGCGGTCCCATCTTCACCCCCTCCTTGAGACCATCGCCGACGGGCCACTCCTTGCGCGCGCGGTCCGCGATCTTGGTCATGAACTCCTCGGCGATCTGCTCGAAGAGGTACACGCGCTTCACGGCGAGGCAGGCCTGACCCGCATTGAAGAAGCGTCCGATAGCCGTGGCGGCCGTGGCGCGCCGGATGTCCGCGTCGTCGCACACGATCATCGGGTCGCTGCCGCCAAGCTCGAGCGTCACGCGGGTCACGTTATCGGCGGCGAGCTTCATGATCCGTTTGCCCGTCTCGGTCTGTCCGGTGAACGCGATCTTGTTCACCTTGGGGTGCGAGACGAGGGCGTCGCCGATCTCGGCGCCGGGACCATGCACCGTGTTGAGCACGCCCGCGGGGATGCCGACGGAGTTGATGATCTCGATCGTCTTCTGAGTCGCGAGCGGCGTCGTCGACGCCGGCTTCAGCACCACCGTGCAGCCGGCGGCGAGTGCGGGGCACACCTTGTTCGCCATGAGCGTGAGCGGGAAGTTCCACGGCGTGATCGCGACGACCACGCCGACCGGACGCCGCAACGTGAGGCCGAACTTGTTCTGGTCCTCGAGCGGCACGTAGTCGCCGCGCAGCTTGTCGGCGAAGCCCGCGAAGAACTCGAGGTTCTCGGCGACGCGGGTCGCTTCGATTACCGCGTGCGCGAGCGGTTTCCCCTGCTCGAGCGTGAGGAGCTTCGCGATCTCGGGAACCGCGGCTTTCACCTTGGCCGCGGCCGCGTGCATGAACGCCGCGCGTTTTGTCCCCGAAAGCGACGCCCATGCGGGAAGCGCCTTCGCGGCGGCCTCGACAGCCGCGTCGACCTCCGACGCCGAGCCCTTGGGGATCGTATCCACCACCTCGCCGTTCGCCGGGTTTCTGACCTCGATGGTCTTCCCCGTTTGAGCGGCGACGGTCTGTCCGTCGATGAGCATCGTTGCCATGAAGAAGTCCTCCCGTGCGGTCGGCGGAACGCCCGCGACGCGTGCATGCGCGTCATTCGCCGTCGCTCTAAAGTCTATGAACTTTCCGCGCGGGGGGTTTGATGGCCGTTCGTCTCGAGAAGCAGGACTCCATTGGGCACATCGTGCTTGATCGGCCGCCCGCCAATTCGTACGACAAGGCGTTCATGGAGGAGCTCGACGCGGCCATCGAGGAAGTCCGCCGCGACGATGCGGTGAAGGCGATCCTCCTGCGCAGCGCCAGCGAAAAGTTCTTCTCCGCCGGCGCCGATGTGTCGGTCTTCGCTAAGAGCGGGCTCGATGGACAGACCGCATTCGTCGTGTGCGCGAATGACGCGATGGGAAAGTTCGAAAGCACCCCGAAGGTAGTCGTCGCCGCGATCAATGGACACTGCCTCGGCGGAGGGCTGGAGATGGCGCTCTGCTGCGACTTCCGGATCGCGGCGGAGGGCTCGTATCGCATCGGACTTCCCGAAGTGACGCTCGGTCTTCTTCCGGGCACGGGCGGCACGCAGCGGCTCCCGCGGCTCATCGGTCGCCAGAAGGCGCTCGATTTCATGCTGCGCGGCTCGACGATGCCGCCGCAGGACGCGCTCGCGGCGGGCATCGTCGACGAGGTCGTGCCGGCGGGCGAGCTGCTCGACAAGGCGCTCGAGCGCGCAAAGGTCTACGCGACCGGCCCGACGTTCGCGATCGGGCGGATCAAGAAGGCGACGGTCCTGGGCTTCGGGATGCGGCTCGACGAAGGCCTCAAGCTCGAGCGCGAGCTCCTCATCGAGCTGTTCAAGAGCGAGGACGCCAAAGAGGGCGTGGCCGCGTTCGTGGAGAAGCGGAAGCCGACATACAAGGGCAGGTGACGACGAAGCTCGCCTCCTTCAAGGTGGCGATCGACGCCTCTCCGCTTCTCCCAGGGACGCGACCGATCGAGCTTCGCTATCAGGATGGCGGGCGCGGTGCACCGGTCGTCCTGCTGCACGGCGGTTGGGGCTATGGCTTCTATCCGCACGACGACGCGATCGCCAAGCTCGATCGTCGTTTCGTGATCCCCGACCGAACCGGCTATGGCGGCTCACCGCACATCGAAGAGCTGCCGCCGAGGTTCCATCTCGCCGCGGCGATCGAAACCGAGAAGCTTCTCGATGCGTTGGGGATCGAGCAATCTGTGCTTTGGGGCCACAGCGACGGCGCGGTCATCGCCACGATCCTCGCCCTGCGCGACCCCGTGCGTTACGCGGGGATCATCGTCGAGGCGATCCATCTCGATCGCGAGAAGCCGCGGTCGCGCGACTTCTTCCTCCAAATGATCAACAACCCCGACGCGTTCGGCGAGCGGGTCACGCGGAAGCTCGCCGAAGAGCACGGCGAGGACTACTGGCGGACGATCATTCGAGCCGGCGGCCGCGCGTGGCGCGACATCGCGGCAACACCCCAGGAGGACTTCTACGAGCATCGTCTTCACGAGCTCCGCGTGCCCATGCTCGTCGTGCATGGCGTCGACGATCCGCGCACCGAGCCGGGCGAGCTCGACCGCATCCGTCGCGAAGTCCCGGCCGCTCGGATCGAGATGATCGAGGGTGGGGGACACAGCCCGCACAACACGCGCGCGACGGCCGCGCAAGTCACCGCGATCGTCGACGGATTCCTCGGCTCGCTACCCGGCTCTTGATCACAACGCGTCCTGCCGAGGCGATCGACCCTGCGTATCATCCCGCCACCAGGGGAGGCGTCCGATGACAAGGACGTTCGCGATCGCTCTTGCCTGCATCGTGGTCCTCGCATCCTGTGCCGGGGCGGAGGCGCCGCCGAGCGCGACGCAGGTGCTCGTCTCAGGGAGCGCGACGCCGCAGCCCAGCCGCGCGAAGATCGTCGTCTCGTACAGCAACGTGCTCGCCGACTTCTTTCCGGCGTACGTCGCGAAAGAGTCGGGGATCTTCGATCAGAACTTCCTCGATGTGGATCTCCAGCTCATCGCGAGCACGACTGGCCTGCCCGCGCTCCTCGCGGGACAGACGCAGATCGCGCATATCGGAGGCTCCGAGGCGCTGACCACGACGGCCGGAGGCGGCGACGTGGTGGTCGTGGCGAACACCGGGCCGGTGTGGCCGTACCAGCTCTATGCGGCGGCGGACATCAAGACCCCCGCCGATCTCAAAGGGAAGAGTGTCGCGATCGCTGGGGTCGGCGGCACCTTTGACATCGGGATCCGCACGATGCTGCCAAAGCTCGGTCTTGTCCCAGACACGGACGTGACGGTGCGGTCGACCGGCTCGACCGCGAACGCGACGGCCGCGCTGCTCAGCGGCGGCGTGTCGGCGACGTTGTCCTCGCCCCCGGACACGCTGAAGCTCGAGGCCGCCGGATTCCACTCGCTCGCGAAGATGGCCGACCTGAACCTACCGACCGCGGCGACGACGATCGTCGTGACCCGCGCGTACGTCGATGCGAACAAGGCCGTGGTGCAGCGCTATGTCGACTCGATCGTGCAGGCGATCGCGAAGGCGCGTGCGGACCGGCCGGGGACGATCGCCGCGCTGAAGAAGTACCTGAAGTCAGAGGACGACAAGGGGATGCAGGCGGCGTACGACTGGTACGTGGGAGTCGTCCTCAAGGACCCGCCTATACCGACGGCCGCTCAGCTGGCCGGGATCCAAGAGGTCGTGGCGAAGTTCAACGAGAAGGTGAAGACCGTCGATCCGGCCAAGATCGTCGACGATTCATTCGTAAAGAGCGCGCTGGACCGCGGTCTCATGAAATAGCGCCGGGCCGGGCCGGACGGCCAGTGGTATAACCATTTGCCAATTGGACCCCCGCGGCCCGGCCACGGGCGGGGGTGGGAGATGGGCATGGCTATCGCCGAGCGTCCAACCAGGACCTTCCGGGACCTCCGTGACTGGCTGAGGCGGATCGACGACCTGGGCGAGCTGCGGGTCGTTCGCGGCGCCCGGTCGGAGGACGAGATCGGGATGGCGACCGAGCTGACGGGCCGCGTCCACGGCACACCGGCGCTCCTGTTCGACGAGATCCCTGGTTACAAGAAGGGCTTCCGGGTTCTCTCAAACGGCCTCGGCTGGTTTCCCAGGCTTGCGCTGACGCTCGGTCTCGACCCGAAGATGCCGCCGGAGGACCTCGTCCGCGCATGGCAGAAGCGCGTATCTGAAGGCATCAAGCCAATTCCCTCGGTCGAAGTGAAGGACGGACCGATCTTCGAGAACGTCAAGCGCGGCGGGGAAGTCGACATGACGATCTTCCCGGCGCCGAAGTGGCACGAGAACGACGGCGGCCGCTACATCGGCACCGGCAGCTTCGACATCACACGCGATCCCGACAACGGCTGGGTGAACCTCGGCTGCTACCGGGTGATGGTCCACGACAAGAACAAGCTCGGGTTCTACATCTCACCCGGCAAGCACGGCCGCATGCACCGCGACGCGTGGCTCGCGCGGGGAGAGAAGATGCCGATCGCGTTCGTCGCGGGAGGCGACCCGCTCCTCTTCCTCGCCGCCGCGACCGAGGTCCAGTTCGGCCTGACCGAATACGACTGGGCCGGGGGGGTCCGCGGCGAACCGTACCGTGTCGTGAAGGGACCGGTGACCGGGCTGCCGCTCCCGGCCGAGGCCGAGATCGTCATCGAGGGCTGGGTCGATCCGAAAGAGCGGATCGTCGAAGGCCCGTTCGGCGAGTGGACCGGGTACTACGCGAGCGATGCCCGTCCCGAGCCGTTCATGCAGGTGGAAGCGGTCTACTACCGCAACGACCCGATCATGCTGGGCTCGCCGCCGAACCAGCCCCCGGACGAACAGTCTTTCTACCGCGCATTCCTCCGGTCCGCGCTCCTCCGTTCCGAGCTCGAGGCCGTCGGGGTCCCCGGGATCAAGGGCGTCTGGTGCCACGAGGTCGGCGGCTCGCGCCTCTTCAACGCGGTGAGCATCGAGCAGCGCTACGCGGGACACGCGCGCCAGGTCGGGCACCTCGCGGCGACCGTGCACGCCGGCGCGTACCTCGGCCGCTACGTCATCGTCGTCGATGACGACATCGATGTGATGGACCTGAACGACGTGGTGTGGGCGATGAGCACGCGCTCCGATCCCGTCGAGTCGATCGACATCATCAAGCGCGCGTGGAGCGGACCGCTCGACCCGCGCATCCCGAAAGACCGCAAGGGCCACAGCTCGCGCGCGATCATCGACGCCACCCGTCCGTTCGAGTGGCGGGCCGACTTCCCGCCAGTGAATACACCGAGCGCGGAGACCAAGCGCAAGGCGAAGGAGAAGTTCGGCTACCTGCTCCGAGGCGAGCCGCATCCGAGCGACGGGAAGCTGAGCTAGCTTCGATGTACGACCGCTCCGCGAAGCTTAGCGCGAAGGGCGTCGTCATCGAGTACTGGCTCCAGCGGTCGCGCACCCTGTTCACCGCCGTCCAGGGCGTGGACCTGACGGTGCGCCCGGGCGAGCTCCTGGCGATCGTCGGCCCGTCGGGCTGCGGGAAGACCACGTTCCTCAACGCGGTCGACGGACTCATTCCGATCGCCGGCGGCAACCTCACCCTCGACGGGCGCGAGATCACGAGGCCCGGCCCCGATCGCGCGATGGTGTTCCAGCAACCAGGGTTACTTCCGTGGCGGACCGTGCTTGGCAATGTCATCTTCGGGGTCGAGGCGCAGGGCACCATGAGCAAGAAGGAGTCGATCGCGCGCGCGAAGCACCAGATCGAGCTCGTCGGTCTCGCGGGCTTCGAGGACGCCTATCCCCTCGAGCTCTCAGGCGGCATGCAGCAGCGCGTGAATCTGGCGCGTGCGCTGCTCACCGACCCAGAGATGCTCCTCCTCGACGAGCCGTTCGCGGCGCTCGACGCGCAGACGCGCGAGATGATGCAGCTCGAGCTTCTGAAGATCTGGTCGCAGACCAGGAAGACGGCTCTGTTCATCACGCACGACATCAAAGAGGCCATCTACCTCTCGGACCGTGTCATCGTGTTCACGCGCCGCCCCGGGCGGGTGAAGGACGAGGTCGAGATCAAGCTCTCGCGGCCCCGCGACCTGCGCGTCAAACGCGACCCGCAGTTCCTCACGTACGAGGATCGGATCTGGGAGTCGATCCAGGAGGAGCTCGCCGTGCCGGCCGAGCGCCTGATCGCAGGGGTGCCCGCGGCATGAGCATCAAGGAAGCCGACCGCGTCCTTCCGGTGACCGCCGGCGAGTCCAACGCGACTCGCGAGAAACGTTCGGTGGTGCAGCCGAGCCGGATCAAGCAGTACGAGCCGCTCGTCCTCGGCACGGTCAGCGTGGTCCTCGCGCTCACGGCGTGGCAGCTCGTCGCGAACGCGCGCATCTATTCGATCCTTTTCCTCCCCGGCCCCTGGGACGTCGCGCAGGCGTTCGTGAAGCTCTTCCAGACGGACGACATTTGGCTCGACATCGGGACGAGCGGCATGGAGATGGGCATCGGCTACGGCATGGCGATCGGTGTCGGTCTGGTGCTCGGGATGCTCATGGGCTGGTACACGCGCTTCCAGTACGCGCTGGATCCATTCGTGAACTTCTTCTACAGCACCCCCCGCATCGTCCTCATCCCCCTGTTCATCCTCTGGTGGGGCATCGAGATGCCGCCCAAGATCGCGGTCATCTTCCTCGGCGCGCTCTTCCCGATCATCATCAACACCATGGCCGGCGTCCGGAACACGGAGGCCGCCCTTCTCCGGGTCGCGCGATCGTTCGGCGCCTCGGACGCGCTCATTTTCCGCCGTGTCGTGCTCCCGGGTTCGGTGCCGTTCATCCTCACCGGTTTCCGGCTAGGTATCGGCCATGCGCTCACCGGCGTCGTGGTCGCGGAGCTCATCGCCGCGAAGCACGGCGTGGGCCAGATCATCGCCATCGCGGGCCAGACATTTCAGACGCCCAAGATGCTGGCGGGCGTGATCCTCATTGCCTGTACCGGGATGCTCCTCACGACGATCCTTCAGCGCATCGAGAACCGATTCCAGACCTGGCGACCACAGATCAGGTGATGACCACGACGGCGCGCAAAGCGGGAAAGGTGGGCACCGAGACATGACCAAGACCCTCGCGGTCCTGACAGCGACTCTCGCGATCCTCGCCGCCGCCTGCGGCGGTGGCGTCGGAACGACGCCGACCAGCGCGCCGCCGACACAGGCAGCTGGATCGCCGACGACGACCCCACGGCCGTGCTGCACGAAGGTCATCTCGGCCTACAGCAACATCAGCGCGGACGACTGGATGCCGTGGTACGCGTTCGAGAAGGGCATCTTCAAGGACAACGGCCTCGAGGTGGATCTCCAGTCGATCAACGGCGGGGCCCAGACGAGCGCCGCGCTCATCGCGGGCAGCATTCAGATCGGACAGTTCGGCGGTTCCGAGGCTCTCAGCGCGAACGCCGGCGGCGGAGACGTGGTGATCGTGGCGAACCTCGCGCCGGTGTACCCGTACAAGCTCTACGTCCAGAAGGGCATCAAGACCCTCGGGGACCTCAAGGGAAAGAACCCAAAAGCGAAGGTCGGCGTGTCCAACGCGGGCGGCTCGAGTGACATCGCGACCCGTGCGGCATTGAAGGCCGCCGGTATCGATCCGGACAAGGACGTGGACATCATCGCGGTGGGCTCGCACGCCAACCGCACCGCGGCGCTCCTCGCCGGCACCATCGACGCAGGCGTGGACGATCCTCCCGAGGACCTCGAGCTCGTGAAGGCTGGGCTCACCCCGCTGATCGACCTCGCGAGCCAGAAGTTACCGGCCGCGAACACCGGCGTGATCATGCAGCGGACCTACCTCACTGCGAACAAAGCCACCGTGCAGGCATACGTCGACTCCCTGGTCATCGCTCGCGTACGGATGAAGGCCGACAAGGCCGGCGCCGTCGCCGTGCTTGGGAAATACTTCAAGCTGGACAATCAGGACGCGCTGAACAGCGCGTACGACTTCTTCATGAACGAGGTCACCGTGCCGTACCTCTACCCCGAGGTCACTCAGTTCAAGGACGCGGTCGAGATCCTCGGCAAGACCAACGACAAGATCAAGACCGTGGACATCGCCAAGATGCTGGACCGGTCGTTCATGCAGAGCGCGCAGGATCGGAAGCTCGGCGGCTAACAGGGATAGAAGGAGGCGGGTCAGTGGCACAGTTCAGCGATCGCATCGAACCGAAAGACTTCGCGAAGATGCCCGAGGAATACCGCGAGCTATTGACCCGCCTCCTAACGATCCAGGCCGACTGCGAGATCGGCGGCCCACACATCTACGTCGATCACTGGACCCTCCGCGCTCCGACCGTCGACGATCAGTGGCGCGTCGCGCGAATCGCCTCGGAAGAGATAGACCACTGCCGCAAGTTCCTTCGAATGCTGGGGATGATCGGCCTCGACCGCTCCGACATCCTCTTCCGGCCGCGGTCGAAGCGCGAGGTCGACGCGTTCAAGGTGGACATGCCGGAGTGGGGCGACTTCGCCGCGTTCGGGTTCCTCATTGACAAGGTGGGTGAGTACCAGCTCGACGAGATGGTCGGCTCGTCGTTCCTGCCGACCGACGACGTCCTTCCGACAATACTTCGCGAGGAGAAGGGCCACGTCGCCTACGGCGAGCAGCAGCTCCAGAAAATGATGGAGACGCCCGACGGCAGCGTGGCGGCGCAGCGCGCGATCGACAAGTGGTACGTCGTCGGCCTCGACATGTTCGGTCGCTCGGAGTCGGCACGCGATGAGCGGTACATCGAGTGGGGGCTGAAGAAACGAACCAACGGACAGATGCGCCTGGATTACGTCGCGGAGATGGATCCCAAGATCGCCGCCCTCGGTCTGCGTGTCCCCGACAAGCTCGCGGGGCGCAAGTACCTCTAGCCGCATTCAATCTCGCGAGCGCTCTCGCCGACGCGGCGTGCGCAGCCGGCCGAGCCGGCGCACCGGCGATCCGCTACCACGACGAGAGCGTCACGTACGGCGAGCTCGCGGCGCTCCAGGACGGCGCGGCCGTCGCCCTCCGCGAGCGCGGGGTCGGCCAAGGCGATCGCGTCGCGCTCGTGCTCCGCGATTCGCCGGGATTCGTCGCGGCGTTCCTCGGGGCGGCGAAAGTTGGCGCGATACCGGTGCCGCTCTCGACGCTGGCCCGGCCCGAGGAGGTCGCGTTCATGGTCCGGGACTGCGGCGCGATCCTCACGATCACCGACGCCGACCCGCCGGCCGCGCCCGCGGGGAGGGTCGAGGCCGCCGATACGCGCGGCGACGACATGTGCTTCTGGCAGTACTCGAGCGGCACGACCGGCGCGCCGAAAGCGGTCATCCACTGCCACCGGGGCGCCTTGTTCCCGGCGGAGGGCCACGGCCGTCACATCGCCGCCATCGGCCCGGACGACCTTGTGTACAGCACGGCGAAGCTCTTCTTTTCCTACGGACTGAACAACTCGCTCGTCATCCCGCTCGCGGCGGGTGCCTCGGTCGTCCTCGATCCCGAGCGGTTCGCCGCGGACCGCGCGTGGCGGCTCATCCGATTGGAGCGGCCGACGGTCCTCTACTCGGTGCCGACCGCCTACGCCGCGTTGCTCGCGGCCGCAGAGGCGGGGACGCCGGCAGACCCATCGTCGCTCCGCGCGTGCATCTCCGCCGGTGAAGCACTACCGGCGCCGCTGGCCGAGCGGTGGCACCGGCGTTTCGGTCTGCGGATCCTCGACGGGATCGGCTCGACCGAGATCGGCTACATCGCGATCTCGAATAGCGCCCAGGACGTGACACCGGGATCGTCCGGCCGGGTCATCCCCGGTTATGAAGCCCGCGTCGTGGACGCGGATGGTCTCGAGGCGAGCGAGGGAACCCTCTGGGTGCGCGGCGGCTCGACCGCGCTCGGTTACCACGACCGGCCCGAGGCGACGGCCGCGACGTTCCGCGATGGCTGGGTCGTGACCGGGGACCGCTACCGCGTCGCGGACGGACACTATTTTCACCTTGGCCGCGACGACGACATGCTCCGCGTCGGCGCGCAGTGGGTCTCGCCGCTCGAGGTCGAGTCCGTGCTTCTTTCGCATCCCGACGTCGCCGAGTGCGCGGTTGTCGGTCGCGCTGATGCCGACGGTCTCGTCAAGGTGTGCGCGTTCGTCGTCCTTCGCGGCGCCGCTCCGACGTCCGATCTCGCTGACTTCTGCGCCGAGCGCCTCGCGCGCCACAAGCGTCCCCGTTGGATCGAGTCCGTCGCCGGGCTGCCGAGGACGGCGACCGGGAAGATCCAGCGTTTCCGGCTGCGCGAGGCGGCGCGGGTGTGACCCAACACCGGATCCGCTTCACCCTGAACGGGGCGGCGGTCGACCTTACCGTGCCGGCCGAGCGCCTCCTCGTCGATCTCCTGCGCGACGACCTCGGCAAGACCGGCACGAAGGACGGCTGCTCGGTCGGCGTGTGCGGGCTCTGCACTGTCCAGGTCGACGGCGCGCCGATGTCGGCGTGCCTGCTCCTTGCCACGCAGATCGACGGCGCGGCGATCCGTACGGTCGAAGGTCTCGCGTCGCCGCTGCAGGAGGCGTTCATCAGCGAAGGGGGCTTCCAGTGCGGCATCTGCACGTCCGGCCAGCTGATGGCCGCCGACGCTCTGCTTCGCGTGAAGCCAAAGGCGACCGACGCCGAGATACGTGATTGGCAGATGGGCAACCTGTGCCGGTGCACGGGCTACTACGGCATCGAACGCGCGATCTTCAAGGCGCGCGACGAGCGATGAGACCGTTCGATTACGTCGAGCCCGAGACGCTGGAGGAGGCGCTCGAGATTCTCGCCGCCGATCCCGACGACACCGTGGTCATGGCCGGCGGGACGTCGCTCGTGATCCTCCTGAAGCAGGACCTCATACGTCCGGCGCGCGTGCTCGGCCTCCGACGTATCGCCGAGCTGCGAGCGATCAGCGCGACCGATGAGGGCCTGGTGCTCGGCGCGCTTGCGACCCACGGGATGCTCGCGCGCTCGCCGGCCGTGCGCGCCCACGCGGCGGCGCTCGCGTCGACGTTCGCGGCCGTCGCCACCGTCCGCATCCGCGAGCAGGCCACCCTCGGCGGCAATCTGGCGCACGCCGATCCGGCACAGGACCCGCCGGTCACGCTCCTCGCGCTCGACGGCGCGGCCGTCGCGAGATCCAGGTTCGGCGAGCGGCGCATCCCGCTCGACACGCTCTTCACGGACCTCTTTGAGACGTCGCTCGAGCCAGGCGAGCTCCTGCTGCGCGTCGAGCTTCCACGGCTCCCGGTCGCCGCGCGCGCGACGTATCAGAAGTTCCTCCCGGCGACGCGCGACGACTACGCGACGGTGTCGGTGGCAGCGGCGGTCGCGACGGATGCGAGAGGCGCATGCACGCACGCCCGGATCGCGCTCGGCGGAGCGGCCACGGTCCCGCTGCGGGCGCGGGAAGCCGAGCGATCGCTCATGGGCCGCCGGTTCGACGACGCGGCGATCCGCGAAGCCGCTGCCCTCGCGGCCGCCGCGACGGATCCGATCGATGATCTTCGCGGGAGCGCTTCGTACAAACGCGCCATGGTCGGTGTGTGGACCGAGCGCGCACTGCGCGAGGTCGCGTGAGGCTGGAACACCGCGTGACCGTGGACGCGCCGAACGCGACCGTGTGGGCGGTCCTCATGGATCTCCCGGTCGCGGCGCGCTGCGTCCCGGGTACGCGCGACATCGCGCTCGACGGCGACGGAGTCCGCGGCACGCTCGACGTGCGCGTCGGGCCGGTGAAGCTCGCGCTCGCCGGCACGGTTGTCGTCGTGTCGCGCGACGAGGCAGCCGGTACCGCACGTCTGCGCGCGGATGCCGCTGATCAGCGGATCGGTGGTGCCGTGCGCGCGTTCGTGGATCTCGTCGTGACCGGCGACGCGCCGACCGAGCTCGCGATCGCGAGCGACGTCGCGATCCTGGGCCGCATCGGCGAGCTGGGGCAGCCGCTCATCGCGCGGCAGGCCGACAAGGTTCTCGCTGGGTTCGCCGAATGTCTGCGCCGGACCGTCGCGGCGCGATGACGGGGCCGACGATCCTCGATCGGCCTGAGCGGCGTCTCGACGGCGACGAGAAGACGACCGGTGCGGCGAAGTACACCGCTGACCTCGAAGTACCCGGCGCCCTGCAGGCTGCCTTCGTGCGGAGCCCCTACCCGCACGCGCGCATCGTCTCGGTCGACACCGCTCGGGCGCGGTCCCTCGCCGGCGTGCGCGCGGTGCTCACGGGCGCGGACGTCCGGGGCCAGCGCCTCGGCCGGCGGCTCCAGGACTGGCCGGTGCTCTGCTGGGATCGCGTCCTGTTCGTCGGCGATCGCGTGGCGGCGGTCGCCGCGGATACGCGCGAGATCGCCGACGACGCCGTCCGCCTGATATCGGTCGAGTACGAGGAGCTGTCCCCGCTGCTCGATATGGACGAGGCCCTCCGCCCCGACGCGCCGGTCCTGCACCCCGACGGGGCGAGCTACCGGTTCCTCGAGGGGCGGGGCGAGCGCCCCGCGGTGCCGCACCCGAACCATCAGGGGCACGTCCTCGAGACGCATGGCGACGTTGACGCGGCGTTCGCTCGGGCCGCGCGGACCTTCGAGCACGAGTTCGCGACGCCGCGGATCCATCAAGCCGCGCTCGAGCCGCGCGCCGCTGTCGTGTGGGTCGAGGGCGATCGGGTGCGCGTCGTCTCGACGAACAAGGCGCCGTTCAACCTGCGCGACCAGATGGCCGCGACGCTCGGCCTATCCAAGGATCGCATCGTCGTCGATAACGGGACGATCGGCGGAGACTTCGGCGGCAAGGGCCTCTCGACCGACGAGTTCGTTCTCTATCACCTGGCGAAGGCGACCGGTCGTCCCGTCCGGGTGGTCACGCGGTACGCCGACGAGCTCACGACGACGAATCCGCGCCATGCGTCGCGGATCCGGCTGCGCACCGGCGTCGACGCCGACGGCCGCATCGTTGCGCACGAGTCACACGCGCTCTTCGACGGAGGCGCGTACGCCGCGGGCAAGCCAACCGCGCGCCTCTTGGTCGAGGGCGGTGTGGAGACGCTCGAGGGCTATCGCGTGCCCGCGGCGCGGCACGAAGCGGCGACCGTGTACACGAACCAGGTGCCGGGCGGCCACATGCGCGCGCCGGGGCAGCCGCAGAACGTGTTCGCGTCGGAATCGCACCTCGACCTCATCGCACGCGAGCTCGGCATCACACCGCTCGAGCTGCGTCGGCGCAACGTCGCCCGCCCGGGCGATCCCACGACGACCGGCGAGCCGTGGCACGGGCCCGACCTCGCCGCGCTGCTGGATCGCGCGGCTCTCGACATCGACGCCGACCGCCCGCGGCCGGGGGGTCGCGGCATCGGCTTCGCGCTCGGCGTTCGGCACGTGGGCCGCGGGAGCACGACCATCTCGCTTCGCCTCGGGCGCGACGGGACGATCGAAGCCCGCACCGGCGTGGGGGATCAGGGCGGCGGGCAGCACACGTTGATCCAGCGCATCGTCGCGGCGACGCTGGGCGTCGATCCGGTCACCGTGCGCGTGCGCAGGCTCTCGACCGAGGGCCCGCAGGACCCGGGCATCGGCGGCAGCCGCGTCACGCCGGTGCACGGCGGCGCCGCGCTCGCCGCGGCGCAGGCATTGAAGGAGAAGCTCGGCGGCCGCTCGGTCGCGGAAGCGGCCAAGGCGCTCGGGACGGGCGAAGAGATTGTGGTGAGCGCGAAGTTCGACGCGACCGCGTCCGATCACGGCGCGTGCGCGCACGCGATCGAGGTCGCCGTCGATGTCGACACGGGCGCCGTGCGCGTGCTGGCGGCGGTCGTCGCGGTCGATGTCGGCCAGGTCATCAACCCGGTCGGGCTACGCGGCCAGCTCGAGGGCGGATTCGTCTACGGGTTGGGGATGGCTTTGTTCGAGGACCTCGCGCTCGAGGACGGGCGCGTGCGGGCGGCGAACCTCGGCGACTACAAGCTGCCGACCATCGCGGACGTGCCGCCGCTCCGGATCGTGCATCTCTCGGACGGCCACGGCGTCGGTCCCTACGGCGCGCGCTCCGCGGGAGAGCTCGTGAACCCGGGCGTGCCCGCGGCGGTCGCGAACGCGGTGCAGGACGCGTGCGGTTCGCGCGTCCACACCCTCCCGATCACTGCCGAGAGGGTGTGGAACGCGTTACCTGCCCCTACCCGCCGACCTTCCGGTCCTGTGCGTTCTTGACGAAGGTGTTGTCGATGACCTTGGTCACGTCGAGATCCTTAACCGCTGCATTCGTCTTCGCGAGCTCATCGCGGCTGTAGTTCCATTCCTTCGGCGCGACCGTCGGGTACACGGGGAATATCTGCGTGACGTAGTAGTCATAGGTCTGCGAGAGCGCGTCCTGGTCAGTCACGTTGAGGAGCTTCTGCATGACCGGGATCGTGCCGGGCTTGTCTTTCTTCATCGCGACGATCGCTTGGATGAGGGCGTCGACGTACTTCTGCATCACGTCCTTGTGCTCGCTCGCGTACTTCTTTGTCACGATGGTGCAGTTCTCGACCGCGGGGACGTTCTGCGCGGCGAGATCCATGATCACCTTGTACCCGGCCTTGAACAGCGCCGCTGTGTCTGGCGGATGGCCCGGGCCGGCGTAGACCTGATTCGCGAGCATCGCCGCGGTCAGGTTGGCGACGGATCCCGTCGCCAGGATCGTGACGTCGCTCGTCTTCAGACCGAGCCTCTCGATCTGCTGGACCGCGGCGACCTCCGACGAACCGCCTTTCGAGGCGACGCCGATGGTCTTGCCCCTGAGGTCGTTCGGGCCGGTGTAGCTCGACGGAGCCATGAGCACCCAGGGCGACACGGGCACGAACAGCGCGACGGCTTGGACGTCGCCGCCGCCGACGTACGCGCTCATCGTCTCGGTGCCGCCGAGCTGGGCGATGTCGACGGAGTTCCCGAGGAGCGCAGCCATCGACTTGCCGCCCCCGTCGATGAGCGAGAGGTCCACGTCAAGCCCGTTCTGGAGGAAGATGCCCTTCTCTTTGGCGTAGAACGGCGCAAGGTTCGCGGGAGTCACATTGCCGTACGCCGCGCGGACCTTGATCGGCGCGGGCGTCGGCGTGGCGCTGGCGAGGGTTGTCGCCGTGGGACTCACGCCGGCAGTCCCCCCGGTGTTGCCTCCGCAACCGGCGACGATCGCCACCGAGATCGCGACGGCCGTGACTCGCAGTGCTTTCACCGCCCCCATGTGCGCACCTCCCATCGCGCGTGCGTGGGCGCGACCCCCGGGCGCGACGGCGCAGAATTATCAGACCATTTGACCATTCCTGCTAGCCTCGCCCGCGTGCCCGAAAACACTGTCGATCGGTACGCCTTCGCCCGGGCTGTGCTGTCCCGAATCCCGCACGGCGTCGCGATCGTCGGCGCGGCCGACGGCGCCGAGCGCTCGTGCGCGACGGGGACCGCGATGTACGTGTCGTTCTCGCCGCCGATGATCGCCATCGCCGAACACCCTGGAAGCCGCACCTGCAAGCTGATCCAGCGGACCGGCGCGTTCAGCGTTTCGTTCCTCCACGCATCGCAGCAGGACATCGCAGAGCGAGCGGGCAAGTCGGCGGAGGGACCGGACAAGTTCGCGAGCCTCCGGATCGCCCCGCTCGAGGCACCCCCCGATGCGGGTGGCGCGCCGGCGGTCGCCGACAGCATGGCCGTCATGTGGTGCGTCGTCCGCGACTCTCGCGCGACCGGGGACCACATCCTCTTCACCGGTGAGGTGAAGGCGCATCAGGTGGATCCGTCGAAGATCGACGCGCTGCTGCGCTTCAGGCGCCGCTACGCGCACATCGGCCACGAGACGAGCGAAGAATCGCCGGAGGGTTACCCGACGTGAGCCAGATGACCGCTGCTATCGCCCGTCCCCGTGAGGCGGAAGATCGCGCGCTCGTCGCGCTCGCCTGTCGCGTTATGGCGGTCGCGGGCCTCTTCGACATGCACGGGCACATCAGCCTCCGTGACGGCGATGTCGCCTACATCAATGGCCGCCGTGCGTCGCGCATCTCGGTGACGCCGGCGCAGGTCGCGGTCGTGAGGGTCGCCGACGGCACGGTCGTGAGCGGCGAGGCGCCGGCGGAGACGGCCCTGCACCTCGGCTGCTATCGCGCGCGGCCTGAGATCCGGAGCGTCGCGCACTTCCACCCGCTCGCCGCCACGGCGTTCGCGACCGTCGGGAAGCCGCTCATCACCGCGTTCAATGCCGGCGCTCCATTCGGAAGGTCCGTGCCCGTGTACGACGATCCGGATCTCGTCCGGAACGACGAGCAGGGCCGAGCCGTAGCGAAGGATCTCGCGGAGCACCGTGCCGTCCTTCTTCGAGGGCACGGCGTCGCCGTCGTCGCGGAAGAAGTGCCGAGCTGCGTGACGCTCTCGCTCTATCTCGAGGAGAACGCCAAGCGGCTCGCATACGCGATGACGATCGGTGACCCGCAGCCGTATACCGACGACGAGATCAGGCGCGTCGCCGCGAGCCTCTGGCAACCATTCGTGATCGAGAAGACTTGGATCGACGGACAGGAACGGGCACGGCGGGCGGGCGCCCTAGACGATCTCGTGTAGTGCGGACGGGCTTGGTCAGCCCGTCAGCGCCGGGTGCTCGATCCAGTACACCATCGCGAACACCGCTGCAGCCGCGACGGTCTGCAGCGCGAGCACGAGGAGTGTCCCTCCTGGTGCGCGCGGGAGCCAACGAAGCGCGAAGTAGGCCATGACCGCGAGCTGCACGGGCATGAGGATTTGGAAGAGGTGCGCCTCGGTGCCCTCGTCGGCTGGGCGTACGAGGCCGTTGATGGCGATATAGCGCAGCCCCAGGACGAGGAGGAAGACGGGAATCGCGATCGGAAGCCAGCCGCTCCAATGCTTCAACGGTGCGGTTCGCGTGAATCCTGTTCCCGCCATCGCCAGATGGTAGGCGCGAGGGGATGACGGTCCTGTCCTTCTCTGCGAGCGGATTCGGCCGTCGGCTGCGGCTACTTGAACGTGATCTTGTCGGTCGTGCTGAGCGTGACGTGGCCCT